>JAKAFK010000045.1 GCA_021817985.1 Pseudomonadota bacterium | reverse complement strand
ACCCCATGAGCACTTGCTCTCCGACCTCCAGACGCACATGCATAATCGTATCGCGCTGATCGGGCGGGATCTGATCCTTCATGGGTGACTCTCCGGCCGTCATCATCATGGCAATGCGGCCAGAAAATACGTCGCGGTAAAATTCAAAAGCGGCACGGCACTCGCCGTTAAAGAAAAGATAGGGGTTGAACTTCATGATCTGCCTCCGTGAACATACCCCGCCGCCCCTGGAGGTTGGCGGGGGTGGCTTGCATCGATTCCGCTCGAGAGGGAATCGCTGATCCCGCCGGACGGCGGGTTTCACATCAACCACGGCACAGTCGAGCTTGAGAGCTGTTTATAGCACAAACACAGAGGGCGGGTCGGCCGGGACGGCGTGGAGGTCAAGCATCGTGGGTACGGCAAGCGTCGGGCTCTGCTGAGCCGAAACCTTGACACCGGCTTCCAATTATCTGCTGCTGCGACGCCGACGCGTCGACCGACCGAGACTCGAAAGAAAGCGGGCGCTGCATGGAGGCGCGGCGCACGGGGGCTTCTGCCCGAGTGGGCTTTCCGGCAGGTTTCGGCACCGAAATCCAAGGAGCAACCGGAAATGCCTCCCGGCGCACTCGAGGGCGCGGACGATGGGAGGATCGGCTCGAGCATTGCGTGTGGCACGAATGGGCCCGCACTTCGGCAACTTGATCGGCGTCGGACGTGCGGTGCCAAACGTTAGGAAGCAACGCCGGCCTATCGACAACTTTGTCAGAGACATCTGCGAGTCACCGCCCGCGGACTTGCTGCAACGTGGCGCATCCTGGCGGACGATTTTCCGCACCGATGCGAGAATCACTGGCGGACGAGCGATAACGGCGAGCGGGTGACCGCAGGGTCCGATATGGTTATGTTCGACGTCGTGCGCAAACGCGCATTTGTCGTTGCGACTGGCATCGGCGCGACCGATGGCCGCCTGTCCCGCGCAACCCCGCGCCATTGGGGCGGTGGCGGGTTAGCCGCCCTGCGAGAAATCCTGCTGGCGCCAGGCTTCGTAGGCGACGACCGCGACTGCGTTCGACAGGTTGAGGCTCCGGGAACCGGGAAGCATGGGCAGGCGAATGCGCCGCTCCACGGCAAATTCCGACAGGACCGCATCGGGCAGCCCGCGCGTTTCCGGACCAAATACGAACGCATCTCCGGGCCGAAACCCGCAATCAGCGTACCGCGTCCCGCCGCGCGTGGTGACTGCGAAGAAACGTCGCCCCCGCAAATTCTCCTGGCAAAGCGCCCAGCTGCGATGAACCTTCACCGGGGCATACTCATGGTAATCGAGCCCGGCGCGCCTGAGCCTCGCATCGCCGAGGCGGAAGCCCAACGGTTCAACGAGATGCAGGCCCATGCCGGTGTTGGCGCAAAGCCGGATGATGTTGCCCGTGTTCGGCGGGATTTCAGGTTCGAAGAGAATGATGTCGAACATCGGAGGATGGTGGAGGCCTGACGGGCCGGAAGTTATTCGCTGGCTGCGATTGTACCAGCAGATGCACGCGCCGGGCCCGCGGGCGTTTCGGCTCGTCGCCTCGCAAGGCGCGGCCTAAACGGGGCGCGGGTCTTCGGACCGGTGGTCAGTTTTTGACATATTGTCAAAAACTGCTAGCGTAAAATTTGACAATAACAAAATTAGCGCTATGATTTCGTCCTTTGTCCTGCCGCGAACCGGGAGGACAGGTGGGCCAGGAAGATGCAATGGCGATCATGGTGAGGCGAGGATACGACAATGTCTGACGAAGCGGTAGACCAGGCGGCAACAACCGGGCGCGGGGCGTGGCGCGCGGAAGAAGTGAAAGCGTTGTTCGCATTGCCGTTCAACGACTTGCTGTATCGTGCGCAGACCGTGCACCGGGCGCACTTCGATCCTAACGCGATGCAGCTGTCGACCCTGCTATCCATCAAAACCGGCGGCTGCTCGGAGGACTGCAAGTACTGTTCGCAGTCGGCGCATCATGACACTGCGCTTGAAGCCGAGCCGCTTCTCGATGTGGAGCGCGTGGTCGAGGCCGCGCAGGCGGCCAAGGCAAGCGGCGCAACCCGTTTCTGCATGGGGGCGGCGTGGCGGGGTCCCAAGGCACGCGATCTGCAACCGGTTCTCGACATGGTTCGCGCCGTCCGTGCCCTGGGCCTTGAGACGTGCGTGACCCTCGGGCTGCTGCAGGACGGACAGGCGGAGGAACTCGCGCAGGCAGGGCTTGACTACTATAACCACAATCTCGATACCTCGCCGGAATTCTATGGGGAGGTGGTGTCGACCCGCGCCTTCGACGACCGTCTCGATACCCTGGCCAAGGTTCGGGCGGCGGGAATTCGCGTGTGCAGCGGCGGGATTGTCGGCATGGGCGAGACGCGTACAGACCGGGCGAGCCTTCTGGCCGTCTTGGCCAACCTGACGCCGCCGCCCGAGAGCGTGCCCATCAACATGTTGGTGCCCGTGGAAGGAACACCCTTGTGCGGGAGCGAGCCGCTGGATCCCTTCGATTTCATCCGGACGATCGCCGTCGCGCGCATCGTCATGCCGACCAGCTATGTTCGCCTGTCGGCGGGACGCGCACAGCTGCCGGAGGCCGCGCAAGCGCTCTGCTTCCTCGCCGGCGCCAATTCGATCTTCTATGGGGATCGGCTGCTGACCACCGACAACCAGGATGCAGAGCGGGACCGCGCGCTCCTCGAGAAGCTCGACATGCATGTCTTGGTCGTGGAGGAAAAAGCCCCTGCGGCGGGAGGGGGCGCTGGCTGCGGTTGCGGGACCCGTCTTGAATCTGCGTGAGGCGCTCGACCGGCGGCGCGCCGACGGCCTGCTGCGGACACGGCTGACCCTAGAAGGCGCGCAAGGAGCGCATGTGCGGGTGGCGGGGCACGATTATCTCGCTTTCGCATCCAATGATTATCTGGGACTCGCGAACCACCCGGCGCTTGCGGAGGCGGTGACGCAAGCGGCTCGACGCTATGGCGTGGGTAGCGGGGCGTCCCACCTGATCGTGGGCCATGGGCATGCCCATGACACCCTTGAACAGGAACTCGCCGACTTCGTTGGCCTCCCGCGCGCCCTCCTGTTCTCGACGGGCTACATGGCCAATCTGGGGGTCGTCTCGGCACTGGTGGGTCGCCAGGATGAGGTATTCGCAGACAAGCTCAATCATGCCTCCCTCAACGATGCCGTCGTGCTTTCCCGCGCTCGGATGCGGCGCTATCCGCATGCGGATATGGGCGTCTTGGAGCGCTTGCTCGCGCAATCCGATGCGCCGCGCAAGCTGGTCGTCACCGACGGCGTGTTCAGCATGGACGGCGACGTTGCCCCGATGGCGGAACTCCTCGCATTGTGCGAGCGCCATGGCGCCTTTCTCCTGGTCGACGACGCGCACGGTTTCGGCGTGTTGGGAGAAGGCGGACGGGGAATCCTCAATCACTTTGCGTTGGCCTCTCCCCGAATCATCTATATGGCAACGCTGGGCAAGGCGGTGGGCGTCATGGGGGCCTTCGTGGCGGGCGACGCCGATTGCGTGGAGACGCTGATTCAGCGGGCGAGGACCTACATCTACACGACGGCGCTTCCGCCGCTCGTCGCCGCGGCTGTCTCGGCGAGCCTCGCGATCGTGCGGGAAGACGATTGGCGGCGCGACCGCCTCGCTACGCTGATCCAGCGCCTCAGGCAGGGCCTCGCCGCGGGCCGATGGCGTCTTTTGCCTTCGACGACGCCGATCCAACCGCTCCTGGTGGGCGGCAACCGGGAGGCGCTCGAGCTTTCCGAGGCATTGCGCGCCCATGGTCTCCTGGTGCCCGCGATTCGTCCTCCCACGGTTCCTCGCGACAGCGCGCGCCTTCGGATCTCGCTGTCGGCGGCGCATACCTTGAACGACATCGACCGCCTGGTCGATGCCTTGTCTTCGCTTAACTGAGGTCGGGCCAATGGCAACGGCGGCACGGGTACCACTGGTTTTGCTTCATGGCTGGGGTTTGCATGGCGCCGTCTGGCGCGGCGTGCAGGCCGCACTGGGCCCGCGGACAGCCGTTCACGCCCCCGACCTGCCGGGCTATGGATCGATTCCGGGCCCTGAACCGTATGACCTCGAACACCTGGCGAAAACGCTTGCGGCGGCGTTTTCCGGGGAAGTGGACCTGTGCGGCTGGTCGCTCGGCGGGCAGGTGGCCCTGACGTGGGCGCGGCTTTTTCCGGATCGCGTTCGGCGCCTGATCCTGGTGGCGACCACGCCCTCGTTCACCGTGCGGGAGGACTGGCATTGTGCGGTGGAGCGGGGCGTGCTCGAGGCGTTTGCCGCCGGTTTGCGGCAGGACTATGAAGGGACCCTTGCCCGTTTCTTCCTGCTGCAGGCGCGAGGCACCGACGCGCAGCGCGCGACGGTGGCCGCCCTGCGGCGGATGCTGCAAGGGCTCGCGCAGCCGCCTGTCGAGATGCTCGAGGCGGGGCTCAAGATTTTGTCGGAGGCCGACCTGCGCCCCGAAGTCGGGTCCATCGATACGCCCACCTTGCTGATCCAGGGCGACCGCGATCGGCTGGTGCCGGGCGATGCGGGCCGCTGGCTGGCCCGGCGGTTGCCGCGTGCCACGCTCGAGTGGGTGCATGGCAGCGGTCACGCCCCCTTCATTTCCCACCTGCCGCAAGTGGTCGCCTGCATGGAAAGGTTTTTGGCATGAGCGATGCCCTGCATCTCGACAAGCGACTGGTTCGGCGCGCCTTCGATGCGGCGGCTCCCGGGTACGACCAGGTTGCGGTGCTGCAGCGGGAGGTGGCGACCCGCCTGCTGGAGCGCCTGGATTATCTGGCGCATGCGCCGCGCCTCATCCTCGATGCGGGCGCCGGAACGGGTTTCGGCACCCGTGCCCTGGCCGCACGCTATGGGGAGGCCGCCGTGGTGGCGCTGGACCTCGCGCCCCGTATGCTTGAAGTGGCCCGCGCGGCCCAGTCGTGGTGGCGGCGAATGCCGCGTCTTTGGCCCTCGCGCCAAGCATTCGTCTGCGCGGACATCGAGCGGTTGCCTCTCAAGACGGCGGTCGGGGACATGGTCTGGTCGAGCTTGGCCCTCCAGTGGTGCAACAGCCTGGAACACGCGTTCTCCGAGTTCCGGCGTGTCCTTTCGCCTTCCGGGCTCCTCGTGTTCAGTACCTTCGGGCCGGACACTTTGCGGGAGTTGCGCGAAGCGTTCGCCGATATCGACGGCTATACCCATGTCAACCGGTTCATGGACATGCATGACATCGGCGATCTTCTGGTCAGAACGGGGTTCGCGACACCGGTGGTCGAGATGGAGACCATCACGCTGACCTACCCGGATCTCAAGGCATGCCTGCATGATCTGAAGGCCATGGGCGCGCACAATGTGACCCAGGGCAGGCCGCAGGGTTTCATGGGCAAGGGACCCTGGCGCGCCCTTGAGGCGGGTTACGAGCGATTCCGCCGCGACGGCCGTCTGCCGGCGACTTTCGAGGTGGTGTATGGCCACGCCTGGGCAGGGGGCGAGAGCACCCGCCGCGCAGGCGATTCCGTGGCCATCCGCATGCCCGTGTCGCGGCGGCCGCGAGCCGCCAAGGATGTGTCCGCATGAGCGCCCGCGGATTCTTTGTGACGGGGACCGACACCGGCGTCGGCAAGACGTATGTCGCCTGCGCTTTGCTGCGCGCGTTCGCGGCGCGCGGGCTGAGCGTGGTCGGAATGAAGCCGGTGGTGACCGGGGCCGCCATGGACGAGCATGGCGCCATCACGCGCTGGGATGATGTCGACGCGTTGACGGCGGCGAGTACCGTGCAAGCGCCTGTGTCACTGGTGAGGCCTTATGCCTTCGAGCCGGCCCTTGCGCCTCATATCGCGGCGGCACGCGCCGGGACTTCCATCGAACTCGCCCGCATCGCCGCTGCGTTTTGCACGCTCTCGGCGATGGCGGAACTTGCCGTGGTCGAGGGCATCGGCGGATTCCGCGTCCCGCTCAATGCCGAGGAGGACACCGCCGATCTTGCAAGCCTCTTAGGGCTGCCTGTCATCCTCGTCGTGGGCTTGCGCTTAGGCTGTCTGAGCCACGCGCTGCTCACGGCTGAAGCGGTGGCGGCACAGGGCTTGCGGTTGGCCGGCTGGGTGGCCAATCGCCTGGATCCCCAAATGCCGGCCTTCGCGGACAATGTCGCTGCGCTGGAAGCCCGGCTGCCAGCCCCCTTGCTCGGCGTTCTTCCCTATGCGCCGGGCGATGCAAGCGCAGCCGCCGCCATTCTCGCGACCAGCCGTCATTTGGACGACCTGCTCCGATAACCGATTCTTCGCGAGCGCGAGGGAAGGAAGGCTGGCCTCGCCTCTTGTCCTGTCAGGGCCCGGGTGTGCGTCTCGCCCGCCAGAGCATCCGACGGTCGCGGCGCGCCGACGATGCAAAAAAGCCATGGCAACGCGGTCCGGAACATGAGGCGTGCGTCGCAGGGTACGGGGACCGTCCTAGACAGTGCGGACAACTTGTTTGTCCGAATCCTGGATTTTGACGTGAGATGGGATCCGCTGGGGCCAAAACGAGCTCAGGCGCGACTCATGCCGCTTTTCGCATCTAAAGTGGGGCCACCGCCTACCGCGAACGGTTCCGTCTGTCTAAATAGGATGAGTAAGTCCTATAACGTCTCGGCCCGGCCATCCCTACCGCCGCGGCTGCAAGGGCCTGCGTCCGGTCATGGCGCTAACGCGCCTCTTCGGGTCCATTGAAATGTGACGGGTTCCCCTACAATGAGCCGATGATTGACAGGGCGCGTATAGGGTGATGGAATGTGCGAAATACAAATAATTACAAAGCCGCTGCTCGCCTTCTGACACCGCCCGGGTTCAGGAGGAGCATGCGATATGGGGTGAGATGCCATGACGATTCGCACGATCTATCCTCCCGCGCGATGCCGGACGGCTGTATGCCGGCGGGCATCGACGCCTCAAGTGGTTCAGCATCTCGGGGATTTATCGGCTACCCTTTAGACTTCCCGATAGGTGGATGTTGTCCTTGACCCGCTAGGGTCTGAAGTGGAGAGGGCAGTGGCGCGGCGAGCCTGCCTATGCAGGTGACCCGATAGGATGGACCACTCTTCCCTCAGGGCCTTTCCCAGGCAGCGACCCGACCGCGACGCGGAGGATGGGCGCTCAACGGCATTCGTGGAGATCCGGCGCAGCCCCGCGATGCGGGATTGGGCATATCCCGCATCCCTGCCGGCCTTGTAAGGGCGCCTTCTTGGAAAGGACGAACCGGCATGCCGAGTTCTCAATCGATTCTCAAGTTCCTGGGCCTGGGGCGGGAAGACTTCGATTTGCTGGCGCGTTATCAGCCGGCGCTCGAGCAGCGCGTTCGCCGGTTCGCTCCCGTGTTCTACGACTATCTGTCGCATCACCCGGACACGGCCGCCATCCTCGACCAACAAACGCCTTCCGGCCTGGCTTCGCTGCTCGAAAGGCAGATGGACCACTTTGGCCGCCTGTTGCGCGACCGTTTTGATCGCCGCTATCGGCAGGATGTCATGCGAATCGGAGGCATGCATTACCGACAGGGGATCGCGCAGGCATGGCTGGTGGGCGGCTATGCGCTCTATCTGGAGCACCTGGAGGGGCTGGGGGATGCCTTGGACATTCCGGCGGGCGACTGGTCTCGCTTGCGGCAGATCCTCGCGCGCGCCATCTTCGCGGATATTTCCCTCCAGCTCGAAGGCTTTGTCAAGGCGCAGTCCGAAGATGACGCGGCACGTACGGCGCTCACTCGCGTCTTGATCCATACCATGCTGACCGAGCAATCGAACGGCGCATGGGAGGTCTTGCTGGACAAAACGTGTCGCGGGCTGGTGGGCGAAGGCACCCACATCGTCGCGGCATGGAGCGCGGTGGAATGGGGAAGCAACGGGGATTGGGCCATCCGAGGGGCACAGGAGCCTTTCGGCGCACTGTGTCCCTTGTGCATTCTTCCTGATGCCGACGATCCTTGTTCGCGCGCGTCCAACTCCGGCTTGCCGGTGATCCTCACGGCGGCCGCCGCTGCGGCGCTGGGCTGGCTGAAGCCGCTGCCCATCGAAGCCCAGGAGGTGGGATTCTTTCCCTTCGGGAAGCTGCGCAACGGTTATGCCGGCGTCGGGATCTTCGCCTCGGATTCGGCGCATTACTTTCGGCGCATCGGCTTTGATCACTTCCAGGCCTTTTCCCATTTCGCGGAGCTCCTCACCGGGTTGCGCGATCAGAGCCTGCGCGACCCGCTCACCGGTCTGCCCAACCGCGCGCTCTTTTCCGACCGCATGCACCATGCCATCTCGGGTCCGGAACGAAGGGACCGGCTGCTGGCCATCGGGGTGCTCGACCTGGACGGCTTCAAGACCGTCAACGATCGTCACGGCCATGCCGCCGGCGACAAGGTGCTGCGCCAGGTGGCTGCGCGCCTTCGGGGGATCTTGCGGCCGCAGGATACGCTGGCCCGGCTGGGCGGCGACGAGTTCGGTCTTCTGCTGGACGCGATGGAGAATGTGGCCCAGCTCGACGCCTTGGTGGAGCGCCTTCTGACGGCGATGAGGACGCCCTTCGTGCTGGAACATGATCGGCACGGCCTGTCCGTCAGCATGGGGTTTACCCTGTTTCCCCTGGATGACGCCGAGGCGGATGTGCTGCTCAGGCATGCCGACATGGCGATGTATTCGTCGAAGAACGCAGGCGGGGACCGCAGCACCCTGTACTCGACGACGCTCTCGGAGGAGGCCAAATGGCAGGCTCGCTTGTCGCGGGAGTTGCGTCATGCGCTCACGCAAGGTGAGTTGTCCCTGTACTACCAGCCGCAGGTCGACATGCCAAGCGGCGCCGTGATTGGTGTGGAGGCCCTGCTGCGCTGGCAGCATCCGACTCGGGGGGTGCTCGCGCCGGGCGCCTTTCTTGGAGCGCTTGAAGATGGACAGACCTCGTGCCAGGTGGGCCGCTTTGTCCTGCACGAGGCCCTGACACAGCAGGTCGCCTGGGCAGCGTTGGGCTTGCCCCTGCGTGTTTCCGTCAATATCGGCACGCGCCACCTGCTCGCCCACGATTTCATCCGGGATTTGGAGGAGGCCCTCAAGTCCTGCGGCGCGGCCCCGGATCGAGTGGAAATCGAGGTGACCGAAACGACGGCGATCGCCGATCTGGAGGCGGCGCGCGAGATCTTGGCCGCGGCGCGCGCGCTCGGTGTGACGGTCGCGCTGGACGATTTCGGGACCGGGAATGCGCCGTTGAGCTACCTCCAGCGGCTGCCCGCCGATGCGATCAAGATCGATCGCGCGTTCGTGAGCGATATTCTCCATGATCCGAAGGACGCCGCCATCGTGGCGGGCGTCATCACGTCCGCGCGGCTGATCGGGCTCGAGGTGATCGGCGAAGGCGTCGAAAGCATTGAGCACGGCTGCCTGCTGCTTCAGCTCGGATGCCAGCGCGCGCAGGGCTATGCGATGGCGATGCCGATGCCCGCGGACCAAGTGCTGGGCTGGGTTGCGGCCTATCGGGCCAGCCCCGTCTGGACCACCTGGACGGACCAGCCCTGGCGGCCGGAGGACTACGGCCTGATGATTGCGGCGCTGGCGCACGCGCAGCGTATGCGCGAAAGCACCCGTGGTCTTGAGGCCGAGGAGGGCGACGAGGCGGGACGTCTTGCCGAGCTCAACTCCCAGCAGCTTTGCGTGTTGGGCAAATGGCTGCACGGGGACGGCTCGCGCCGATACGACGGCAATGCGCATTTTCGGGCGATTACCGGCCTTCATGAGCAGTTGCACGAGGCTGCGCGCGAGCTGGCGAGCGTGATCAGAAAGCCCGCAGGCAACGGACGTAGCCCAGCCCTGGCGCGAAAGAGGGCTGAGCTCCAGCGCGTCGGGGAGGCGATTCAAGGGGAATTCAGGGCATGGCTCGCCGCCCAGGGCGAAGGCCGCGTGCGATGAGGCCGCCCGTGGCGGGCTTATCGCGCCGGCCGCGCGGGCGCGACCCCGCGTCGTCCGGGTTCACGGGACTGCCGGCGGCGCGGAGGGTGCCGCAGGCGGCATGCTCGGCGCGGCCGGCGGCGTAGAGGGCGCCGTCGGAGGCGGGCCGGGAGGAGCACCTGGGGGTGGCCTCCCAGGCAGCGTGGGCACGGTCGCCGGGGGTGGTGCAGGGCGCACCGGCGCGGCGTCTGCGGGTGCATACCCCGAAGCCGCGCAGCCGGCGGCGGCGACCAGCACAGCCAGCCGGAATCGTCTCCCTAGGTCTTTGGCTGGAGCGACCGGTGGTCGCGCCCACCGCCGCTTGCGGCTGTCATCGGCATCGAACGTGTGGTTCTTCATGGGGGCAATCCTCGGGTCCTGAGCTCAGTGCCGCAGCCAGTTTTTTTTGCTATCTCCTCCACCCATACAGCCGCGACGAGGAGCAATCCACAAGCGTCATCAAATCCGGCACCGTTTCCTGCTCGGGCGACAGACAACAAGATCAAATTCCCGTCTTCCTCCCCATGGCCAAGGCGAGGGCATTCTCGCGGATGTTTGTTGAGAGTATAGCCATCCCGGATGATGACGGTGCTGCGGCACCGTGCGCGAGCGGTTCCTGATGTGCTGTTCGATTTTCGGGTGTCGCCACCGGAGGGTACCCGCGAGAGAATGGCCCGCCGCGCCAGGATCTAACGGCCCATGACTCTAACGCGCGCATCGCGCGGTCATCGGCGCCTGCCGCTCCCCCGTGTCGGGGGGCTCAAGAAAGGAGCGCATGAAAGGCCCTATCAAATATAGGGATTTTAGGCGCAAAGCCGCATGCGGCGAGAGATTCTAGGCGGCCTTGCGCGCGTCAGCGGCTGTGCTAAGTTGAAGGGAAGACGGGTGTTCCTGCGCGGCCAAGAAATGCAGGATTCATCATGATGGTGGTAACTGATGAGCGCTCGATGCCACCGGCAGCGTTTTCTATAACGGCCGCCCGAAACTGTTCCCTAAGTTCTGCCGGGACGGCCTGTGTTCTCGGGATTCTGATCTTTCTTTGCATGGCTGTCGTGGGCGTCGCGCTGTGGATGGGGGCCTGGATGGTCCTTCCGTTCACCGGACTCGAGGTGGCGGCGCTGGCCTGGGCGTTTCAGCGGCTGGCGGCCCATGCCCGCGACTACGAGCGACTGACCGTGCAGGGCGACAGGGTCGTCATCGAGCTCAGCGAGCAGGGGCGAAGCCGGCGGTTTGAGTTCAATCGCTATTGGACGCGCATCGTCTTGCGCTGCCTGCGTCCATGCCACCGGTGCCGCCTCGCCCTGTGTTCGGGTGGCCAGGAAGTGGTTTTCGGCAAGCACATGACCGATGCCGAGCGGGTGATGGCGGTGCGCGATCTGAGGGGTCGACTGCGCAGCCGGTAGCCGCCGCGGCCAGAGGGAGGCTGCTCATGAGGAAAACCGTATCCGGGGCTCTCTGCCTGCTCTTCGGGATCCTTGTCTGGGCGCCCGCACGGGCGTTCGAGATCAATCTGAAGCCGCCCGCTTCTCCGATCGCCGAGCAGATCTATGGCCTCCATATCATGGTGCTGTGGGTCTGCCTGGGCATCTTCATCGTGGTGTTCGGCGCGATGCTTTACGCGATCGTGAACCACCGCAAGTCGGTTGGACACAAGCCGGCCTTGTTTCACGAGAATCTGGCCCTCGAGGTGGTGTGGACCATCATCCCTTTCCTCATCCTGGCCGGCATGGCCTATCCGGCCACGCGCACCGTGCTCGCCATGAAGAACACGGCGGGTTCCGCCCTGTCGATCGAGGTCACCGGCTACCAGTGGAAATGGCAGTATACCTATCTGCCCTATGGCATCTCGTTTTTCAGCACCCTGTCCACCCCGCCGGCCCAACTCGCCGACCTGGCGCCCAAGAACCGCCATTATCTGGAGCAAGTGGATCATCCGATGGTGGTGCCCACCGGCGAGAAGATCCGTCTCCTGGTGACGTCCGCCGACGTGGTCCATTCCTGGTTCGTGCCCGCGCTGGGCGTCAAGCAGGACGCCTTCCCGGGCTTCATCAAGGCGACCTGGTTCGAGGCTGATGCCCCGGGCGTCTACCGGGGGTATTGCACCGAGCTGTGCGGCAAAGGGCATGCCTTCATGCCCATCGTCGTGGACGCCGTGACGCCTGCGCAGTTCGCGGCCTGGGTGGCCGCGGAGCAGCGGGGGAAAAAGACCGCCGCGACGGCGGCCGCGAAGGCCCAGGCCTCGCGCGGGCACCGGACGCTCACGGCGTCGCGCGCCGCCCGTTCCTCCTGACGTCTTTTCGCCAGCCTAAGGAGCCTCGCCATGGAAGCTGTCGCCTCTCACGACGAACATGCCGGCCCGCATGCGCGCGGTCTCGTGCGCTGGATCACGACCACCAACCACAAGGACATCGGCACCTTGTATCTGTGCTTCTCCCTTGTCATGTTCTTCATCGCGGGCTTCTTCGCCATGCTCATCCGGGCCGAGCTTTTTGAGCCCGGCGCACGGCTTTTTTCCCCTGCCCTGTACAACCAGTTCGTGACCATGCATGGGCTGATGATGATCTTCGGGGTCATCATGCCGGCGTTCGTGGGCTTCGCCAACTGGCAGATCCCGCTGATGATCGGCGCCCCGGACATGGCGTTCCCGCGCATGAACAACTGGAGCTTCTGGCTGCTCCCGTTTGCCGCCCTGCTGATGATCGGCGAGTTTTTCGTGCCGGGAGGGGCGGCGGCCACCGGGTGGACGATGTACCCGCCGCTGTCGGTGGAAATGGGGCCCGGCATGGACATGACGATCTTCGCGATCCATATCCTCGGGATCTCGTCGATCATGGGCGCGATCAACATCATCACCACCATCCTCAACCTGCGCGCGCCCGGCATGACGCTCATGAAGATGCCGCTTTTCGTGTGGACATGGCTCATCACCGCCTATCTGCTGGTCGCCGTGATGCCGGTCCTTGCAGGGGCGGTGACCATGGTGCTTGCCGATCGTCATTTCGGGACGCACTTCTTCAACGCCGCCGGGGGGGGCGATCCGATCATGTTCCAGCATATCTTCTGGTTCTTCGGGCACCCCGAGGTGTACATCATGATCCTGCCGGCCTTCGGCATCATCTCCGAGATCATCCCGACCTTCTCGCGCAAGCCCTTGTTCGGGTATGCGTCGATGGTCTATGCGACGGCCTCGATCGCCACGCTTTCGTTCGTGGTCTGGGGGCATCACATGTTCACCGTCGGCTTCCCGGCGTCCGGCCAACTGTTCTTCATGTATGCCACCATGCTGATCGCCGTCCCAACCGGGGTCAAGATCTTCAATTGGGTGGCGACCATGTGGCGCGGCTCCTTGAGCTTCGAGACGCCCATGCTCTTCGCCATCGGCTTCGTCCTGATGTTCACGATCGGCGGGTTCAGCGGGCTGGTGCTCGCCGTCACGCCGGTCGACATCCAGCTGCATGGCACTTACTACGTGGTGGCCCATTTTCATTACGTGCTTTTCTCCGGCGCGGCCATGGCGATCATGGCGGGCATCTATTACTGGCTGCCGAAATGGACCGGGCATATGTACGACGAAACGCTCGGCAAATGGCACTTCTGGCTGACCACCATCTTCTTCAACCTCACTTTTTTCCCCATGCATTTCCTCGGGCTTGCCGGCATGCCGCGCAGGGTGGCGGACTATGCGCTCCAATACACGACCCTCAATCAGGTGGTCAGCATCGCTGCCTTCGGCCTGGGACTCTCGCAGCTCATTTTCCTGTACGCGATCGTCAAATGCATTCGCGGCGGCGTGCCCGCGGGCGACCGCCCCTGGGAGGGCGCAACCTCCCTCGAGTGGACGCTGCCGTCGCCGCCGCCTTACCACACGTTCGAGACGGAGCCGGTCATCTCGTGAAGGGAGAAACTCCGTGAGGCGCCGCTGGATGGCGCGCGGGAAGTGGCGGACCGCGGCATGGCTCATGCTCGTCGCGGTGGCGCTTTTTGCGTGGACCTTCATCCGGTTTGGCTGAGCGACCCCCTGTCGCAGGGGATGAATCCTATGCGCCATGTTGCGCAACTTTTTAGGAACACGATCCCATGAACGCCGTGCACACGCCGCAGCGTTATTACCTCGCCCCGCCGTCCTATTGGCCCATCATGGGCTCGGTCGCGCTGTTCACCCTGGTTTCCGGGTTCGCGCTGCTCATCAACGGGGTTGCCGCGGGCGCCTATGTCATGGTGGCCGGGGCGCTCATCCTGGCGGCCATGCTGGTCGGCTGGTTCGGGACGGTCATTGCGGAGAATCAGAAGGGGCTGTTCAACAAGCGCGTGGACCTGTCCTTCCGCTGGGGCATGAGCTGGTTCATCTTCTCCGAGGTCATGTTCTTCGCGGCCTTCTTCGGCGCGCTGTTCTATATCCGCAATCTGGCGCTTCCCATGCTGGGCGAGGGGCAGACGATGCGCCTGCTCTGGCCGCATTTCGTGCCCGCGTGGCCAACGGCCGGTCCCGGGCTTGCCCAGCGCTTCACGCCGATGCAGGCGTGGGGCATTCCCGCCGTCAACACCTTGGTGCTGCTGAGTTCGGGCGCGACCGTGACCTGGGCCCATTGGGGCCTCAAGCGCAACAACCGCCTGCAGCTCATCGTCGGGCTCGCGCTCACGGTGCTCTTGGGGGCAAGCTTTCTGGGGCTGCAAGCCCACGAGTATTGGAACGCCTACCACCACTTGGGGCTCAGCCTCGGCGCAGGCGTCTACGGGGCGACGTTCTTCCTGCTGACGGGCTTCCATGGCGCCCACGTGACGGTCGGCACCATCATGCTGATCGTCATCCTGGTGCGCGCCGTCAAGGGGCATTTCGATCCCGAGCATCACTTCGGTTTCGAAGCGGTCACCTGGTATTGGCACTTCGTGGATGTGGTGTGGCTGCTGCTGTTCATCTTCGTGTACTGGCTTTGAGCGCGCGGCGCTTGCCGGGTTCAAAGCCCGCGCGCAGGGACGACGTGGAAATAGAAGCCCAGCATGAGCAATGCGAACAAGAGGAGCGAAAGGGCGATCCGGACCGTCAACGCCTTGACGGCCCGATCCGTCTGGCCGCGGTCCTTGACGATGTAGAAGAAGGCGCTCCCAAGGCTTGCCAAGATGAGCACGACGAAGACGATGACGAGAATCCGCATCGGGGAGCTTCCATGCGTGGACGATTAGTACAGCATAGTCCAAGGTCTTGGGGGCGGCCACACGGCCGGCAACGCAGCGGCCGCTTTGCCTTCAAGCCGGGTCTGTGGCCCTCCTGCGCGGCATTCGGGCTGATTGCGCTCATGCTTTGGGCGGCGCACTGGCAATTCGACTGCGCACGCCACAAACAGGCCGCGGCTGCGCGCTTGCAGGCTTGGCGCCACGCCGCGCCGCTTATCCTGCCGCCGCGGCGCATCGAGGCGCGGGCCTACGTCGATCATGAAGTGGAAGCGACCGGGCGATTCATGCCGAAAGACTCCATTTATCTCGACAATCAAATCGAGGACGGCAGGGCCGGGTATGACATCCTGACCCCGATGCGCATCGGCGAAGGGCCGATGTATGTCCTGGTGAACCGGGGCTGGGTGCGGGCGCCGCCCTTGCGGGCGGATCTTCCGCCGGTGCCTGCCGAACCGGGAACGCTCACGATCGAGGGGCTTGCGGCAGTGCCGAGCAGGCGGTTCCTGCAGCTGTCCAGCCAGACCGTGCAAGGACGCGTTTGGGAAAACCTCGAGCTCGACCGCTACGCCCAAACGGTGCCGTTTCCCCTCGATCCCGTGGTGATCCTCCAGGAGAACGACACCGGCGATGGGCTCGCGAGGCGATGGCCGCGCGTCTCCGCCGGAGAGCGGGAGAACCTGGGCTACGCCTTCCAGTGGCTGGTGCTGGCAGGGAGCGTGTTGGTGGTCTATGCCGTCACCAACACTCGGCGTTTAAGGGATTGAGGCGCCACGGCCTCGGTTTGTAGGGAACCACAAGGAGCGAAGGCATGCTTTACCGGAATCTGGCACCTGCCGCGGCCGTGTTGGCTTTCTTGGTGGTGGTCCTGGGCGCCTATGTGCGGTTGTCCAATGCGGGCCTCGGCTGCCCGGATTGGCCCGGCTGCTTTGGCCACATCACCGTCCCCGAGGGGGCGCAGGCGCGAGCGGCGGCCCTGCAGGCCTTTCCCGCGCGCCCGGTGGACGCTCGGATCGCATGGAAGGAGATGATCCATCGCTATTTCGCGGGAAGTCTCGGCCTGCTCATTCTCGCCGTGGGCGTGATGGCTTGGAAACGGCGCCATCGGGCGAGGGCGCAGGCTTGGCTGGCCCTGCTTCTGGTGGGCTTGGTCGTGCTTCAGGCGACACTCGGGATGTGGACCGTCACGCGGCTGCTCACGCCGCTGGTGGTCAGCGCGCATTTGCTAGGAGGCATGGCCATCCTTGCGCTTCTGGTGTGGCTTGCCCTGGGCGCGCAGGGCCTGCGGCCCGTGGCGACGGCAAAGATGCGGCGCCTGAAGCCTTGGGCACGGGGCGCGCTGGCGCTCGTCTATGCCCAGATCGGCCTCGGTGCGTGGGTGAGCACCAATTACGCCGACTTCGGTTGCACCGGCTTCCCGACCTGCAATGGCGCGTGGTGGCCGGCCATGAATTTCCACCAGGCCTTCGACTTTTTTCACCCCTTGGGGCTTCGGCCCGATGGCCAGCCGCTGACGCAGGCCGCCTTGGCCGCGATTCAGTGGACGCACCGGCTGGGGGCCGGGCTGACGCTCGTCTATGTCGGCGCCTTATGCCTGGCGGCGATGCGCCTGGAGGGCGTGCGGGCCCTCGCGGCGGCCGTCGCATCGTGCCTGGTGGCGCAGGTGCTCCTGGGGATTGCCACGGTGGTGTGGGACCACCCATGGCCGGTGGCCCTGGCCCATAATGCGCTTGCCGCATTGCTGCTCTCTTCGGTGGTCGCCCTCAATTTCCGACTGGGGGCGCCGACCCGTCGCGTCCCTGCCCCTGTGTCCCACCCGCCGGAGGAAATTGCATGCCCGATACCCTGACGTTTGTCGCTTCCCCTTCGCGGCTGCGGCAGTTTGTCCAGCTGTGCAAACCGAGGGTGGTCGCGCTCGTGGTGTTCACCGCGCTCATCGGGATGTTCCTGGCGGCCCCGGGGATGGTGCCGCTGCCGATCCTGATCGGCGGCGGGCTCGGCATCGCGCTGGTGGCCGGCGCCGCCGCGGCGGTCAATTGCCTCGTGGAGTACAAGATCGACGCCGTGATGGCGCGCACCTGCATGCGCCCGCTTCCGCGGGGCATACTCACGCGCACCGAGACCCTGTTTTTTGCAGCGGGGATCGGCGGACTGGGCCTGTTCATCCTGGATCAGGTGGTCAATCCGCTGACGATGTGGCTGACCCTGGCCACCTTTGCCGGCTATGCGATCATCTATACGGTGCTCCTCAAACCCGCCACGCCCCAGAACATCGTCATCGGCGGCGCCTCCGGCGCCATGCCCCCGATTCTCGGCTGGAGTGCGGTGACCGGGGGGATTTCGAGCCATGCCCTTCTCCTGTTCCTGATCATCTTCGCCTGGACGCCGCCGCACTTCTGGACGCTGGCGCTCTACCGCAGGGAAGAGTATGCCAAGGCGCGCGTGCCGATGCTCCCGGTCACCCACGGCGTCTTCTTCACGCGCCTTTGCGTGCTGTTTTATACGGCCATCCTGACGGCGGTCAGCCTTCTGCCCTTTGCCGTCGGCATGAGCGGAGGGTTCTATCTGCTCGTCGCGCTGACCCTCGACGCGCTGTTCCTGCGCTTTGCCATCCGGCTCTATCGCCATTACAGCGATGCGCTCTCGCGCGCCGCCTTCCGGTACTCGATCGTCTACCTGAGCACCCTCTTTGCCGCCCTCCTCATCGACCATCATCTGCCGTCCGTGGCATAGTCAGACCCGCGTTGGGCGATCCTTGCGCGGCATTCTTCTCCGCCAGCCCTTGCAATCGGGTCCTGTGTCCCTCATGTTTCCGAAAAGCCATGTGATCGACAAGGTTTGTCCGGCCAAGAAATTCAAGAAAAATCGATGCTTGTCAGAATGGCTGCGATGTGCTTGAATGTGAATTATTTCGATATTCAGACCAAAAAATATCCATGAAAGAGGCGATCCTAGCCCTTCCGAGGTTCAAATGATTTTATCGCGCACCAGCCAATACGCCATTCAGGCGCTCATCTATATCGCGACGAAGCCGCCGGGCGAGCCCGTCCTGAACCGCGAAATCGCGGAGCACCTCAATGTGCCCCCCGCATATCTCGCAAAGATCATGCAAAGCCTCTGCAAGGGCAATCTGCTGTATTCGTTCCGCGGACGTTTGGGCGGCTTTTGCTTGCGTGAAGGCATGGAAAAGGCCGACCTCATGCAGGTCCTCTCGCTGACCGAGGGCGTCGGTTTTACCCAGGACTGCGTTCTTGGCCTCAAGGTCTGCAGCGACGAGACGGCCTGCCCGATGCACTTCAAGTGGAAGCCGATCAAGGAAAAGATCGTGGGCCTGCTGCACGAGCAGACCCTGGAAAAGCTCGCGCGGGCGGTCCAGACCGGCAAGTACCGCTTGGCCGACATGCCCCATGTCTTGCTGGGCGAGCAGCCGCTGGCGCACTGAGTCCGCCCACGAGCGCCCCGTCCGCCGATGCGTGCGGCACGGCGGGCCTTTCCCGACGCCCCCTCGGGTTCGGTCGCAGGGGGGATGCCCAGCAGTCCTATCGATGGCTTCGGCGTGATCCGGGGCCATTTTTTCTTTCGGGCATCGGCCGGCTCGAGTCGCGGCGGGTGGACCGAACGGCCGTTTCCACTTCCACCCGGCGCGACGTCGCGCATGCGCTGACGCGGCAGATTCAGCCCATCGCCCCTGGACCCGGCACGCCCCCTGGGGTCGGTGCCGTTCCCTGAAACCACCGATCGTCGGGCCGACGAAAAACACCGAGAGCGTGAGGCGAGCGAGCCCGCCGGGCGGGCTGGCACTTGTTGCACGGACGGCGCCGCTGCCGGTCACCTGTCGTGCCGGCCGCCCGATGGGGAGGTCGACGCTTGGCCGTTGTGATAGCATCACTCTCGCCGGCGGGATCTTGCGAGAGGGGGCGTTTACGGGTGGACCGGCCCGAGCGGTTTTACAGGATCGACCCATTGCTCACCGAACGCAGGCTGGTGCCCTTCGATGCGCTGTCGGCCGCGCTGCAGGTCTCGCCCGCGACGCTCAGGCGCGATCTGCAGTATCCTCGGGACCGCCTTCATGCCCCCATCGTATGGGATCGTGAGCGGGGCGGCTACCGGTGTGAATCGGAAGGGCCCGGCGCGGGCCCCGCCTTCGAACTGCCGGGGCTGTGGTTCAGCCCCGCCGCAATCCATGCGCTCCTCACGATGCGCGAGCTCCTCGCCGCCTAAGGCACGGACAGGCCTGCGGAAGGCTAGCTGAGAACGAAGGATAGAGTGCGCGATGCTTCATCTGTACCAGTCCAATCGCATCGAGATCCTGGGCGAGCTCCTTACCGCCGTCATCACCGAACCCTTGGAGTCGGTCCTTGCCCCGGAAGGCATCGTTGTCCAGAACGAGGGCATGGGCCGCTGGATAACCCTCTTCGTCGCGAAGCGGCTGGGCATCTGCGCCAATGTGGAGTTCCAGTTGCCGGCCGCGTTCATCTGGCGGATCGCGCGCAACGTGCTGGGCGATTTGCCGGAGCGCTCGGTGTTCGCGCCCGAGATCCTCGCTTGGCGCCTGATGGACGAATTGGGACAGATAGCAGAAAGTCCCGTCGCCGGCCCGCTCTCGAGCTATCTCGAAGGCGCCGGCGACTTGGCCCCGTTTGAGCTCGCGCGCCAGGTGGCCGACACGTTCGACCATTATCTTGTCTATCGTCCGGACTGGATCGCCGCCTGGGACGACGGGCGGCTCCTGGGGCTCGGGCCGGACGAACCGTGGCAGTGCGCGCTGTGGCGCAAGGCGGCAAGAGACGATCGCCATCGGGTCCATCTGCTGGAGCGCCTCCTGACCGCCTTGAAGCGCCTGCCGGTGCGGCCGGCCGGCCTGCCGTCCCGCGTGATTCTGTTCGGCATTTCCTCGATGCCGCCGGCCTATCTCGCCGTCCTTCGCGAGCTCGCCCAGAAGATCGACATCTGCCTTTTCGTGCTCAACCCCTGTGCGCAGCCTTGGGGCCATATCGTCGACAGCCGCGAGATCGCGCGTCGCGCAGGGGGTGACGCCCCCGAGGCCCTGCACCTGGAAACCGGCAACGCCCTCTTGGCTTCCTGGGGCAAGCAGGGGCGGGACTTCATGGATCTCGTGCTCGAGGCCTGCGACAGCGAGCTGCACGGCGTGTTCGACGATCCCGGCACCGGCAGCCTTCTCCATGCGCTTCAGTCCGATATCCTGAATCTGGTCGACCGGGAGGGCGAAGACGCCCTGCCGACGGCCGCACCGGATCCTTCGGTCGAGGTGCACGTCGCCCACAGCCCGATGCGGGAAGTGGAGGTGCTCTTCGACCAATTGCTTTCCCGCTTCGCGGCGCAGCCTGACCTCGAGCCTGCCGAGGTCGTGGTCCTGGTGCCCGACATCGAAACCTATGCCCCATACATCGACGCGGTTTTCCAGACGCATGGCGGGCGCGCAAGGATCCCCTACGGCCTCGCGGACCGGCGGCCCTCCGCGGACGACCCGTTGCTCACCGCCTTCCTCGGCCTCCTCGATATTCCAGGCAGCCGCTTCGAGGCCGGCCGCGTGTTGGACCTCCTGGCTGCTCCGGCCGTGTTGCGGCGTTTCGAGCTTTCCGAAGACGACACCTCGCTGATTCACGACTGGGTCCGTGCCGTCGGTATTCGCTGGGGCCGTGACAGCGCCCACCGGGAAGCCTTGGGGCTGCCCGGCACTGCGGAGCATACCTGGCGCGCCGGGATCGACCGCCTGCTGCTCGGTTTCGCCCTGCCGCAGGCTTGCGCCCAGGACGCGTCGCCCCTGTATCGCGGCGTCCTGCCCTTTGATGCGATCGAAGGGGATCGCTCGCGCGTGCTCGGGCAGTTTGTGGCGTTCTTCGAGGCTTTGCTGGACGCGGAAGCCGCTCTCGCGGGTGCGCATCTACCCGGGCAATGGACGGTTCGCCTGTCACGTCTGCTCGACCGTCTTTTTCTGGCGGATGAAGCAGAGGAGGAGACGCTGGCACGTATTCGCGCCAGCCTTGACGCCCTGCTGAGCGAAACGGCCCTCGCGGGGTTCGGCGCGCCGCTGACCTTGGCGGTCATCAAGGAGTGGCTGGCGGGCCGGCTGGAGCAGGGGAGCGGCGCGTCCGGCTTCCTGCGCGGCGGCGTGACGTTCTGCTCCCTGGTCCCCATGCGCGCGCCGCCCTTCCGCGTCGTGTGCGTGCTTGGCCTGAGCGATGATGCGTTTCCGAGGCAGACACGGCCGCCCGGGTTCGACTTGATGGCCCGCGATTTTCGGCCCGGCGATCGCTCACGCCGTCACGACGACCGCTACCTGTTCCTGGAGACGATTCTGTCGGCGCGAGAGGCCCTGTATCTCAGCTACGTGGGAGCGAGCATCCGCGACAATGAACCGTTGCCGCCCTCGGTCCTGGTCTCCGAACTTCTGGATGCGGTGCGCCGTGGGTTCAGGCTCGATGAGGGAGGCGACATGGACGCGCGCATCGTGACGCGTCACCCGCTCCAGGCCTTCAGTCCCCGCTACTTCCTGGGAGAGGCCGGGCTTTTCAGCTATTCCGCCTCGCTTTGTGCGGCAAGCGCGCTCGTGGGACACGGCACGCTGAGGAGCGAGCCCCTGTTTCCCGTCCCTTTGCCGGATCCGGAAGCGGAATGGCGCTCGGTCGAGCTCGCAAGTCTGTACGAGTATTTTCGAAATCCGGTGCGGTTTCTGCTCCAAAGGCGCCTGGGGCTCAAGCTTGCGGAGGCAGACGGCGCGTTCGAGACGCGAGAACCGTTCGGGCTCGACGCCTTCGCGAGAATGCGCGCGCGCAAGACCCTGCTGGAGGAGTTCCGGCACCGGGGTACCATGGATGGCGCCCTGGCGCTGCTCCGCGCCGAAGGCATGCTGCCGCATGGACAGTGGGGTGCCGCCTTCCTCGATCGGGAGCGTGAACCCGTGCAGGCCTTGAGCGCCCGCCTGCAGGCGGGTCTTCCGGAGCGCACTCTCGATCCCATCGAGGCGGCGTTTTCACACGACGGCGTGCGGCTCACGGGCTGGCTGGCCGGCGTGAGCCCAGGGGGCATTGTCGACTACCGCGTGGCCGACATCAGCCCGGCCGACCGCTGGGGGTTGTGGCTGCGCCATTTGCTCCTGTGCCACCTCAAGCCCGAAGGGGTCGTCCTCTCGAGCCGCTGGATCGGGCTTGACGGCGAGTTTGCCTTGGCACCGGTCAAGGATCCCGCGCCCCTGATCGCGGCGCTCTTGGAGGTCTATTGGCGGGGACTGACGTGTCCCGTGCCTTTCTTCGTGAGAGCGTCCCATGCCTATGCGATGGCCTTGCAAAGCGGCGAGCCGGCGCTCAAGGCCGCCCATGCGGCGTGGGATGCGCCGGAGTTCCGCAACGGCGGCTTCGTGGGAGAGTCGGAGGAGGTGCATTACCAGTTTGTCTACCGCGGGCACGATCCGCTCGACGAGGAATTTGCGGCGCTGGCGTCGCGCTTGTTCGTGCCGATGCTCGAGCACGCCAAGGAGGACGTGCCGTGAGCGGGGACTTCCGACCATTCGATATCCATGAGGCGCCGCTCGATGGGATCAGCCTGATCGAGGCGAGCGCCGGGACCGGCAAGACATGGACCATCACCGGCCTTTATGTACGGCTGCTGCTGGAGCTTTCCCTCGAGGTCGACCAGATCCTGGTCGTGACCTACACCAAGGCCGCTACCGCGGAGTTGCGTGCGCGTATCCGCGAGCGGCTCACCGACACGAAACGCGCACTTGAGCAGGGCACCGGCGCGGATCCGTTCTGTCGGCAGCTGGCGAGCCGCCATGCCGCCCAGGCGCAAGGCGCGGTGCAGCGGCTGGCCCGTGCCATCCGCAGCTTCGATGAAGCGGCGATCTATACGATTCACGGCTTCTGCCAGCGCGTGCTGGCCGATCATGCGATCGCCAGCGGGACGCCTTTCGACACGGAGCTCATTCCCAATGAATCAGACCTGTTGGCCGAGGTGGTGGAGGACTTCTGGCGGCGGGAAGTCTACACGGCCTCCGGGCTCTTTGTGGCGTATCTGGTGGACCGGGGTGTGGGTCCGCAGGCGTTGATCGAGGAGATTCGCCCGTATGTCGACAAACCGTATCTGCGCATCGCCCCCCCTGCGAGCGCGCAAGATTTCCAGGCCCTGGAACGGGAATTTGCGGGCGCCTACCGCACCTGTCGCGAGACCTGGATGCGCAGCCGCAGCCCCATCATGGAACTCCTGTCCTCCGGCGGGCTGGATGGGCGCCGGTACCGGAAGGACTCCCTCCCGAAATGGGGCGAGGGGCTGGATGGCTATTTCCGGCCCGAGGACCACCATTCCGGCAACTGCGCTCACCTGGCTCGCTTCGCTGCATGCAACATCGCGGCGGCGGCCAAGGGCGGCCCGCCGCCCAGCCATCCGTTCTTCGATGCGTGCGAGCGGCTCTCGGACCTTAGGGAAGCGCTTTTCGAAGCGCGGCTGGTGGGCCTCAAGGCCGATTGCCTGCGTTTCGCCCAGGCGGAATTGCCGGTGCGCAAGCGGGCGCGCCGGGTGCAATCCTACGGCGATCTGCTCAACAACTTGGCGGCGGCCCTTCGCGGCCCACTGGGAGCGGCGCTTGCCGAGAGCGTCCGGGCCCGGTATCCCGCCGCGCTGATCGATGAATTCCAGGACACCGATCCTGTGCAGTTCGAGATCTTCGCGGCGCTCTATGGGCAAGGCGAAGCGCCGGTCTTCCTCGTGGGCGATCCCAAGCAGGCGATCTACAGCTTCAGGGGCGCCGACATTTTCGCCTACCTCAAGGCGCGCGCGCTGACCACCCACCGTTATACGCTGGGCGTCAACCAGCGCTCCGACGCCGCCCTGATCGACGCCGTCGGCGCCTTGTTCGCCCACAATCCCAATCCTTTCGTCTTCGAGGAAATCGCCTACCCGCCCGTCTGCGCCGCCGACCGGGCGCGGGATGCCCTCACGGTGGCGGACGGAGAAGGCCCCGCGCTGCGTTTCTGGCTGACCCCCCCGGGGGAAGAGGGCAAGCTCCTCGACAAGGGAACGGCCAACCGGCTGGCGGCGGAGGCCACGGCGGGAGAAATTGCGCGCCTTCTGAACCTTGGCCGGCAATCGCGTGCGATGATCGGCGATCGGGCGCTGTGCGGCAGCGACATTGCGATCCTCGTGCCGACTCACCGGCAGGGACGTCTTGTGCGCGAGGCCTTGACATGGTGCGGAGTGCCCAGCGTGCAGTACGGGCAGGACAATGTGTTCGCCTCGGCAGAGGCGCTCGATTTCGAGCGCGTGCTGCTGGCCGTGCTCGAGCCCGGACGCGAAGCGTTGTTCAAGGCGGCCCTGGCGAGCGAACTCATGGGCATGCAGGGGGCGCAGGTGTATGCGTTGAGCCTCGACCCGCAAGCCTGGGAGGCGCGGCTCGAAACCTTCCAGGAGTATCACCTGCTGTGGCGCACCCATGGCTTCGCGCGCATGTTCCGCGCCTGGGTCGAAGAGGAGGACGTGGCTGCGAGGCTGCTCGCCCATGTCGATGGGGAGCGGCGTTTGACCAATCTCCTGCACTTGGCGGAGCTCCTGCAGACGGCCGAGTGCGACGGCCGCAAGAGCATGCAGGCCTTGGCTGCCTGGTTCTCGCGCGCCATCCATCAGGCGCAGCCCGGGGATGAAGAAACCCAGCTTCGCCTGGAAAGCGATGCCCGGCTCGTGAAGATCGTGACCGTGCACACCGCGAAGGGGCTCGAGTATCCGGTGGTGTTCTGCCCGTTCCTGTGGGATGGCCGCTTGAGCCCGCGAAACAAAGGCGTGGTCATGTGCCACGATTCCGGCGACACGCACCCGGCCGTTCTGGACGTCGGCGGGGCCGATTGGCCTGCGCACAGCGCGCAGGCCGACGCCGAACGGCTCGCCGAGAAGCTTCGCCTGCTCTACGTGGCGCTCACCCGTGCGCGCCACCGCTGTTATGTGGTGTGGGGGCCGATCAACGGGGTGGCCACATCGGCGCTCGCCTGGATCCTGCACGGGCGCGAGGTGAACGCAGGCGAGCAGGTCCCCTTGACCGAGGCGCTGCGAAAGGCGCTCAAGGATCTCGACGGCCCGCGTATCCGCGCCGAACTGGTGCGCGTGGCGTCTCGGGCGCCCGAGGCTGTCGGGATCGAGGACATTCCCCAGAACGGCGAAGTCTTCCGGCCCGTGGCCGCGGCGGAATCCGCCTTCAGGGTGCGCGCATTCCATCGCAGCCTGCAGCCGGCGTGGCGCACGACCAGTTTTTCGGCCTTGACCGCAGGCCGCAACGCCGACGCGCCGGATTATGATGCGGGGCCGCAGGCCGTGGAGGGTGCGAGCCCATCGCGCAGCATTTTTTCCTTCCCGCGCGGCACGCGGGCCGGAACCTGCCTGCACGCCGTGTTTGAAACCTGGGACTTCAGGGCCGCGGATCGCGCGGCTTTGGAGGCCCATGTGGAGCGCAAGCTCCAGGCGCATGGCTTCGACCCGGAATGGGCGGCGGCCGTCGCGGACATGGTGGAAAGCGTCCTTGCGGTCCCGCTCGACGACGAAGGATTTTGCCTCAAGACACTGTCGCCTTCGCGCAAGCGCTCCGAGATGGAATTCGCCTACCCGCTTCGCGCGCTGGACGCGGCCGGCTTGCGGCGGGTGCTGTGCGATGCGGCAAGCGGTCTGCATCCGGCGTTCCGGCAGGCGGCCCAAAGCCTGACCTTCGACCGGGTCTTGGGGTACATGAAGGGCTTCATCGACCTCATTTTCGAGGCCCACGGGCGCTTTTACGTGGTGGATTATAAGTCGAACTGGTTGGGCGCAAGCCTGCAGGCCTATGATGAGGCGGCGATGGTGGCCGCGATGGCGCGGGATCATTACTATCTGCAATACCTGATCTATAGCGTGGCGCTGCACCGCTATCTCAGGCTGCGCCTGCCCGAGTATGAGCCGTCGCGCCATTTCGGCGGGGTGTTTTATCTGTTCCTGCGCGGGGTCCGGCCCGGGGCGCCCGGGCGCCCCGGCATCTTCCATGATCGGCCCGCGGCCTCGCTCATCGAGATCCTCGACCGGCTGCTCGAGCAAGGGGACGGCGAATGATGTCTCGGCTGCGCGCTTACGCCGGCGAACTGTCGGCGCTCGACCTGGCGTTTGCGGCCTACCTGCACAGGCTGGATCCGCTGGCAGGGGATGGCGTTCTTGCCGCGGGGTGCCTGGCGGCCCATTGGGTGGCCCAAGGGCACGTTTGCATCGATCTTGAGGCATTCGCCGGGAAACGTCTTTGGGAGAGCGCGGAGTGCGTCGGCCTTGAGCTTCCGGCGCTCGATCGCTGGGAAGAAGCGTTGCGGGCGAGCCGCGTCGTGGGGCAGCCGGGCGAGTATGCCCCCCTGATCCTGGATTCGGCCCATCGTCTGTATCTGGCCCGCTACTGGCGCTATGAGCGCAATCTGGCCGATCAGCTGCGGGACAAGGCGTCGGTTCCGGTTCCCGGCGTGAGCCTTGCGCGGCTGCGCGACGTGCTTGACCGGCTTTTCGGGAACAATGCGCAGCTGCCCGACGGACAGAAGATCGCGGCTGCGGTCGCGGTGCTGAAGGGGCTGTGCATCATCTCCGGCGGGCCGGGCACGGGCAAGACGTCTACCGTGCTCCGCATCCTGGCGGCCTTGCAGATGCAGGCCGCAGCGCCCCTGCATATTGCGCTTGCCGCGCCCACGGGCAAGGCGGCGATGCGGCTCGCCCAAGCGATCCGCGCGGCGAAGCAGCGTCTTGAGCTTGACCCGGGAATACTCGCCTTGATCCCCGAGCACGCGTCCACGCTCCATCGGCTGCTGGGCACGCGTCCCGACGGGGTCACGTTCCGGCACGACCACGCCAATCCGTTGCCCGTGGACGTGTTGGTCGTCGACGAAGCGTCCATGATCGATCTTGCGCTGATGGCCAAGACGCTCGATGCGCTCCCCAAGCGTGCCCGCCTCATCCTGCTGGGCGACAAGGATCAGCTGGCGTCGGTGGAAGCCGGTGCCGTCTTCGGCGACTTGTGCGAAGGCGGCGGCCTCGGGGGGGGCGCCTTCCGCGAGAGCCTCCGGCAGGCGACCGGATGTGTGCCGACGGAGGGGCTTCAAGGCGAGTCGGCCCTGGCGGAGTGTGTCGCGATGCTGCAAAAGAGCTACCGTTTCACCGGAGAAAGCGGCATCGGGAATCTGGCCCGGCTGGCCAACCTGGGCGATGTGTCCGGCGCCTTGGACCTGCTTCGCGGCCAGCGCTGTCCCGACCTCGGCTGGCACGAAGGAACGTACGAGGCCGTCGTCGGTGACCTCGAGCAAAGCTTGTCCCAAGGGTATGCCGGCTATTTCGCGGCGGTGCGCGCACGCGCATTGCCGCAAGAAGTCTTTGCGCGCTTCAACGCCTTCCGTGTCCTTTGTGCGCACCGCCGCGGCCGAACGGGTGCCGAGGGGATCAATCGCCTGGTGGAGGAGCGGGTACTCGGTGCGCCGCGCTTGGGGCAAGAGGGCCTCTGGTACCCCGGGCGCCCGATCATGATTGCCCGCAACGACTACGGCCTCGGTCTGTTCAACGGGGATATCGGCATTGCGCTACCCACCGAGCAAGGACTGCGGGTCTTCTTCGAGACCGTTGAGGGGCCCCTGCGCAGCTTTCCCCCCGTGCGCCTGCCCGAGCACGCCACGGCCTATGCGATGACCGTCCACAAGTCGCAAGGGTCCGAGTTCGACGAGGTCGCGTTGGTGCTGCCGGCCGATTCTTCGCGGGTCTTGACGCGAGAGCTTGTCTATACCGGCATCACGCGCGCCAGGCGCCGGGTGGACATCTGGGGTCCGGAGGCGACCTTCGTGGCGGGACTCGCGCAGCGCACCACCCGCGCATCGGGGCTCAGGGACCGGCTGCGGGTCCTGAATCCCATCCCTTGAAGGCCCCCCGCGCTGCGACGGCAATTTGCTCGTCCTGTTGCTAAACTTGAACTACCGGGGAGACAAAACATAGCCTGAGACGCCGCCTTATGACCGTGGATTTCGGGGCGCTGATTCTGAACGAAGTTCCTGACGGAATCATGGTGACCGGACCGGATGGCAACATCGTCCACTGGACCAAGGGCGCCGCGGGGCTCTTCGGCTTCGGCGCCGGCGAGGCCATCGGCAAGCCCCACGAATTCCTGATCCCTTCCGAGGCAGCGCAGGCCGAGCGTGCCTTCCGCGAGAAGATTCTGGGCGCTGGCGTCGCAAGCAGCGAAGGCCTTCGGCGCCGCAAGGACGGTAGCCTGCTGTATGTCCAGGCATCGGCCAAGGCCGTTCCGGCGTCCGATGGCGAAGCCCCCTTCATTCTCTATGCCGAGAAGGACATCACCGAGATCAAGGCATCGCGTGACGCGCGGGCCGTCGAAACCCGCTTCGGCCCGCTGCTGGAATTGATGCCGGATGCTATTGTCATCATCAATGCGGCCGGCCGCATCGTGCTGACGACTTCGCGCGCGGACAATCTTTTCGGCTACGAACCCGGGGAATTGCGCGGGATGGAGCTGGAGAAGCTTTTGCCCGAGCCGTTCCGGCGCGTGCACGTGGCCGATCGTGCGGGCTACTTCACTCAGCCGCGCGTGCGGCCGATGGGCATCGGCATGGAGCTGTTCGGAATGCGCAAGGATGGCCGGATCTTTCCGGTGGAGATCAGTCTGGCGCCGCTGGAGACGGACGAGGGGACGCTGGCGATGAGCGCGATCCGGGACATCACGCTCCGAAAGAAGGCGGAGAGCCGATTCCGCGGGCTCCTGGAATCGGCGCCGGACGCCATGGTCATTGCCAACAGCGGCGGCGAAATCACGCTCGTCAACTCGCAGACGGAAAGGCTTTTCGGCTACTCGCGCGAGGCGCTGCTGGGACAGCCGGTCGAGATGTTGTTGCCGGAACGGTTCCGGGCCGGCCATCCGGGCCTGCGCAAGAGTTTCTTCGACGCGCCGCGCGCGCGCCCCATGGGTGCCGGTCGGGAACTGTTCGGCTTGCGGGCGGATGGATCGGAATTTCCGATCGATGTGAACCTGAGCCCGATCGAGAGCGAGGAGGGCGTGATCGTCGCCAGCGCGATCCGGGATGTCACGGACCGTCGCCGCATCGAGCAGACCTTGCTCGAGAAGAACATGGAGCTCGAGAACGCCAACCTGGCCAAGGACCGCTTCCTTGCCAGCATGTCGCACGAGCTGCGCACGCCGCTCAACGCGATCATCGGGTTTTCCGAGTTGCTGGCCGACGGCGTGGTCGGCGAGTTGACCCCGGAGCAGAAGGGCGTGATTGGGGACATCCTCACGAGCGGCGAGCATTTGCTGTCCTTGATCAATGACATCCTTGACCTGTCCAAGGTCGAGGCGGGCAAGATGACGCTCGATCTCGAGTCCGTCGACGTGGACGCGCTGGTTCAGGCGAGTGTCATGGTGGTGCGGGAGAGGGCGATGGATCACGGCATGCGCGTGACGATCGATGTCGAGCGCGGGCTCACGAAGCTATGGGGAGACCCGCGCAAGCTGAAGCAGATCCTCTACAATCTGTTGTCCAATGCGGTGAAATTCACCCCGGACGGGGGTGAAGTCCGGGTCGAGGCGCGGCGCGTGGATGCGAGCGCGGTGCCGTCGGCGACCTTTCCGCACTATCTGGAGGTCAAGGTCCGCGACACCGGGATCGGGATTCCCGCCGCCGCCATCGGGAACCTTTTCCAGCCATTCTCCCAGGCCGACAGTTCGCTTTCCCGCCGTTTCGAGGGCACGGGGCTCGGGCTGGCCATGGTGAAGAAGCTGACCGTGCTGCATGGGGGCGAGGTCGCGGTGGAAAGCGCGGTCGACCGGGGATCGACCTTCACGGTGTGGATTCCCTGGCGGGAAGAAGCGAGCGATGCCGCTCGCCAGCAGGCTGAAGAGAGGGCACCGGCGAGTGTCCCCCAGAGGGGCGCGACGGCGCGTGCCCCTTTGGCGCTCATCGTCGAAGACGATCCCCTGGCTGCGAACCTGCTCCGGATGGTGCTGGAGAATGACGGCTTCCGGGTGGCGAGCGCGGCGAGCGCGGAGGAGGGGCTGGAGGCTGCAGCCCGGGAGAAGCCCGACGTGATTGCGCTCGACATCATGCTGCCGGGGATGAGCGGGTGGGAGTTTCTGGCTCGGATCAAGGCACAGCCGCAGCTGGCGGATATCCCGGTCGTCATCGAGACGGTGCTGTCGCAGACCGAGAAGGGCACGGCCTTGGGTGCGGCCCGTGTGCTGCAGAAGCCGCTGCGCCGGGCCGATCTTGAGGAGGCGTTGCACAGCATGGGGTTTGGGTTGCGCCACCCCGGGGAGAGGCTTCGGGTGCTCGTGGCCGACGACGACGAGAAGACGATGCGGCTCCTCGCCAGCTATTTGCAGGCGGCCGGCATGGAGGTTCTCGAGGCGCACGGAGGAGCGGAGGCGATCGAGATGGCCCGGCGCGAGCACCCGAATCTGTTGGTGCTCGACTTGATGATGCCGCAGGTGAGCGGCTTCGACGTCGTCGAGGCGCTCAAGGACGACCCTTCAATGGAGCGCATGCCGATTCTCGTCGTGACGGCGAAGGAAACCACGGCCGCCGAGCGGACGGCGCTCAACGGCAATGTCCAGAGCATTCTGGAGAAATCGAAATTCGATCGCCGGCACTTCCTGAACGAAGTGAAGCGGGCCGTCAACACCCGGGGCGCCACGGGGGATGTCGCGCATGGCACGCATCCTGGTCGTTGAGGATAATCCGGCCAATATGCGGCTTGCGGCACTGGTGCTGGAAAAAGCCGGCCATCAGGTGCTGCAGGCCTATGAGGCCGAAAGCGGGCTCCAGGCGGCACGGACCGATCGTCCCGAACTTATTCTGATGGATATCCAGCTGCCGGGCATGGACGGATTGACGGCCACACGCCTGCTCAAGGCCGATCCGCAGACGGCGGACATCCGGATCATCGCCCTGACGGCCTTTGCCATGAAAGGCGATGAGGAGAAAATGCGCGCTGCCGGCTGCGACGGCTATGTCGCAAAGCCGATTCGCTATAAGGAGCTGATCAGCGCCATCGACCAGCTGCTGAACGGCCGCTCCCCTCCGGCAGAGGCGCCCCCGCAGACGCCCTAAATGCCCGACTGCGGTGCGCAGCGCCGACGGGTGAGGGCGGGAAGGTCCTTAGGCGACCCCCAAAAGGGCCGTCCAATCGAAACCCCATTGGGCGGAATCCTCGGAACTCACGATCGCGTCCTGTACCGCGGAGAGGTCGACGAGTTCGGGCGCGATGGGCGCATCGGCGTTCGCCGAAAAGAAGACCTTGACGATGGGCAGGAGGAGATTTCTCGCGGTCTGTTCGGTGACGATGCCGAGGCGGCCGGACGTGAGCCGCACCAGCGTGCCCGTGGGATAGATGCCGACGACTTTGACGAAGGCAAAGAAGATGCGTTGGTCGAAATGGCCGTTCAGCCATTCCGCCATTTTCCGAACCGTCTCGGCAGGGGGCGAGGCGCGCCTGTAGCAGCGGTCGGACGTGAGCGCATCGTAGACGTCGCACACCGCGACCATGCGCGCGAAGATCGACAGTTCTTCGCCCGATACCGGCCCTGGATAGCCCCGCCCGTCCATGCGCTCGTGATGGTTGAGGCAAACGTCGAGCACGATATCGTCCGCATGCGCCTGCTTCAGGATCTCCCAGCCGCGCCTGGGATGGGTCTTGACCAGGGCGAACTCCTCCTCACTCAGCGTTCCCGGCTTCTTGAGCACCGAATCGGGGATCGTCATCTTGCCGATATCATGCAGCAGGCCGGCCAAGCCCGCGCTTCGCAGCGTTTCGCCCGTCAGCCCAAGCTGCATTCCGAGAGCCGTCATGAAGGCGCAGACGGCGACCGAATGCAGATAAGTATAGTCGTCCTTGCTCTTGAGCCTGGCGAGGGTCAGGAAGGCCGTCGTGTTGCGGGACAGGGACTGCGTGATGTCGTCGACGACGCTCATGGCGTCGCCGATCTGCAGTGCCTGTCCCATGCGAGCGTCCTGAAACATGGACAGCACCGCTTGCTTCGCCCGGGCGTGAACCGCACGGGCGCGCTCGAGTTCCTCGTGGAAAGCGCATGGCGCGCAGGCGTTTTCCTCCTCTTCTCTGACCACTTCCCGAAGCAGACTTTCCACCTCGCGCTCCTCGGCCTCCAGGCTGACGGCGGGCACGCTGGGCGAGGCGTCGAGCCCCTTGGCCGTGTCGATCCAGATCTCTTGGATTCCGCACGACTTCAGGCGCTTGAGCTCGCGCGGATCGTCAAGGAGAAAACGCGTCTTCCAGAATGGGTGGTCCATCCAGCTGCCGCACAGATCGTGGATGAACATCCCAAGCCGGACATTGCGGACAGAGATCTTCTTCAGGGTGCCGGGGACATGCTTGACCATGGTTTTCGGCGATCGGATTTATTGTTCGTCATTTTTCCGGGGGCCTGATCACGGGCGCGGACGGTCCCCCGTTCCTGTCGTACGCAGTGAGCCGCGGGATGCATCACCGGCCCGCTCCACCTTAGGGAGCCAATTTTCAAGCGGCTGGTGTTCGCGGAACACGCTTCCACTATAAAAGCATATCCTAATGCCATGCCGGTAATCAAGAATTTCAGATCCGATTATCTCGTGAGTGTGGCGGCTGCCGCCCTAATAGCGACGATTAGCGCGGCATTCCGGACGATGACGGGTTGCGTTGCATCGCCTTTCATCCGGCTGGCGATGTCGCCAGTCTTTCTGGCTATGGTCATGAAGGCGTTGGGAATGCCCTATGCAGATGCTGACCACGAGCCATGGAATTCATCCCTCAGTGATTGCTCAATTATTCCGGAATGATTCCTAACGTGACGGCACTGCTGTCCGGTTAAATGGTAAATAAATTCAGTTGCTTGCACTCGATGCCCTCGTTTAGGGTGTATTCGCCCGCAGCAAGTGCTTGTTGCAACGGTATTTTCTCGAATAATGTGACAGACAGGATCTGTAGCAAAGTGTACAGCGAAACGTCGAGGGTGA
>JAKAFK010000111.1 GCA_021817985.1 Pseudomonadota bacterium | reverse complement strand
CAAAATCGAAGTGATCGCCGCCGTCAGCGTCGTCTTCCCATGATCCACGTGACCAATCGTCCCTACGTTCACGTGCGGCTTCTTCCGCTCAAATTTGCCTTTTGCCATGATGATTTCCTCTCTACTGAGCCGTCACTTCTTGTTGATCACCGCATCCGCGACGTTCTTCGGCGCTTCCGCATAATGCTTGAATTCCATCGTATACGTCGCACGACCTTGGGTCGCCGAACGCAGCGCCGTCGAGTAGCCAAACATCTCGGCAAGCGGAACCTCGGCCTTGATGATCTTCCCGGAGGGCGTGTCGTCCATGCCCTGGATCATGCCGCGCCGTGAGGACAAATCGCCCATCACATCGCCCATGTATTCCTCGGGCGTCTCGACTTCGACCGCCATCATCGGCTCGAGCAATACGGGATTGGCCTTGCGCATGCCGTCCTTGAAGGCGATGGAGGCCGCCATCTTGAAGGCGTTTTCAGAGGAGTCCACCTCATGGTAGGAACCGTCGAACAGCGTCACCTTCACGTCGACGACCGGGAATCCGGCCAGCACGCCGTTGGGCAAGGTGTCCTGAAGTCCCTTGTCGACCGCCGGAATATACTCGCGCGGCACCACGCCGCCCTTGATGGCGTCGACGAATTCGTAGCCCTTGCCTGCCTCCTGCGGCTCCAGCTTGAGCCAGACGTGCCCGTACTGGCCCTTGCCGCCGGATTGCTTGATGAATTTCCCTTCGATCTCGACCGCCTTCTTGATCGCCTCGCGGTAGGCCACCTGGGGCGCGCCCACGTTGGCCTCGACGCCGAATTCCCGGCGCATGCGGTCGACGATGATCTCCAGATGCAGCTCGCCCATCCCGGAAATAATGGTTTGCCCCGACTCCTCGTCGGTGCGCACGCGGAAGGAGGGATCCTCCTGCGCCAGCCGGTTGAGCGCAATGCCCATCTTCTCCTGGTCGCTCTTGGTCTTCGGTTCGACGGCGACATGGATCACGGGCTCGGGAAACTCCATGCGCTCCAGCACGATGACCTGCCCGGGATCGCACAGCGTCTCGCCGGTGGTCGCCTCCTTGAGGCCCACGGCCGCGGCGATGTCGCCGGCGCGCACTTCCTTGATTTCCTCGCGCTGGTTGGCGTGCATCTGCAGGATCCGCCCGACGCGCTCCTTCTTGCCCTTGATCGGGTTGTACACGGTGTCGCCGGAATTGATGACCCCGGAGTAGACGCGGAAGAAAATAAGCTGCCCGACGAAGGGGTCGGTCATGATCTTGAATGCAAGCGCCGAGAACGGCTCGTCGTCGGACGCATGCCGCGCGGCTTCCTGGCCGTTTTCCAGGTGCCCCTTGACGGCGGGGATGTCCACCGGAGAGGGCAGGAGCTCGATCACCGCGTCGAGCATCGCCTGCACGCCCTTGTTCTTGAACGCGGAACCGCACAGCATCGGCACGATCTCGTTGTGGATCGTGCGGGCACGCAATCCCCGCTTGATGTCGGCGACGGACAGATCGCCTTCCTCAAGGTACTTGTTCATCAGCTCTTCGGAAGCCTCGGCGGCGCTTTCCACCATCGCTTCGCGCCACTTCCGGGCATCGTCCGCGAGCTCGGCGGGAATGTCGCGCTCCTCGAAGCGCATGCCCTGGCTCGAATCGTCCCAGTAGATTCCCTTCATCTTGACCAGATCGATCACGCCTTCGAACTTGTCCTCGGCCCCGATCGGCAGCTGGATGGGCACAGGGTTGGCCTTGAGGCGCGTCTTCATCTGGTCGTACACGCGCATGAAATTCGCCCCGGAGCGGTCCATCTTGTTCACGAAGGCCAGCCGCGGGACGCCATACTTGTTCGCCTGCCGCCATACCGTTTCGGATTGCGGCTGCACGCCGCCCACCGCGCAGAAGACCGCGCAGGCGCCGTCGAGGACGCGCAGGCTGCGCTCCACCTCGATCGTGAAGTCGACGTGTCCGGGGGTGTCGAGGATATTGATGCGGTGCTCGGGGAAGTTGTTGTCCATCCCCTTCCAGAAGCAGGTCGTCGCGGCCGACGTGATCGTGATCCCGCGCTCTTGCTCCTGCTCCATCCAGTCCATGACGGCGGCGCCGTCGTGAACCTCGCCGATCTTGTGCGACACGCCGGTATAGAACAGCACACGCTCCGTCGTCGTCGTCTTGCCCGCATCAATGTGCGCCATGATACCGATGTTACGGTAACGTTCGATGGGTGTTTTACGTGCCACAGCTAGCAATCCATAATGTTCAAGCCCCAGGATCATCCCGGGGCCTGCAATCCATTGATCAAACCCGACCGGCCCGCAGCCGTCGCGGGCCTCAGGGCCTAGAAGCGGAAGTGCGCGAAGGCCTTGTTGGCTTCCGCCATGCGATGGACTTCTTCCCGCTTCTTCATGGCCGACCCGCGGCCCTCGGCGGCATCCATCAGTTCACCCGCGAGCCTGAAGCCCATCGACTTCTCGCCCCGCTTGCGCGCGGCCTCGGTGAGCCAGCGCATGGCCAGCGCCGTGCGCCGGGAGGAACGCACTTCCACCGGAACCTGGTAGTTGGCCCCGCCCACCCGACGGCTCTTGACCTCGACCACCGGCCGCACGTTGGTCAGCGCCTGCCCGAACACGTCCAGCGGATTCTTCCCGGTCTTCTGCGCAATCTGCTCGAAGGCCCCATACATGATGCGCTCGGCCACCGACTTCTTGCCCTGCGTCATGAGCACGTTGACGAACTTCGATACATCCTGACTACCGAATTTCGGGTCCGGCAACACTTCCCGCTTGGGAACCTCTCTGCGTCTTGGCATATCTTCCTCGAATCACTCAAAACTTAAGCTGTGCAATCTCGCGCAAAACCTCAAGGCTACGCGGCCTTCGGGCGCTTCGCGCCGTACTTGGAGCGACTCTGCTTGCGGTCCTTGACGCCCGCCGTATCCAGGCTGCCGCGCACCGTGTGGTAGCGCACGCCCGGCAGATCCTTCACGCGGCCGCCGCGGATGAGGACCACCGAGTGCTCCTGGAGGTTGTGGCCTTCGCCCCCGATGTAGCTCGTGACCTCGAACCCGTTCGTCAGGCGCACGCGCGCCACCTTGCGCAAGGCGGAGTTCGGCTTCTTCGGGGTCGTGGTGTACACGCGGGTGCACACGCCGCGCCGCTGCGGACAGCTTTCGAGCGCAGGAACCTTGCTCTTCACCCGCTTCGCCGCCCGCGGCTTGCGCACTAATTGGTTGACTGTTGGCATGAATCGTTATTCCTAAAAGCTCGGTTTATGGCCGCCCACGCTGGAATGTCGGTCGGAGCACCGCCCGGACGCGGGGCGAACCGCCGCGTCCGGGACCAAAAAAGATTGTGGATTTTATTGGCTTTTCGCCCCTGTGTCAAGCCACCTGCTCCTGACCGGGCGCCGCCTCGGGCTCCTCGGTGATCGCCCGTTCCGGGGCCATGTCTTCGCCGAGGGCCTGCTTGCGCCGGGTATTGTGGTACGCAAGCCCGGTGCCCGCGGGAATGAGGCGCCCCACGATGACGTTTTCCTTGAGGCCGCGCAGGTCGTCCTTCTTGCCCAGGATGGCCGCTTCCGTCAGTACCCGCGTGGTTTCCTGGAAGGATGCGGCGGAGATGAAGGAATCCGTCGACAAGGAGGCCTTGGTGATCCCCAGCAGCACGTACTCATAGACGGCCGCGGCTTTCCCCTCGCCCTCCACACGCTCGTTTTCCTCCAGCACCTCGGCCCGTTCGAGCTGCTCGCCCTGGATGAAGCGGGTATCGCCCGGATCCTGGATGGTGACGCGGCGCAGCATCTGGCGCACGATCACTTCGATGTGCTTGTCGTTGATCTTCACGCCCTGCAGCCGATAGACGTCCTGCACTTCGTCGGTGATGTAGCGCGCCAGCGCCTCCACGCCGAGCAGACGCAGGATGTCGTGCGGATCGGCCGGACCGTCCACGATCATCTCGCCCTTGTTGACCACCTGCCCGTCATGGGCGGTGACATGCTTGTCCTTGGGAATCAGATACTCGTGCGCCACCCCGTCGAGATCGGTGATGACCAGGCGCTGCTTGCCCTTGGTATCCTTGCCGAAGGACACCGTCCCGGTCACTTCCGCGAGCGTGCCCGCATCCTTCGGCGAACGCGCCTCGAAGAGCTCCGCCACGCGCGGCAGACCGCCGGTGATGTCGCGCGTCTTCGAGGTCTCTTGCGGGATGCGCGCCAGCACGTCGCCTACGGACACCGCCTGACCATCCTTCACGTTGATGATGCAGCCGACCTGGAAGGTGATGTTGACCGGCAGTTCGGTGCCGGCAATGTGGACTTCGCCGCCCGCTTCGTCGAGCAGTTTGACCTGCGGACGCAGGCCTTTGCCCTGCGCCACGCCCCGCCGCTTGGGATCGATGACCACAAGGGTCGACAAGCCCGTCACGTCGTCGATCTGCTTGGCGACGGTGACGCCCTCTTCCACGTTCTCGAAGCGGACCTGGCCGGCGTACTCCGTGATGATGGGACGCGTGTGCGGATCCCAGGTCGCGAAGATCTGTCCCGCCTTGACGGCGGCGCCGTCGTTGACCGCGAGCGTGGCGCCATAGGGCACCTTGTGCCGTTCGCGCTCCCGCCCATTGTCGTCCACCACGCCGATCTCGCCGGTACGCGAGATCACGATCTGCTCGCCCTTCGGGTTGGTGACATAGCGCATGCCCGACAGGAACCGGGCCACGCCGTTGGACTTCGCGTCGATCTGGCTCGCCACCGCGGCACGGGATGCCGCGCCCCCGATGTGGAACGTGCGCATGGTCAGCTGCGTGCCCGGCTCGCCGATCGACTGGGCGGCAATCACCCCGACCGCCTCGCCCACGTTCACCAGCTGGCCGCGTCCGAGGTCACGCCCGTAACATTGGGCGCACAGGCCATAGCGGGTATCGCAGGTCAAGGGCGTGCGCACCTTCACCTCGTCGATCCCCAGCGTCTCGATGGTCTCGACGGCATCCTCGTCGAGCAGCCGTCCCGCGTCGAACACCGTCTCCCCGCTCTCCGGATTGACGATATCGACCGCCGCGACCCGTCCGAGAATCCGCTCGCGCAGCGGCTCGACCACTTCGCCGCCTTCCACCAGCGCCTTCATCGCCATGCCCGCCGTCGTGCCGCAGTCGTGCTCGGTGACCACCAGGTCCTGCGTCACGTCGACCAGGCGCCGCGTCAGGTAACCCGAATTGGCGGTCTTGAGCGCGGTGTCCGCCAGGCCCTTGCGCGCGCCATGGGTGGAAATGAAGTACTGCAGAACGTTGAGCCCCTCGCGGAAGTTCGCGGTAATCGGGGTCTCGATGATCGAGCCGTCGGGCTTGGCCATCAGCCCGCGCATCCCGGCGAGCTGCCGGATCTGGGCAGCCGAGCCGCGTGCGCCGGAATCGGCCATCATGTAGATGGAGTTGAACGATTCCTGGGCCACCGCCTTGCCTTCGCGATTTTGCACCTGCTCCTGCCCCAGCTGCGTCATCATCGCCTTGGCCACCATATCGCCCGCGCGGCCCCAGATATCGACCACCTTGTTGTAGCGTTCGCCCTGGGTCACGAGGCCGGAGGTATACTGCGACTCGATCTCCTTGACCTCCTTCTCCGCCACGCTGATGAGGTCGTGTTTTTGCACCGGCACCAGCATGTCGCCCACGGCGATCGAGATGCCGGCGCGAGTGGCGAGGGTGAACCCCGTGTACATGAGCTTGTCCGCGAAGATCACGGTCTCCCGCAGCCCGCACCGGCGGAAGCTGGCATTGATGAGCCGGGAGATCTCCTTCTTCTTGAGCGCCTTGTTGATGAACTCGAAGGGCAGGCCGGGCGGCAGGATCTCGGAGAGCAGCGCGCGGCCGACGGTCGTGTCGTAGCGCGTCACCTTCTCGCGCTTGTCCCCGGCGGCATCCACCTCGACTTCCCTGATGCGGACCTTGACGCGGGCGTGCAGCTCGACCTGCCGCGACTCATAGGCGCGCGAGATCTCGCCCAGGTCGGCGAACATCATCCCCTCGCCGCGCGCGTTGATGCGCTCGCGCGTCATGTAGTAAAGGCCCAGCACGATGTCTTGCGACGGCACGATGATCGGCTCGCCGTTCGCCGGCGAGAGCACGTTGTTGGAGGAGAGCATCAGGGTGCGCGCCTCCATCTGGGCTTCCAGCGACAGGGGCACGTGCACCGCCATCTGGTCGCCGTCGAAGTCGGCGTTGAAGGCCGCGCACACCAAGGGATGCAGCTGGATCGCCTTGCCTTCGATCAGCACGGGCTCGAACGCCTGGATGCCAAGGCGGTGCAGCGTCGGCGCCCGGTTGAGCATCACGGGATGTTCGCGAATCACGTCCTCGAGGATGTCCCAGACCTCCGGTGCTTCCGCTTCCACCATGCGCTTGGCCGCCTTGATGGTGGTGGCGAGTCCCAACACCTCCAGCTTGTGGAAGATGAAGGGCTTGAACAGCTCGAGGGCCATCTTCTTGGGCAACCCGCATTGATGCAGCTTCAATTGCGGCCCGACCACGATCACCGAGCGCCCGGAGTAGTCGACCCGCTTGCCCAGGAGATTCTGGCGGAAGCGGCCGCCCTTGCCCTTGATCATGTCGGCGAGCGACTTGAGCGGACGCTTGTTGGCACCGGTCATCGCCTTGCCCCTGCGCCCGTTGTCGAGCAGGGAATCGACCGCTTCCTGCAGCATGCGCTTTTCGTTGCGGCAGATGATCTCAGGCGCCTTGAGCTCGAGCAGGCGCTTCAGCCGGTTGTTGCGGTTGATGACGCGCCGGTACAGGTCGTTCAGGTCGGAGGTCGCGAAGCGCCCGCCGTCGAGCGGCACCAGGGGGCGCAGCTCGGGCGGCAGGACCGGCAGGACTTCCATGATCATCCATTCCGGCTTGATCCCGGACTTCTGGAACGCTTCCAGTACTTTCAGTCGCTTGGCGATCTTCTTGATCTTGGTGTCCGAGAGATCGG
>JAKAFK010000110.1 GCA_021817985.1 Pseudomonadota bacterium | reverse complement strand
TGTCCATCAGCGTGCGATGGTGCGCGCCTTCCAGAGACAGTTCAGGCAGGTTCGCGCCAGCCAGGGACACGGAAGCGCCCGTGTTGATCACGCTCTGGTTAAAGGCCGCCGGATTGATGATGCCCGAGCCCACTGGCGAAACACGCGCCAGGAAGGCTTCGTCGTTCCCGGAGGGGTCTGTTCCAGACCCCACCACGACACTGCCATCCGAGTTCGTTCCTACTGCGGTCGTGAGCGTCCAACCGGCGGGCACCGTAACCTTGGCGGCGGCGAGCCAGGCGACCACGGATTGCATGCCCTCCGCCTGCGTCCAGCGGAAGGCGTGGTTGGTGACGGGCGCGGTGGCGCTGGTGCTGGCGGTGCTGTAGGAGATCCCGACCACGACGCTGCCATCGGCAGAGACGCCGACGGCGCTACTGCGGGCGTCGCCCGGGAGAAAACCCAGGCCCACCATGCCGGTTGCCTGCGTCCAGCGGAAGGCTTCCGAATAACTGGTGGTCGTGGAGGTCCCGACCACGACGCTGCCGTCGCTGGAGACGGCCGTGGCTGCACTGAGAGTCGCATTTGGAAGGAATCCCAGTCCCTGCATGCCTCCGGCCTGCGTCCAGCGGAAGGCTTCCAGTCCGGAGAACCCGACCACGGTGCTGCCATCGCTGGAAACGCCATTGGCTACACTGAGAGTCGCATTTGAAAGGAATCCCAGTCCCTGCATGCCTCCGGCCTGCGTCCAGCGGAAGGCTTCCAAATAACCGCTCCTGTAGGAGGTCCCGACCACGACGCTGCCGTCGCTGGAAACGCCATTGGCGTAACTTCCGGAGTCACCGGACAGGAACCCCAGTCCCTGCATGCCTCCGGCCTGCGTCCAGCGGAAGGCTTGCTCAGAACCATTGCTAGCATTAACGTACCCGACCACGGCGCTGCCGTCGCTGGAAACGCCATAGGCGTAACTTTCGGAGTAACCGGATAGGAACCCCAGTCCCTGCATGCCAGTTGCCTGCGTCCAGCGGAAGGCTTCGGCGCTGGTGACTTGGCCGCTGGTGCTGTTGCTGGAGAACCCGACCACGACGCTGCCATCGCTGGAGACGCCAAAGCCATAACTTTCGGAGTAATTTGACAGGACTCCCAGGCCCGAGAAGGAAGCCGAAGTGGTGGCTGCATGAGCGTGGGCCGCAAACATTCCAGCCAAGGAGATCGCCAGCAGAGTGGGTTTTGGGGTGAGTGTGTGGTGTTGTTTTTGCATGATCCGTTTTCTCTGATTTGTGTGGCAAACAAGCGCCAGGGGCGTGTGACACGCACACAATCTAGGTTTGGAGGTGTCCTCTGGCACCAAAATCAGAATTCGCAGTGATATACATCCACACAAATGGAGGCGCTGTAGTTATCAATCCTTTCTCCCCTTTGACGGAATCGTGTAGCGCGAATCTCTGACACCCTTGCGACAGGACCTTGCTTCCACTTTGTCAGATTCGAAGAAACCTTGGCCGCGAGGACCGGATCGCCTATAACGCAACGCATTAATTACATTAATAAACATGGCGTTGATGATGGCAATGCCAACTCCAATATGTCAATAGCATTCGTTCCCTCGTGGCCTCTGTCGAGGCCAGCCTCGACGGCCATTTCGCCCCTGACGCCCGTCACTTCGAATCCCTCACCCGTTCCGTCGCCGATTCGGCCGAGCGCTATCTGCGGGGGCTCTATCAGTCCAGCCGCGCCAACATGGAGCGCATGGCCGACGTCGTCGAAGGCAGCCATTACCAGCGGGTTCACCACATGCTGAGCGAATCGTCCTGGGACCGCGAAGGCGTCCGCAGGCAGCTCGTTGTCGATGCCAACGGCCACTTCGGCCGCGGCGGCACGGCGTTGGTGATCGATGAGAGCGGCTTCGCCAAGAAGGGGACGCACTCGGCGGGCGTGGCAAGGCAATGGAACGGCCGCATGGGCAAGACCGACAACTGCCAGGTCGGCGTGTTTGCGGCGATCACGCGCCGGCAGGTCGCCGCCCTGGTGGATGCCGAGCTGTACCTGCCGAAGGCCTGGACGAGCGATCCCAAGCGCTGCGAGGCGGCGGGCATTCCGGAATCGGCCCGCGAGTTTCGCACCAAGGGCGGAATCGCCTTCGATATGGCCTTGCGCGCCCGCAGAAGCGGCTTGCTGTTTGACTGGGTGACCTTCGACGCGGGCTATGGGCATCTGCCGTGGCTGCTGCAGGCTCTGGAGGACGAAGGCGAGCGCTTCTTCGCCGAGCTGCACTCCGACCAAGCCATCTACCTCACCGACCCGCAGCCGGCCAAAGGGCGGGCGCCCACGCGGCTCGCAAGCGAGCTCACGCCCGTCACGGTAGCCGCTTGGGCGACAGCCCAAGCGCCCACGGCGTGGCGCAGGAGGAAGCTGCGCGACGGCGAGAAGGGCGAGGTCGAGCGCGCCTTCGAGGACGCCAAGAGTGCCTGCGGCATGGCCCACTGCCAAGTGCGCGGATGGGAAGCCTGGCACCATCACATGACCCTCGTCATGATCGTGCTCATGTTCCGCGTCAAGCAACGCATCGAGGGGCTCGACACCCATCGCCTCCTCTCCCGCCAGGACATCGTCGAAATACTCAAGCACAAGCTGCCTTCCAAGACCCACACCGATGAGGAGCTCGTCATGACCATCGCTAACAGGCACCACAGGAGGCTCCAGGCCGCAAAATCAGCCTATGGCAAGCAAGGAAAAATGCCTCCAGCATCATTTGGTAAGCCAATCTGACAAAGTAGAATTAAGCGCCTATCGTAATGAACATCGTAAGAAGATCGTAAGAAGATCCCGATCGGTTCCTGCCAATGTTGCCGCTGGCAGCCGCAGATCCATGAAGTTGCTCGCTGCGCGAAGACTGGCGGGAAGGTTGAGAACAAGGCGCAAGGGGCACCGAGCATTCAGGACTCAAGGCCGCCCCCGCGTCGGGACGCCAACCCCTCCAAGAGAATCCGCAATGAACCGATCCGTCGCGGCACGTCGTAGCGCGATTACGGCCCGACCCGGGAGAGGGCTCCTGGCACCGTTTCACGAAACCGAGCAGGCGCACCTGCGGCCACTGTCGCCCATCGCCCCGGAATGCGCCGTGTGGGAGAAGGTCGGCGCCCACCCAAACGCCCACGTGCGCTTCGAGCACTGCCGGTATTGGTTCCCCTATCAGCTGATGGGCCGTCAGCTCTGGCTGCAGGCGCCCCCCGACATGGTGCGCATCTGCGACGACCATGCGCTCGTGGCCACCCATGTGCGCCTATTCAAGCCGGGTGATCGTTCCACCTTGCCGGAGCGCATGCCTCCGGATGCACAGGCCTACCTCATGCGCGCCCCCCAATGGTGCCGCACAAGGCCAAAGCCATTGGGCCGGCTTGCCTTAACATGCTCGAGTCCTTGTTCAGCAACCGCTTTCCCGATCATCTGCGCGCGGTACAGAGCCTGTTGCGGCTATCGGGCAAGTTCGGGGGCGAGAAGCTGGAAGCCGCATGCGTCAGGGCCCTTCGCTTCGGCTCGCCCATCGCACAGTCAAGCAGATCCTGCACGGCGGGCATAGCCGGTAAGTCGTTTGCGTTATTCCCCCGGGCGGTATCGCCCGTCAGAATTCTCCCATCGTCATCACGATGAGGAGTAGTGGCAATGATCCCAGAAGAACCCAAGAAGGGCGCACGACGCAGCGCGGAGGAGATGCGCGCGCTGGTCCGTCGCTTCGAGGTAAGCGGGCTCAGCGTCAAGGGGCCTTTTGCCGGCGAGAGGCCGTATGCACGACGAGTCTGTACCGCTGGAGGGACAAGGTTCTGCTGGCCTCCGAGGCTTTTGCAGGCGCACGGTGCGCGCAAGAACAGGCAGGCTTTGTCGATCTCGGGCTGCTCGCGCCAACGCCACCCACCCCTGGGCCTCTCAAGATCCGCCTTGATCTGGGCGGCGGCCTTACGCTTACCGTGGAGCGTGGCTGATGTTTTTCCCGAAGGCGGCCTGCGCGTGCATCTATACGGGCGGCCGGTGGACATGCGCCGCTCGTTCGACGGGCTGTATGCGCTCGCGCGCCACGACCTCAAGCTCAATCCCCTGTCCGGTCACCTCTTCGTCTTCATCAACCGCCGCGCCACGCAGATGAAGGTTCTCTACCGGGATCGCACCGGGTTCTGTATCTGGGGCAAGCGCCTGGAGTCGGGATGCTTCCTTTCCGATTGGTCGAAGGTCTCGCACCGAGAGATGGACTGGACCGCTCTGAAGCTCATGCTCGAGGGAATAGAGCCGGGGCGGCGCATGAAACGCTTCAAGATGCTGCCATCGTCTGCTAATGTCAGTTAATTATCGACAATATGCGCACATCGCGCAGCTGTTGCTGGTATAATGGCACCCATGTCAACAAAGCGCTCGCATGCTGCCCCCACCCTCGCCGAGGCGGCGGAATTCACCCCGCAGCAGGTGGTCGACCGCATGAGTGCGCAGGCCATGCGCATCGACCACCTGATTCGGCAAGTGGAGTGGTTCAAACGGCAGATCTTTGGCCAGAAGAGCGAGCGGCGCCTGCCCCCGCCACCAGCGGAACAGATGAGCCTGGGCGAGATCTTCGTGACCCTTCCGGTCAAGGATCCGCAGCCCAAGACCATGGCCGCTCACACCCGCGCAGGCGCTCGCATGCAGGCCGATGACGACGAGACGTTGACCACATTCTTCGATGCCGACCAGGTTCCAATGCAGATCATCGAGGTGCCCAATCCGGATGCCGCAGGGCTGTCCCCGGATCAATACGAAGTCATCAGCCACAAGGAGAGCTACCGCCTGGCGCAGCAGCCTGGCAGCGAGGCACACTTCGATGTCGCGCAGCGATTCGCGCCAAGTCAGCTGCGCAAAGGCCATCACGCGGAACAGATCGGCGCAGCTCAAGATGCGGACACCGGCATCCCCGTGGTGGCGATCGATGATGCGGCCGAAAGTCTTCCATGGAACAAACTCCATGACCTGCGCAAACAGCGTCTTGCCCACGTTCATGCCGCTCTCCCAACAACCCAAACCAGGGAGCATCGTAAACTGCTGGCGCGAAATTCAAATCGTGGGCACCCGTGATCCTTTGGAAATGCTCTTATTTATTGGCTGTGCGGCCGACAGGCCTCAAATAAACCGGACTAGTGATTGAAAGTACGGAATCGAAGCGCTGCGGGTTGCTGCGAACCAGCGCGAACCGGATCGAAAAGCCTGCCGGTACGGCCATTGGCCGTGGACGATCAAGCGGGTTTTTCGCCCTGATTGGTGACCGGAAAGGCGGCTCAACCTCGTCTGCTTTCCGGGGCCAGTTCAATTCCGGTTTGGGAATCGAACCCGCGTCCGTCAAATCGCCACCTTCCACTCCCGCAACTGGCCAACGGTCTGCGTCAGCCCCTGCTTGAGCAGCGTGTCCAGGTACGCGTCGGCCGTCTTGGGCGGGTTCTTCAGTGACCGTCGATGGTTGGCCGCCGCCTCGCAAACGCGGGCGGCGTGCAGATCCAGTAGATCGAAGATGAAGTCGTCCGGGTGCTGGGCGACCAGGTTGTAGCGTTTGAGCTGCTCTGGCGGGAAATCCTTGAGATTGAAGGTCACGATCAGGCTGGCACCGCCGTGAATGGCAGCGGCGACCACATGCCGGTCATCTGGGTCCGGCAACTCGACGGACGGGATCAGATGCTCGAAGCCGGTGACCAGGCTGTCGCGGACGTGGGCGTTCATCAGCGACCGCGTCCGCTCCAGGTCTTCGGCCTTCAGGTCTGGCCGTTGCTTCAGGACGTTACGCGTCCACTCGTCGTGGATCATGTCCGTCCAACGCGCCCGGTACAGATCGGTCAGTGCCAGGCGCATCAGCAGGTCGCGCAACGGTGCCGGGTAGAGCACGCACGCGTCGTAAATGACGGTGAAGTTCGAACTCATTCATTCGTACCCCATCTTGAGCGCCTGGGCCTGCTTGGCCAGTGCATCGAGGGCCTTGCTACGCTCAGCGTCGATCCGCTCCTTGTACGCGATCACGTCCTGGTAGCGGACCCGACGGTGCGTTCCGATCTTGTGGAACGGGATCTCGCCACGCTCTAGCAACTGCACGAGGAACGGCCGCGAAACGTTGAGCACGTCGGCCGCGTCCTGGGTCGTCAGTTCGGCGTGGATCGGGATGATGCTGACCGCGTTACCCTCACCAATTTCGGTCAGCACGTCCACTAGCAGGCGCAGCGCTGACACCGGAACGCGGACCGGGTGGGATGCGCCCTTGTCGTCGAGGATCTCGATCTGCTGGGTTTCCGCGCGGGTCTGCAGGTAGGCGGACAGCGCCCGGCCGCTCTCGCGGGCGATGGCAACTTCTTCGGCCGTCGGCAACGGATGGGTGGGAGAGAGAGTGGTCATGGCAGCCTCCTGGAAGCTTCAAACAGCGTCATAGAAGGCAGTATAAACGAAACAAACGAAAATTCGCAATATCCGAAACGGGATGGCCTTGCTGGGCCGCAACCAAAAGGACACCCATTTACATCCATTCCGCCGCCAGACCGCGCTGCGCCTTGGCTCGCGGGCGGAACAGCGCCTTCATGGACTCCTGCCAGCTCATTCGAAGGAGACCAAGATGGAAGTCACTCACCTCAACCAAAAACTGATCTCCGGGTGGTTCTCAAATTCGATTTCCCTGTAAGCGGGCGCCAGCATCTCCTCTGTACGGAATCGCACGAGCTGGAGGAGGCGAACTGCCTCCTGGTCAGCGATAGTGATGTCTTCGCGCTTGACCGACGATATGCATTCGAGCAATTCCGATCGCGCCCGATGCTCTGGTTTGGCCGAATCAAGCACGCCCAGGAACGCGAACTTGTCGACCTGTGCCAGCAGAGATAGCCCATCTTTACCCATTCGGCGGAAAAACTCCGGTTTTAGGGCGGATTTTGCGCCGACATCTTGCTTAACCTATTGATCTAGCGAATTCGTGTTTGCTGTCGCTGATAGAA
>JAKAFK010000044.1 GCA_021817985.1 Pseudomonadota bacterium | reverse complement strand
ATCAACAGCGCCATTTTCCCCGGCCTGCAGGGCGGCCCGCTGATGCACGTGATCGGAGGCAAGGCAGTGGCCTTCAAGGAAGCCATGTCGCCGGAGTTCACGGCCTACCAACAACAGGTCGTCAAAAACGCCAACCTGCTGGGCGAGACGCTGATCGGGCGCGGACTGCGTATCGTCTCCGGCCGCACCGAGAGCCATGTCATGCTCGTCGATCTGCGCGCCAAACAGATCACCGGCAAGGAAGCCGAACGCGTGCTGGGAGAGGCGCATATCACGGTCAACAAGAACGCCATCCCAAACGATCCGGAAAAGCCTTTCGTCACCTCCGGCATCCGCCTCGGCACGCCAGCCATGACCACCCGCGGCTTCGGGGAAGAGGAGGCCCGTCTTGTCGGCAACCTGGTCGCCGACGTGCTCGACGCTCCGCAGGATGCCAGCCGCATCGCACAGGTACGCGAGCGCGTGGCAAAGTTGACGGGGGCGTTCCCGGTCTATGGTTGACCCGGGGCGCCGCCCGAAAGTGCATACTCAAAGCTGCACGGGAATTGAGTTGCACGCCCTGATCGGCGTGTTTGAGTGGGAACGGGAGGCTCTGCGGCCTCTCGTTTTCGACGTGCACCTGACCACGCCGGAGTCGTTCAACCTTTCCCAAACCGAGATTGCGGCACGGATGGCAGCGTGGCTCGAACCCTGCCGCTTCCGTTTACTGGAAGCGCTAGCCGGCCATCTTGCCCAGCGCATGTTGCGAGAATGGCCGTGCCACCACGTTGTGATCGGTATCGAGAAGCCAGGAGCGCTAGGCGACCTCGCGCGGGTGGGAGTGCGGATTGCGCGTAGTGTCTAGTCGAATAAATAAAGCCCCAACAGTTCTTGCTGGTGGGGCTTTGTCTTTATATTGACCGCTCAGGCGACTTCAACAGGTTAATTGAGTGCATCGGATCTTAGCGTACGAATTTTTCCGTTTCGTGAGCTGACCCCAATTTGTGCGGTCGTGTAACGCGAGGCCGGACGGAAGGGGTCGCAGTAGATTCGCAGGCCATTGAATTACAACAGCATCTTAAACACGACAACACGACGCCGACCTCGGACCTCGAACGTGTGACGACACGACAGTTCCTTCGAGTGGTTCGCAATCCATTGATATCACTGAGCATCTTAAGGGCTCTGCGCGTGTGAAGCATAAATACGGGGCCAAGAACTACGGGGTAGATATTTCAACACTGGCGCGCATGATCGAGAATGGGGAAATTTGACCGTCATCAATCACGGAATTTGGATACCCAAATTTTCAAGATCCATCTCTTTCTTGGCATGAGCGTGTTCGCACTTCTTCCCTTCACGCGGCTCGTCCATATCTGGAGCCTGCCCATCGGCTATCTCGGGCGCGCCTACCAGATCACGCGAACCAAGCGGCCACTGGTCACGCGCCGAGCGCAATAGCCCTGTACCAGAAAGGCTGCCATTGCCAGATCGATGCCCGCAGTGAATGCAATTCTCAATACAGACAAGGCCTAGCAAGCCAGTCTGGCCCCGAGTCATGCGCGCTGTCGCGTGAGCGGCACCGTGAAACGTCGACACTAGGTCGGCCAGGGTGTCTCGGTCACCATCGTCGAGCACGAGCACGGAGTCCCCGGGGCGTGTCGCTACGATGTCCGCCGCGGTGCCGCGGTGGGTGTCTGATGGAAATTGACGCCGCGCAAAGCACCTTGAGTGCCTGGGTACATGAAACGCTCCTGTTGCCGTTGAGAAGAGGCGTTTCAAGGATGCAGACACACTCACGGACCGTAACCCGTCGGCCTCGGCCCATCACCGAGTCTGCAGACCGGCGCAAGAGGTTGGTCTTGCACGGCATCACGGCACGGGCGTGCCCCCGAGGCCGGGGAATTTTCCCACATACCTGCCAACCCACCATGTGGCGCTTCCTTTGCAGTGCTGGCCCCTGCGGCATGATGGCGATGACCGTCCGACGCACATGGAGCCGGGCCGACCCGTGCGGATCATCATACTGAAGCGCCGCCAACATCGCGGCGCGCTTCCCAGTCGGACACCCACCGACGCCGCCCCATAGTTCAAGGCTGCAGTGCCCCCACCCGGCAACCGACAACGCGCGCTGACGCACATCGTTGCCCCTGCCCGCTTGACCCAGATCAAGGCCCATAAGATGTATTTCCTGTACAAGTTACAACCACAGCGGGGTTTCGGCACGACAGCCAATCGTGGCAGGGCCGACGGCGGCCGGAGTTTTTTACTCATCGCAAGGAGGCGAATATGCAGCAGCAGGTGTTCACGAAATCTATGGCGCGCAACATCTTTCTCGGCGGTGCCGGATTTTTTCTCATCATTTATCTGGTGCTCACCTACGACACATGGCAGCAGATTCCGGCGCGCGATCATGCAGCCGCCATGACCCCCGCCGTGATCGAAGGGAAATATCTCGTCGATACGAACGATTGCATGGGTTGCCACACGATTAACGGCGAAGGGGCCTACTACGCGCCCGAGCTCGACAACGTCTACAAGCGGCGAGGGCCTGCGTTCATCAAGGCCTGGATTCCCGCGATGCCGACCGGCGTTCCGGGCCGCAGACAAATGCCGCACTTCAAATTCACCCAGGTGCAGATCGGCGACATCGTCGCCTATCTGCAATGGTTGTCGAATGTCGACACCAATCACTGGCCGCCCAACATTCAAGGCTGATGGTTCTTCAATTCTCCGTAACGAAAGGACAAATTCATGAAATATCAGTCCCAAAGCGTGGCGAAGCCCTACTTCGTCGCTGCCCTGGCGCTATTTCTCGGGCAAATCGTGTTTGGCCTTATCATGGGCCTCCAATACGTCGACGGAACCTTTCTGTTCCCGGCCATTCCCTTCAACGTGGCACACATGTGCCATACCAACCTGCTGATCGTCTGGCTTCTCATGGCCTTCATGGGCGCAGCGTACTATATCGTCCCTGAGGAGGCGCAAACGGAGCTCTATAGCCCGAAACTGGCGCTATTGACCTTCTGGGTCTTTCTCATCGCGGGGGCGGCCACCATTCTGGGCTATCTCCTGATACCCTACTCCGTGCTTGCACATGCGACCGGGAACCACCTCCTACCGACCATGGGCCGCGGCTATCTGGAGCAGCCGCTGCCGATCAAGATCGGCATCGTGCTCGTTGCCCTGTCGCTCCTGTTCAATCTCACCATGACGCTCGCCAAAGGCCGCAAGACATCGCTTAACTTCATTCTGGTCGGCGCCTTGTGGGGGCTTGCCCTGCTGTTCCTGCCAGCCTTCTATTTTCCGGTCGACACGGTCAAGGCCAGTTACTCTTGGTGGTGGGTGGTGCATGGCTGGGTAGAGGGCGACTGGGAACTGATCCTTGGCGCGCTGCTGGGCTTCATCTTCATCAAGATGACCGGCGTCGACCGCGAAGTGGTTGAGAAGTGGCTCTACATCATTATTGCGATGACCCTAATGACCGGCATCATCGGCATCGGACACCACTACTACTATATTGGCGCACCTGCCTATTGGATCTGGCTGGGCTCAGTTTTCTCCGCATTGGAACCCATCCCGTTCCTCATGCTGGTAGCGTTCGCGTTCCGGATGCACGCGCAGCGCCGCAGGGAACATCCAAACAAGGCCGCAATGCTGTGGGCAATGGGCACCCCCATTGTGGCGTTCCTCGGCGCAGGCGTGTGGGGATTCATGATCACCCTAGCTCCCGTGCAGTACTATGCGCATGGCACCAACCTGACGGCGGCCCACGGACATCTCGCATTCTTCGGCGCCTATGCCATGGTGTCGCTTGCCATGATCTCCTACGCCATGCCCCTCCTGCGCGGACGCGAAGCCAATAGCCTTTCGGCTCAGCGATGGGAGATGACGGGCTTTTGGTTGATGGTGCTCAGCATGTTCACCATTGCGCTCACGCTCACCGGTGCCGGCATCGTGACCATCTTCCTGCAACGGGCAACCGACAATCCGTTACCGTTCATGGCCGTACAGGACAAGGAACGGGTGTTTTTCTTCATCCGCGAGTATGCCGGCCTGGGATTCACAGCCGGCCTTCTGGCTTACCTACGGAGCTTCTTCGTCCGAGGAGAGTATGACTACACCAACAACGTCAAACGCGCCTTAGCGTGAGTCAGAAACGGGGGCGAGGAACGCCTCGCCCCCGCTTGAAACGGGGTGGATCAGATGGCTCAAGAACTGGCAGTCGACGGGAAACCTGGCCTGCCGGGCGATTTTGCAATATGGGTGTTCATCTTCGCGGAGCTGACCGTGTTTGCCGTGCTATTCGCCGCCTACGCGATCACGCGCAGTGAGCATGTAGCACTCTTCGATGCCTCGCAGCGGGCCCTTAACCGGGTCTATGGGCTGTGGAACACGGTTCTCCTCGTGACCAGCAGCTATTTCGTCGCACGCGCCACCACCGCGATCAAGGCAGGACATCGTCTCGCCTGCGGGCATTGGCTCACAGCCAGCCTCCTTCTCGGCGCGGGCTTCATCGGGGTCAAGCTGACGGAATTTCATCAGGACTACACGCACGGCATCACCCTCTCAGGCAATCTTTTTTATATGTTTTACCTCTGCCTGACATTCTTTCATTTCATGCACGTACTCATGGGTATGGTGATCCTCTCGGTCGTCACCGTTAAGGCTTATGCCGGCCGCTACGATGCGGCGAATTATACCGGCGTCGAAACGGGTGGAGCCTATTGGCACATGGTCGATCTCGTCTGGATCATCTTGTTCGCCCTGGTGTACGTAATCCACTGAAACAAGGAGGAAACGGTCATCAACCTCATGCCTATACGACGGCCTCGCCCATGTACCATCGCGTGGGCCGCGATCATCGGCTTGACCGCAGCCACCTATCGCTTGAGCGAAGGCCCCCCCCAGCGCATCCTCATGGTCTGCGTCCTGGCCCTTACATTGGCAAAAGGGCAGCTCGTGGTCGACTACTTCATGGGATTGCGTCGGGTGCGGCCCATTTGGCGCGCAGCGCTCGCGAGCTATCTGGTGCTGGTGACAGCACTCATCGCTGCGCCTTACCTGCTGTCGTAATCGAAGGATCCTTTTATGCAATCCGCCCCCCTTGTCCCTGCGACTACGCACACGTTCGACGGGCCCGCCTACGTGCCCTCTGGCAATGAGATCGCAATCTTTGAATACGCCTATCGCAATCGGCTGCCGCTCCTTATCAAAGGTCCGACCGGATGCGGCAAAACGCGTTTCGTCGAACATATGGCATCACGCCTCGGGCGCCCTCTTCTCACTGTGTCATGCCATGACGATCTGAGCGCGACTGACCTCGTGGGCCGGCACCTGATCGGCGAAAAGGGCACCTACTGGGTCGATGGCCCCCTGACCAACGCCGTTCGCGCCGGGGGCATCTGCTATCTCGATGAGGTGGTCGAGGCACGCAAGGATACAACGGTCATCCTCCACTCCTTGTCGGACGACCGTCGTATGCTGCCGATCGACAGAACCGGCGAGCTTCTGCGCGCGCCGCCAGAATTCATGCTGGTGGTCTCCTACAATCCCGGCTACCAGAACCTCTTGAAAGGACTCAAACCGAGCACGCGCCAGCGCTTCATATCGCTTAGCTTCGGCTTCCCCGAATCCGTTCGAGAAACGTCCATCATCATCAAGGAGGCCGGACTCGACGCGGAGCGCGCCAAGCGTCTCGCGCGTCTCGCGCACGCCTTGCGTCAGAGCGCCGAGCACGACCTCGAAGAAGCACCCGGCACACGTCTTCTCGTCAACGCGGCCAAGCTGATGGTGCTTGGATGCGGGCCGCAAGAGGCGTGCCGAGTCGCGATCCTGGAATGCCTGTCGGATGACACGGAAACGATTGAAGCCCTCTCGCGAGTGTCCGCCGCGGTATTTGGCGGCCAGTAAGAAGAGACCAGACAATGGAAGAAAGGGTCGGCCTTTGGTGGCACCAATTGATTACTGTGGCAGCCGGGAGAGGTTTTCCGGAAAGCGCCGTAACGTTCGCGAACATCTCCCGCCGTGCCGCTCTCTGGTTCCGCGCTTTCGGCGGCCCTCCGGGAATCCAAGTCGTCGCGGGTACAAAAGCCATCTCGGGCCACAAGCGCACGCTACGGGAACGGCTTGCGGGAACCGGGGACAGGGTTGCTCTCGCGTGGGTGGATGAACAAGCTCTGCGGCTACCGGCGGTGATCGACGCCTACCCGGACGCGTCTTTGAATCATGACCTATACCTCTGGCTAAGCGCCCTTGCCGCCCATGCCTTCGGATCCACCCATCCGTGGATTGTTGCCAGCCAGCAGGCTACGCTATCCGTCCTGCAGTCATTCCCGGGCCTCGAGGCGTGCTACAAGCGCCTTGCAGACGCCGAGATCGCGCACCGCCCGAATCCCGATTCACTCCGGAGCGACGAGGCCGCGCAGGAGGCGGCTATTCGGCGAGCGCTGCGCCACCCCGGGACGGTGCACGCGCTTCCCCAGGCGAAACGCGTGTGGCACCCGGTACGGATATGGCTGCATCCTAATCCGCCGCGGCTATGCGAAGCGGATCATTCAAAGGTTGACATGACGCCTGCGCCCATGAAAGTCCCCCAAAGTGAAGGCGACGGTAAACGCCGCCTCGCCAACCCTGTTGAGGAGCGCCAGCGCCGGGCGGGCTTCTTTCTGCCGCGGCCAGAAACGATTTTCACCTGGACCCAATACTTCGACCTCGACGGCCAGACGCAGGACGACGAGGGATTGCCCCCAGCTTCAGCCGATGACATGGACGTGCTGGCGGTGAGTCGGCACGGACAAGCCCCCGCGAAGCGGCTGCGAATGGATCTCGAGCCTGTGGCCACAGGAAACGACGACGGATTGGCCCTTGGCGAGATCCTCTTGCCCGAGTGGGACTATCGCAAAAGAATCCTGAGAGACGGACACTGTGCCCTCCGAGAATACGCCGCCGCAGAAGCCGCTGGGCCCGCCGAATTCCCGGCGCATCTGAGGCAGGTGCGCAAGCACCTCCATGCGCATCTGTCTTCGGCCACGCCGTACCCGCTGCGCCTGCGCGCACAGCCCGACGGCCCCGAAATCGACCTTGACCCCTATCTGCGCTTTCTCGCCGATGGTCACAGCAATAATCGCTTCTATCGCGACGAACGCCCGCGCAACCGTGATCTCGCCTGCCTGTTGCTTGCGGATCTGTCGTTATCTACGGACGCTGCGGTCGACAACGAACGCCAAGTCATCGACGTCATTCGCGACAGCCTGATTCTCTTTGCGGAAACTCTGGCGATGACGAGTGACCGATTCGCCGTCTACGGATTCAGCTCCCGCACCCGTATGGATGTTCGCTTCCATCCCCTCAAAACCTTCGATGAGCCCTATAGTCCTCGCGTGCGCGCACGCATTCTGGGAATTTCACCAGGTTATTATACCCGTATGGGTGCGGCAATACGCGCCGCCACGCGCGTGCTCTCTCAGGAGAGGATGCGCGACCGCTTGCTACTGCTGCTCACGGACGGCAAGCCCAATGACGCAGATATCTACGATGGACGATTCGGCATCGAGGACACGCGCCACGCGTTTATCGACGCACGACGCCAGGGGCTGCGTCCGTTCTGCATAACGATCGATCAATACGCCCATGACTACCTTCCCCATATTTTTGGACGGCACAATTTTGTAATCATTCGCAAAGCGGCCGAACTCCCCGCTCGCCTTACCCTGCTCTATGCCCATCTTTCGCGCCAATAGGCCGCCTGCGCAGCACTCGATGCGCGACATACGGGGCGCATACGAAAAATACATACAGCGGCTTGGTGCGTCAATAACGCACGTTCCCTCGCACCGCAGCGTCACCGCTGTAATCAAACCGCACTCCGCGACCCTACGAACTCGAACCGCCATTAATCTAGATTAAACTACCTTCCAGATCAGCCTATGGCATACCGACTTTGCGGGAATGGAAGCGCCTGGCTGGCGTTAGCATCGGCCGCTCCCCTGCAAGCAACCGACGCCGTAAAATATCCCCCTGAAAACCCGTGAAGCATCTAGGTTCGGCACTGTTGACTTAGATCAAGGCAGCGATGCAGTTCCCCATTTACCATTCCTGGCGTAGGACATCGTCGCGCAAAGACAGGTCACCAGTCGTCGCGCGAGGTGATTGATCTGCACAACCCCATCATTTAGGAGATCGTCATGAAACTTAGAATCGCTCTGCTGGCGGCGACTGCGGGGCTTGCCTTTTCAAGCATGGCGAATGCTGCGGGAAACCCGCAAACGTTCGCCATGATGAATCAGAACGACTGCTTTTCCTGCCATGCCGTGGAGCAAAAGATCGTAGGCCCCGCCTATAAGGACGTGGCCGCGCGCTACCATGGTTCACACGCGTCCACCGCCACAATTGCCATGCTTGCAGAAAAGATCATCAAAGGCGGCAATGGCCACTGGAACGGTATGACCGGCGGCCTGGCAATGACGCCTCACCCCACCCTGACCGTCGCTCAGGCAGAGGCGATGGCGAAATGGGTGCTCGCCCAGTAAACCATGACCGGAGTGGACAAGTGCCTGTGTAAGCCATTTCCCACCCGCAGCATGCCGTAAGCGCGGAGAAGGGGAGGCCATGCCGACGACACCGGGCGCACTGCAGGCGCATGCTGCCCCGGGATGAAGCCCCGGCGCCCCTTCATCCGCTGATTGCCAGCTGTCCCGTGTGGCACTGACGTCTTCATCCCCACAGGCTATGCGTTGCTCGCCAAACGCCGAAACGACGCACGGTAATCGATTGGTTCCAGGTGTAACTGTTGTCTGGAGATGTCGCCCCGAAGTATGTACAGCGACGGGGTTTGACGGAATTGAAACAGCCGGTACAGGAAGAAGGCGTCCCCCGCTTCTTGCGAAAAATCCAGTTCGTTCCGGCTGATGATAAAGGGACTCGCATACGGCCCATTGGTTGTCTTGACTTCGATGTATCGCGGTTGGCTGGGGGCGTCGTAGGACAGGATGTCATACCCTGCGCCATCCCCGAGATGGTCGGATATCCAGTCCACCCGCTGGAACAACTCCGCTTGTCCGGCTTCGATTAAGCGTTGGTGCTCGAAGTCGATGACCCATTGTTCGCCGGCACGGCCGAGTTTTCGGTTGGACTCGTCTCTGGCAGCGAAATCGACCTTGCGCGGGAGACGTATTTTTGGGCCTGCCGGCTCTCCTCGAGCGACTAACTCAAGGGCAGGGGGAGCAATGACCACGGCGTTGAACATATGCTCGGACGGTGGCTTGACTTCCTCCAGGGCATCCACGATCTGCCTGAGCAGTTCGGGGTTGTCGAGCACGAACTGCTGAACCGCTTTACGCAGAAGAAGCTGGGCGTTGCTCCTAGGCTTGTAGCCAGGAATGAATGGCAACCCCATGCTGTAGAGCACAGAACTGATGTTTTGGTGCTTGAGTTCGACTGAGGCTTTGCTGCGCCCCTTCAGATCCTGGCGCAAGGCGGCGTTGAATTCGGTCTTCTTGTAGCTGAATTGAAGCGCCTCGAGTCTGAGCATTTCGAAGTAGGACGCTACGGTGGCGCGGACTTCGTCCTGACTCCAATCTTCCCCAACCTTGACTACCTCAAACCCCAAGGCTCGAAGCTTCGGTACAACCGTCGCCTCTCCGCCGGAGAACTCTTCTGGCGACAGGGGCCCCTCTTCGGGAAATTGACGTCCGAAAGCCACACCGACAATCGCTTTCGAGTCGCAAAGTTCACCAGACCGTGGGTCTCGAACCAGGTAGTCGCGGGACTTGCCGAATCCGTACCGCGCAAGGAAATCTGCCCTTCCCAGTCTGACGAATTCGTCCAACGCATCCTGTATCGCTGAAGGGCTTTGAAGCCGCGAGAGTTCAGCCGCCATCGTCTTGGTCCCGACCCGACCCGCTGCGGGGGTCGTAAAAGCCATGATCGGTACAGCTTATCTCAATCCCTTCGGGGGGTAAACCCGAGAAGACGGGCCGATTCGATCACAAGATGCCGACTGATGACACGACCGCTTGTTTTACCTACCCCGGCCCAACGAGAAAGGCCAGATTTGACCTCAACAGCGTGAAAACGGGATCAAAGCCTGTAAGGGCTCCTCCGCCACTGTCGTGACGGATTACAAAGGAGATCTCGATGAAAAATGCTATTGCTGTTGTTGTTTGTGCTACTGCTGCTATGGTCTATGCCGCTAGGCTAGGGCACCGACGCGCCGACCTCGTGACACGCTGCGAGGTCGGCGGACTATCGCCAAACCTACGCTTGCGCGAAGGCATGCGATTTTATTGTCTTTTTGGGAAATAGCTGGTCAATCTGGTCGGCGAGCTGCACAAGCAAGGCGTGCAGTTCAAAAGCGTGACCGACGCCATCGGCACCGGCACCCCTTCGGACCGCTTCTTCTTCCACGTCATGGCGAGCCTGGCCGAGATGGAGCGTGAACTGACCGTCAAGCGCACGCGCGCCGGGCTGGAAGTCGCGCGTAAGCTCGGCCGGAAGGGTGGACGCAAGCGCCAGATGACCGACAGCAAGATAGAGTCGGCCAAGAAACTGCTCGCCAGCGGCGTGCCGCCTCGCGACGTGGCCAAGAATCTCGGCGTGTCCGTTCCCACGCTGTACCGCTGGGTGCCGGCTTCCGCGCATGCTTAGCGTGCTTTATTTTTCGTTTTCTGAGACGACCCCTGCCAGCTGCGTTTCGATCGCCCCGTAGTCCGGCTCCTTCTCAAACCGATGGTAATATACTTGCTTGCCATCGCGCGTAAGTGCAAGCCCTGCCTCGCTGCCGCGAAGATCCTCCCGGGCAAGCAACTCTCGGAAGGCGGCGGCAGCAATGAGCGGGCTTTGCGTGACCGTTTTCTCGCTCACCCGCGAACCTGGCCATCGCAGGTACACCCGGTAGGTTGATTTTGTTGCGTCCATCAGAGTACCCCAGTCAGCATAATTTGCATCGCCTGGGCGGCGGCGGCATCCGCCACGAGGCCCACGATGTCTTTCAGCAAGACGGAATCGATTTCCGCACCAGGCGCCACCGTGCGGATGTATTGCTCGATTCTCGCGCTGGCGCGCATCTTACGCTCCTGCGCCACTATGGCGAGCCGCTGGTATTCGGCCGCCTCGTCGAGCGTAACCGAAAACCGCTCCGCCAGGGCGCGAAGTTTCGCCCTTTGCGCATCCTCCCACGCTTCGGCGGTTTCCATGCGGATTCGTTGGACCGGATCCGCTTCGAGGTCATGCAACAATTCAAACTTGTCCATAGCACCCCTCCATTTTGGTCATGGCCGGTCCGAACGAGCCCAGCCGTTGTCGCCGCGCAATCCGGCGGGCGAACAGGTGTCATGCCATCGGTTTAACGGTATTTTCCGCTCCATTACGCCTTAATTCGCTCTTTGTTCCAAAAGCCTTGCAGAACATGGTAAGGCACTCCTGAGAACTCGTGCGGTACGGTGCGCCGGTCGCCCGGCGCACCCAGCCTTTATGCCGCGCCTATACCCTCCTGCGAGGCGTCAGGAGCACACATGCCACGCAACGGTTCCGGAAGCCACCCGGAACCGCCCAGATGCCGCTCTGCGGCCTCGATCAGCGCATCCTTTTTCATGGTCGCGAGTCTGGCGGCCTTCTCCGGTGCCACCTCGGCCACGGCGCTTACGATCCGCGACTTGGGCACGTGCGCGAGATAGCTCTCCTTGGTGGGCTTCCACCACTGCGCCATATCGAGGTCAAGCGCCTGGGCGAGCTGGTCTGCGGCCTCCGTTGTCCAATCACGAGGATAGACCGCGTTGATCGTGGTCGCCGTGCAGAAAGCCAACAGCTCAAATACGGTTTCCTGTGGCTGCTCGAGCATCCACCCAAAAAGAAATTCGGCCTTGACCGGCAGCCTGGCTTGCCAGCGCTCACGCGCACCGTTCAACGCACTGGCGGCCGGGCTCTCCGCGAAGTCCGGCGCATCCTTGGCCAGATCGGGCGTTTCGATCCGGATTTGCGTGACGTTTTCCCAACGCAACGAGCTCAAGGGGTAGAACACCTGCGCGGCCAGCCGCGCGGCAAGCGTGGCGATCGCCACGTCCGCGGAATTGACGAGGGATGCCTGCATCGCGGCGGTACGATGCGCGGTGAGCTGCCGCGTCAAGCGTTCCGAGTGGATCGGCTTCTTGCGCTCAACGTTCGCCCCCTCCCCCGCCTGGCTGCTGGCCGACACCTTGTCGCCCGGGCGGATAAGGCCGCGCCTGACATGAAGGCTGCCGCTCGAATCGATGGTGACCAAAGCGCCCGCCAAGCTGTGGTCTTCCTCGGATGCGACGAGGAGGCCTTCGCCAATCGCTTCGTGCTCGGCTTCCAGCGCATCAAAGCGCGCCAGGGCCTCGTCATCGTCTTCCGAGATCTCGCCGTTATCGATTTTCTCCTGAAGCTCGTTCATCTCCTTGCCGATGGCTTCCAGTCTTTCCTGTTCCTCGGGCGTGGGTTCGCGGCGCTCCGGCTCCACGCGGCCATAAGCGGACAGTTCCGCGAAGTCCACGCGAGGCCTGACCTCCACCCATGCCCAGCCCTCCCCCTGGACGGTTGCCGCTGCGCTGGTAAGCTTTTCCTGGGCGAGCCGTTCGAGCAGGGCCTTGTCGGTCATGAACCCGCCCTCGTCGGCATCGCTGAAAAGGTCTCGGCGCACGATCCCGCCGGCGGCCTCGTAGGCGTCCACCCCGACAAACCGCGCCATGGGATCGCGCAAAACGTCGATTTCCTGTTCCGTGAGCAGCTGCCGGATTCTCCACGGCTGGCATGCATAGCCTTCGAGGCTGTCCCACACCTCTTCTTGGCGGGCATGATCGTCCGTGAGCGCCAACGCCATCAGATGCTCAAGCGTGATTTCGTCGTTCCGGTAAAGATCGAGGAAGCGCGGCGCGACGTTGGCGAGCTTGAGCCTGCGCTTGACGGTCAATGGTGTCGCGCCGAACGCGGCCGCCACGTCCTCGACGCTTTTTCCCCCATCGACCAGGGCCTTGAATGCCTGAAACTGGTCGATGGGGTGGAGCGCTTCGCGCCCGCAATTTTCCGCAAGGCTGAGCTCGACCGCCTCACGCTCGCCGATGATCTTGCAGGCCACGGGATAGGCTTCTGGGATCTTCCCCTCGCCGTGCAGCCGCGTAAGCGCGTCCAGGCGCCGGCCTCCGGCCACGACGCCATAGCGGCCGGTCGGTTTGCGCTTCTTGAGCTCCGGGGTCACAACCAGATTTTGCAGGACGCCATGGGCCAGCATGGAGGCAGCGAGCTCTGCGAGGTTGGTCCCTCGCTTCGTGCGCACGTTGAGTGGCGAGCGAAACAGGGACGAAAGGGGCAACTGCGCAAGTTTTTCATTGTTCGCAGTGGTTTCTTTGCTGGACATTTTCCGTATCTCCGATCAGTAGGTGGCGGATCGCCCCACCGGAAGCCGGGGTGTCCCCCTTTCGGGGGACGGCCGCTTTAGGCCTTGAGGGCGCGCATTTCCTGGGCAAGAGACCACAGCAAGCGGTTAAGCCTTACGCTTTGGTCGATACCTTGCACGGGGCGCGTGCGGGTATGCCGCCCGTTGGCGGTGCGGGCCTGCAGGCCCCCCTTGATCACGTTTTCCTGCACGCGCTGGAAGGTCGACCAAAGATCGCTGCCGCGATCCTCGAAGCGGCGGGCACGCAAGGCCTGCTCTTGGGTGATGGGCGCGGCCCTGTCCTCGTATTTGGCCGCCAGGGCGTGCCGTGCAAAGATGCCTTGTTCTTCGGTGGTCAGCGGCAGGGCCTTCATGCCTTCCACCTCGCCGGCCATGTCCTCGAACTCGTCCAGCACGGTAAAGGCCCCTTCGATCACGTCGTTGACGATGTTGCCCTTGTGCGGCAGGCGGATATCGTGCGTCGTGTTGCCGCGCACCATGCCGTTTTGGCACACGAAGCGGAAACAGCCTGCGAGCATCTGATAGCTGCTCGTCCCGTCGTGGCTATTCAGCAGGATGATTTCGTTCGCCTCGTCGCCGTTGATCTGGTCGGCGTGGCGGAGTCGGAGCAAGTGCTTCGTGAACTCGCTGCGGCTCTCGTCGCGGGTCTTGGTCTGGCACACCATGAAGGGCTGAAAGCCCTCTTTCTTGAGCCCTGCCAATACGTCGATGGTGGGAATGTAGGTGTATCGGGCCGAGCGGCTGGTGTGCTTTTCCTCGGCGAAGATCGATGGGGCAACCGCCCTGATCTGGTCATCGCTCAAAGGGCTGTTGGACCGAAGGACGTGGGCATCACGAAAACGGCTTGCAAGTTCCATGTAAAGGCTCCTAAAGTTAGCCGGGGAAACCGCCCCGGACGGCGGTCATCGTTGATGACCATGATTCTTTATAGCATACGGTAGTCTAATGTCAAGGATACCGGCATAGAGTGCGTGTATATTAGCAAAGACTGAACAACCCATTCCCTGCTAAACAGGTCAGGAGTGGATTTCTTGCTGGTGGAGGTTGTCCACGGATGGGCACGCCCATCGGCAGCTCGACAAGAGGCCGAAGGCCTCGCGGGCGAGCGAAGCCCGACAATGGGGTTGGAAGCGGCCGTAGGACGCGCGCCAACCCCACCCGTAGGGCGCGCGTAGCGCGTTGTCCGTTGGGGCACGGCGTAGGTGAAAGGACTGGCGCGGCAAAGCCGCGCACCGATTGGGGGATGCCGGGTGATCGGCCGTAGGCCGATCGGGTGGGGTCGAGCCGGCGGGGGCGTAGCCCCCAAGAGGCGGCGCTGTTAAAACGTTAAAAGAAGAACTGTTAAACGCGCGCGTGTTACAAATCCGGCGACGCCCGACTGGCGCGGGTTTCCGGGCGGCAAAAGCACACGATAAACGAGGCGCGAGGCACGTGATAGACGAGGCGCGAAGCACGCGATAGACGACTGAGCGGCACGCGATAGACGAACGGGGGTGGAGTTATCCACAAAACGGGCCGATTGTTCCACGATAGACGACTGTTTTTATGGGGGAAAATCTGCCGCCTCCTTCAAGCGAATTATCAGGCAGTTGCCATAAACGCCATCCGAAATAAGCGGTTACGTGCGTCAAAATCGCCCGGGAAAAGCACGCGATAGACGAGCGCCCAGGCACGCGATAGACGAACGAAGCCATCCGCTCCAATGGCCCAAAAAGCACACGATAGACGAACGAACAGCCCTCGATCAACACCCGCCAAGTTAAATTGTTCGTCAATTCATTTAGTTGCGCAGTGTACGTGTGGTCCGACTGCGGACGAGTTTCGTAAGTGCTTGTAATAAAAGGCATTGCGGTATGCATCATAGGCGCGCTCTGGAGCGAAAGACGCGGCGAAGTCCCGAGCCGCCTTCCTTTACCAGGATGGCAGACAGCACCTAAGCTAAAAACGGCGATCCCGGCGCGTATCTTGACCCGATCCATGGCCAATCCGGGGCCCGTGGCCGGGAAATAGCCGGAAATCGGCAGCCAGGTGGCCTCGAATGACGCACCAGTCATGGATTCCAGCCTTTTAACCCCCAGCATTGGTCGCACGCCCAGGGCACACGATAAACGACTGGCTATATTCCTACCCGCAGTGCGCTGGAAAGCACACGATAGACGATAAGACCTCAAGCCAGCGGGCTCTCTCAGGGCTGCGTGATGGCGGGCATGGCCACGCGTTGGAGCCATGCCGCGTTTGGGCCCTTGACCATTTCGGCGAGCAATTTGCGGGTATTTTTCGTCAGGAAAACCACGTCGCACCGGCCGTTTGCCTCGTCCAGCGTCACACGGTAGTCCGGGAGGCGATTGGCGGCGATGATCCCCTTGAGCTCCTGCTTGAAGCGGCGCGGCGTTTGTTGGCTGCCCGTTTTTTCATGCAGCAGATCGATGCCGATCTTCCAGAATGCCTTGTCGCCGCAATGCTTGCGGGCGAGCTCGGCCAGGCGCCGCTCCAGGGGCTGGCTGAGCGAGAAGTACTCGGGATTGAGCGTCAGGATGTCGTTGGCGAGGGTGGCGCGATAGAGCCACTCGGAAATCGTGACTTCGACCTCGATCGCGCCTTTTCCGTTCTTGGTGCGGCGGGTCACCTTGAAGTCGTCGAGGAAGCCGAAGCCTTCGGTACTCTCTTCCTCTGTGCTCTTGACGTTGGTCACGAGGGTCGTGCCCTTGAGGCGCATGCAGGTCTCGACCACTCGGGTATAGGCGGCGCCGCCCTGGCTTCGCCGGGTGGCTTCAAGGAACGGGAACGTCTTGATGCGGATGCGGCGGGAGATCGGCCTCCCCTCCTCTCTCGCCTGGACGATCTTCGACACGGCGTAGATGAGCAAGTCCTTGTCGAACTGGGTCGCCGCGCCGACGACGCTGGGGACGATGCGGACGAAGCGCCCTCCCCTGGTGAATTCGCGAATCCGGATGTCTTTGTTCTTCGAGAGGCTGAACAGCGGCAGTTCGAGGGAGGAATTGTCCTCTTTGAATGCCAGATCCGGGTTATCCGCCGGCACGAACAATTCCAGTTGCACGACATCCTCAACGATGGTCATACCTTCGGAAAAATGGTCATTCTCCAGCTTCGCCATTACCGAACCCCTTTGTCGTCTATCGTGTGCCGTTCCGGATCAGTCGCCTGTCGCAACGTGCCCTCGCCTGCCCGCTTCGGATAGTACGATACCAGTACCATACCGTACGGTGCGATCAGCGGGGCAGCTCCGTTTCGAGCGCTTGCTTGAGCAGCCGTTTCAGCGTGTATTGCAAACTGCGGTCATCCCTCTCGGCAAGCCACTTCAAGGCTTGATGCTCGTAGTCGTTGAGCCGCAGGTTGATGCCGGTCTTGGGGAGCGCATCGGGAGCGAAATTCTCCCACGGATGTTCGTTATCCGCACGGGGCGCCGCAGCCGGGTTGGCCGCCGGCGCCGGAGCAACCGCTTGGACGGCCGGCCGCCCTGCCCCTTCGACGAACGCATCCAGTTTTGCGGGATCCACGCTTTTCGCCACTCTGAATTTGCTCATTGAAATATCTCCTGCGCCAACAATTGGATTTCGGCCTTCGCCTTGGAATTGCCGGTCTCGATCACTCCCCTCCCCTCGATCATCGCATCGCGGTAGACCTTTCGCTCGAAGATCACCGAATCGGCCAGCTGCAATTCCGGAAAATCCGGAAAATCCGCAATGAGGTTCTTGGCTTCGGCGAGCTCGTCGATGTTCGGGTGCGTTGGCGCCCGGGTGACAAACGCATGGATGCTCAAGGCCTGATTCATGGCCTGGGCCTGCTGCGCGAGTTCGCGCACCTTGGCGAGCGTTTCGAGATCGGGTTGGGACGCCTGTACCGGGGTGTACCAGATGTCCGCCACAACGGCCGCGGAACGTAGTTCCTTGGAGTCGCGGCCACCGGCGTCGATGATCACATGCTCGTACAGCTTGGCCAGATCCTGCACATGGTTGAAGATGTTTCCGGTGCCGGCCTGGCAAGGGATGTTGGGAAGCCCCGCCTGCTGGCGACGATCGTTCCAGTTGCGGGACGTGCCTTGCGAATCCGCGTCGAGCAAAATGACGTTCATTCCCTCGAGCGCACACCAAACCGCCAGATTCGTCGCGGCTGTCGACTTCCCAGTCCCCCCCTTCTCACCCCCAACGAGCAGGATCATCGTATCGCTCCAATATCATGTTAGTACGGTAGCCGTATCGCGCCAGTATGCGACGGGTACGCGACTTGTGTCAATCTAGTACCACACCAGTACCATTTTGCGGTGATAGAAAACCCGCGAACCATGCCACCGACCCACCCCGGAGATCAACCGCCGCAACCCCCTGCGACGCGCAACCGCGCCACACTACCATACCGGTACTGTCTGCGTGCCGTACTGGTGTGGTACTGGTCTGGTTCCTATGCGATGCTGCTACCGTACCCGCATGGCGCTTGTATGGTACCGCCTATCGCTTTTCCAGGACGGCTGCCCGTTCGGCGCGCCATTTCGCCAGTGCCTCCTTTTCCATCTCCTGCACCGCCAGCATGAGCGCCGGCGGAAGGCGTACGACGGCGCTCACCCAATCGGCGGGGTAGAGGGCGTTATCGAACTTCCTGACACACTGCGTGCCCCGCTCCCGACTCAACCCAAACTCCCGGGCCGCATCGGCGATCGACAGACCGTCGACCAGCACACGACGGGCGAGCGCTTTCCCACGCGCCGACATTTGGGCGAAACGTGCTGCGATGGCGTCAAACTGTTCTGCCGTCATCGATCCGGCGAGTAGGGTGGCTTTGGGCATAGGGGAGTCTTCGGTACGTTTTCCAGGTCTGGCCCTATGACTATAGGAATGCGGTAGTCTATTGTCAATCTCCCGCGTTTCGGCGCATCGATGCCTCGGCACCCCTTTCACCGGCCCGACCCCCGTTCGACGCCACCCATCCGGCGGCCGCAGCCGCCTCGGCCGCTTCCAGCCGGAAACGGGCAATCATCGCCGTGGGCGCCGCGATGGTGGCACTTTCCCACCCGGGCGGCAGGGCCACGCCGCCCTCCATCGCAGCCAGCGCCCGTTTGTACCGCCCAAACTGCTTCCATACCACACCCACGGCATCCCAGACCGCTTGCCGGCTCCACCCGTATCGCTCGCCCACAGTCTGGAACGTCCGGTCGTCCACCAGCGCAAGCCGGGCCGCCTCGACACGCTCCTGGGAGATATTCAGGAGCGGCCGCACCGCCTCGAACTCGCTGGCGCTCATTCGCCTCTTCTTTCGCATCACGCCCCTCCGCGGAAAGGTGACGGCGGCGGACCCACCCGGCGCACACCCTGAAACGCAGCGGCTCCGCCCCATGCCTTCGCGCGTGTCCAGATAGCGCGGCCCGTCCTCCTCAGTCGACGGCTTGAAGGTGGACGCGCACGTGGACAAACGCGCCCGGATCGTTCGGCAGCCAGTCCGTAACGGTCTGGCCATGGTACTGGTACGTCACCATGTACCCGCTCGGGCGTTGTTCCTGCTGGTAAACCGTCGTGCAGGATTGGCCCGGTTGCCCGTTTCCGTTCTGCATGCGGTCCCCGACGATCGCCCCGGTCCCCGCGCCCACCGCGGCGGCGGCCACGCGGCCGTTCCCCTGGCCCACCTGCGCCCCGAGCAGGGCGCCGGCAATGCCGCCGATGATGGAGCCGGCGACGCTGCGATTATTCGAAGCGGTCGGGGCCACGGTCGTGCACTCCTGGTGCGGCACGCTGTACGTTTCCATGCGCGGCGTGGCGCTGAGCACGCGCGCGGTCGTCTCGAAGTCTGCGGCGCGCGCCGGGCTCGTGGCGACCGCCGCCAAAATGACGGAGAGTAGGGCAGAGCGCTTCATCGGGTGGATTCCTTTCTTACGTGAGTATCGAATACGCCGAGCGCGCAGCGTCGGCGGCGGTAGAAAACGGGTCAACCGACAGACCTACGGATTTCAACGTATCGTAGCCAGAGCATACCTCCCGCCCGGGCCCTTGCCCCAGATCCCAGATGGCGGATGTCCTTCGTGCTTTGGCCCTCCTGGCCCCGCCGGTAGGCGGCAGCCCCCGCAGGCGGCCGCGCCGCCCTCGAGGACACGCGCCAGGCACGCCACGCCGCAGGCGTTCCGTCTTCGCACCCGGGCGTGCCGTCGGACGGGAACATGACATCACCTCCACTCCCGGAATCCGCCCTCACCGAACGACTACGGTGCCTGGGCTCCGTGCCCTGTACTCCACGGGGTGGGGGGGCTGGGCTAGTAGCCGGCGCGGAGCAGTTCATGTTTCGCGCGCACCTCGCGCAGTGTGCACGGGGTGAAATGCAGGTCCAGCACGGCGCCCTTGCGGGTGAGATCCTCGATGCTGATGTAACCGCACTCGGCCATGCCGATGTCGCCGTTGAGCACCGCAAAACCGTAGGCGGGTTCTGCACGGCCATCCTTGCCCTTCTCGATGATGTACCAGTCCGCCCGACCGAGGAAGTAATGCAGGGTCACGATCGCCTCTTCGTTTTCCACGCCCTGACGGTCGGTCCTCCCCGCACCCTTGATCCGATTGGCCATGTCCACTATTAGCCTCATCATGGCCTCGCCTTCCTCGCCGTCTCCATGGGCGGCGTTCGTCATCAGTTTCAGCTGGCACGGGGAAACGAACGGGCCGAGAACGGGAATCGCTTCCTCGATTTGGCCCAGCAGATTTTCGGCCACCTTTGCGCTCCCTGGGCTGATGTTGACCATTGTTTATTCGTATCCTTTCTTCCGCCCCCCATGATTCCGTTATAGCCGATTATCCCTCCTTGTCTAGTCCTTTTCCTTGACATACTCGACCCTCGAAACCCCTGACCGCGCACGTTTCCTGCCCCCCTTCCTTGCCCAACCTGCGCCGAAGGCGCGGGGTGAGGGGAGCCGCCGTAGGCGGGGGGAGGGCACGCCCTCCCCCCGGGGGTCGAGTTCGCCGAGGGCCGCAGGCCCGTAGGACAGGGGGGCGCAGCCCCCGCGAACTAACACCGTCAAAGATTTTCGCCGACGCAGTGGAGGGAACCTCCCCGGCGCCACGCCTTCCGCTCACATACAATCCTCTCGGGGTCGGGCCACTTCCCCGTGCGCTGCCCTGGCGCTACGCACCGACTGAATCTTCTGCCGCCCTCCCGGCGACTCGACGCGAAGCGCGACAGCCCGCCCGGATACCCAGAACCTCCGGCAACCCTCCCGACCGCACCGAGGGGGAACTGACACCCATCCTCAGAAAACCCTTGTCCCTCACATGCCCCAGTAATACGTCTTCCCGGCCTGACGGCCGCCCGTGAACACCTTGATGAAGCTGGCCGTGCCCGTGCAGCCGGCTGGCGTCCCACTCCCGCCGTCATCGAAGGTGCACCACTGACCGTCCACATACTGCGCGGGAACACGGCTGCAACTGGTCGGGGTGCCGAACCAGTCGTACGAACATTCCTCATGCGGCGGGATGTACGCCGCGTAGCCTTGCTGGTAAGAGAGCCGTGCGCCCCCCACGGCCCTGGGGTTGGCGCTGCAGGAACCGAAGTCGGGCAGCGGTGACTTGCGGTGCCTGATCCGATTGATCATCGCCGAATGGGCCGCCCCACAGCCGCTGGGGAAGCCATCGGGAAGACATAGCCAGATGGCACACTCGTTTTGAGACGCGGCAAAGGCCGCATGGGCTGCAATTGCGAGAAACCCTGGAAGCACAACCTTGAGCATTTTGCACTTCATGGAAAGAGTCTCCTTGTCAGAACGCGGTAACGCGCAGGGTCATCAGGGAGAAATCAATCTCCTTGACACGCTTACAACCGATGGAGCGCATCCACGGTCAGTGCCCGGACGGCCATGTCCCCGCGCCGGTCGGCGGCGCGGCCCTGCGGGCGGCCTGCGGCCGGGACGGCATCGCCGCCGTGGACGGGCCCGAAACCCCGCCGCCCTCTCGGGCCGGCGGCGGCCCCTCGCCCCGCAGCGATGTCACAAGCCAGTCGTTTGTCTTGCAATGAGTCCGTCTTCCGCGAAGCCAGACGAGTCGCGGCGGGCTTGCTGGGGTTGCACGACAAGGCCATGGGTTCTCACTCCTTTGCCGTGCGCGCCGTCTCGAGAGCGCTCGCGCCTGATAAGCTGGCTGTAGAGGTGGCGCCCTTGTCGATCCTGACCTCGACCAGATCGACACCCTTCTTGCCCGAATAGAACACTCGGAATTTGCCCGGATCCGCGCCGTGCCTGACGAGGTCCGCCATGACAAGCCAGGCGCGCTGCAGCGCGCGCCGGTCGGTTGCACACAGGCTCTCCGCATTGCCGGACGTCGCGCGCCCATAAAGCGTGATGTGTTGGGCAGCGGCCGCGATCGGCGCGGCCTTGTTAAGCACGGCATCCCCTTCGGGGCCAAGCCTGAGGGCCCTTCGGGCGAACGGGACATCGAACCCGACGCTGCTGCGGCCGCCAGGCGCAGCCCACAGGGATGCAAGAAACGGCGTCGCCGGATGGGAGGCCGGAGGAGTGGGCGAGGGAACCAGTGCCGGCGGCAACGATTCAACGCGCGGACGATGGATGACCGCGGCGACCGGAGCGGGCAGGGGGGTCAGAGCCCCCCGGCTGTCGTTGTGCACAACAGTGCGGTGGCCAACGGTCGTAACCGTCAAGGAGGAATAAACGCCATCGACGATTGCGAAGAGGCCTTGCCGCGAGTACGGCAGTGGGGTGTTGGTGTTGTCCGCCGTGATGACGGGCGCCGCATAGGGCTCCTTGAATTGGAGATAGGTACGGGTGCCATCGTCGAAGACCTGGATAAGGGACACCGCACGGCGATCCGTCATGCGATAGCTGAAGTGGTAATGCGCGAGGACGGCCGACAACTTTTGGGGCTGCGGCCGCTGTGCGGCGCAGGATGCGAGGAGCAGGAACGTGAGCGGAAGGAGGCGGAAATTGCGCATGCGAAAACTCTCCTTATTCCGATTCCCCATCGGCTGCGGATGGGGCGGGGTTTCGGCGGCGCAAGGGTTGTGCGGCGAGGAAGGCCGTGGTGAATCCGCCGAACGCGATGATGCCGAGGATCGGATGCATCGGCAGGCAGAAGTAGGGCACCCATGCGGCGCCGAGGACGAGCGCCACCTGGACCGTTTTCGGAGAGGCGCGAAGCCGCTCGATGACAGCCGTCATGACGGGGCCTTGGGCTGGGCCTTGTCGCCGCGCTGCTTCTTCCACTTCTGAAACGCGCTGTCGCGGTCAAGGCAATCGCCGAGGAGGCCGGCGATGACGGCTTCCTGGGAGCGCGGTTTCTTGCCGGTTTGCTCGGTGAAGTAGGCGGTGTAGCGCTCGATTTCCTGTTGCAGTTCGCGGGTGATGTCGACCTTCAGCTTGATCACCTCGTCGTCGACTGCAATTGCGGGAAAACGGGAGGTGGCTTGTTTTGGCATTATCGGATCTCCTGAGTATGGTGAAACGCGGTGCAGTGCGGCATGGGTCACGGCTCGGCGCGTAGCGCTGGGGTATCGGCATCACGAGGCCCACCATGCCGGATCGCTGGCAATCGCTCATGTGTCGTAATGGTTTCGATAGGAACCGCCCCAGCTATCCTCGATACGGCGGAATGACCATATCCTTGGTCGTGAAGACCGTGAAACGTTCGCCCGGATGCACGATGATGGTGGGCTGCACGTTAAGCTCCTTGCGCGTGATCTGCTGGCCCGCGTTGTTGATGGTGATCGCAGCGCCCTGGGCCGCAAGCTGTCCGAAGTTGGGGGTGGTCGTGTTGGCCCCCGTCGCCATCTGGGTGCCGGCGCCCAGGATCGAGGCGACGACGACGCCACCCAAGAGCTGCAGGTAGTGCCGGTCGAGCTTGCCGGTGAGGCCGGCATAGCCGGACAGGTCGGTGCCGGGCATCCCCTCGGTGTCGATGCAGCTGCCGTCGGGGCGGCAAATCCGTGTCCAGACGACGAGGACGCGGCTTTGACCGTAGGTGACATGGCTGTCGTAGGTGCCAAGCAGGACCGTGCCCTGGGGCAACAGCAGATGGGTGCCCGTTACGGTGTCGTAGACGTTCTCGGTGATCCGGCCCTTGATCTGGCCGGGCAAGTCGCTGTTGATCCCGGTTTCAAGAACCCCAGGAATGATCGTGCCGGCCTGCAGGGTGAAGGGAGATGTCGGGTAGTAGACGCCATGGTGGAGCTTGAATTTCCCGGTTCTCCGCTGATTCAGAAAGCGGTCCTTACCGGCCTGTTGATTGGCGCGATCAAAGGACGAACCCCCATCCTGCTGGCCGTTGGCGGCGACGGGCATGGCGCCCGTATGATTCCCGCCGGGAAGCAGGCTGGCAATGTCCGGGCTGTCGGCATTGCCGCTGCCGCCGCTAAAACTCACGTGGCTTTCCAGCGCCGCTTGCTGTTGTTTCAGCGCATCGATCTGTTGTTGCTGCTCGTATTGCTGGAGTGGTGTCAGCGGTGCGGCGGCCCGCGGGGTCTGCGCAAATTCGCCTGGCACGCCTTCCGTTCCGCCCGTGGCTGCGGTTCTCGAGGCGGCGTCGCGGGCGATGACGCCGATATCGCCGGGAAGCGGGCGGCCTAGCTTCGGCACCTGTGCGTAGCTCCCGGGAAGATGCGCAACCATGTCGTCGGGTGACGGATTCCGCGCCGCGCTGATCTGGGCGTTGTCTGGGGGTGGCGTCTTGATCGTACGGGGGCGAAACGCCTTGGACAGCGACAGGATGGCCACAAACCCGAAAACAACCAGAAGGATCGCGGCCGTGCGGCGGTTGAAGCGTTTGACGCGCGGCAGTGGCGGCGGGTCGGTGAGCGACTTGACGTCATGGGGAGGAATGTAGAACTCCTCATCCTGCCCGGGGGGCGCCTCACCTGGCGTGTCGTCCTGGATCGTCGGTTCGATTCTCTGATCGAGCATGGTGGGCTCCAGGGTCAGCTGTTCGTGAAGAAGGGGGAATGATGGGTGGACCAGGGGGCGGTGCTATGGGCCGTATGCGGGGCATCCTTGTTGACGATGTCCACGCTTTCTTTGCCGATGCGAAGCTGGGCCTTTCGGAACAAGCGGTCGACGATGTAGTAGTTGCCCTTGACGCGGTAGTTGACGAGGAAGGGGGTATTGTCGCTGCTCATCACGAACAGCGCGGGGGCGTCGTAGCTTTTCATGAGGGGAGACATTTCGATGTAGGTCTTGGTCCCGTCGTCGAAGACGCGCAGCGGCTTCCATGGATAATCATCGCCGTGGATGGCGTAGGCGAAGGCGAGGTGGGCAGGATCGACGGCGATGCGTTCGCGGCTGGCGGTCTCGCGCGTCTTTTCGGCGGCGAGCTTCATTTGAGCCTTTTGCTCGTCGAAGGGATAAGTCCATCCGACGACGGGCATATAGGGGGAGTCCACGCTGTCGCCCGAGCTCACGGTGATGTTGTAGATGTGCTTGTTGGTCGTGATGAGCATGTTGGTATTGATGCCGGGCCAGAGAGGCTTGACCACGACGATCGTCACCTGGTTGGGGGGCGAACCCGCGGTGGTGGTGTCGGCGGTCCAGCGCGTGCTGTCTCCGGTGAGCGGGAGTTTGCTGCTGCCTGTGATGACTTCGCCCGGTTCGAGTTCGATGTTGGTTTCGTGCCCGATCGCGGTGTTGATGTGGTAAACCATGTCGGGGGAATAGGCGAAGAGGCTCTTGGCGCCGATGTAGGTGGCATCCGTCGCATCCTGCACGGCGTCGTGGGTGTGCTGGAAGAGCGCCAACTGGCTCTTGGCCTGCGCCAGCTCGCGCGCAAGCGCATTGACGCGGGCAGCCGCGGAGGCGGGCCTGTACCGATGGGAGGGTCTTGCCTGCGCGACGAGAGGGCAGGGGGGTGTTTGCGAGACGGACGCAAGTCTGGGGGCGGCCGGATCTGCGGAAGCGTGAAGGCGCTTTTCCGTGGCGGTCTTTGTAGCGGCCAGGCGCTCGTTGGCTCGTGCGAGGGCCACCTGTGCTGCGCGGATCTGGGACTGCATGTAAGCGGCCGTGGGAGCCGCGCCCGGCGCCGGCACGACGGGATCTCCAAGGGCGGGGGCGGCGATCGATGCGGTGAAGAGCAAGAGAGGGAGAATTCGCAGTCGGGTCATGGCATTTCCTTCGGTGTAATCGAAAAGATCGGTCACGGGCGAGAAAATGACCCGTTAAGGGTTATCCCGCGCCCATTGGTAGCTCACGATGTAGAGGCCGATCGGATTGACGGAAAGCGTTTTGACGTCGTGGGGGATCTGATAGTCGACGGTAAACGTGCCCGTCATGTCGTATTGCTTCGCGATGGCGCCTTGGGCGTTGCGGACTATCTCGTGCCAGCGCACTTGATAGCTCTTGCTGTTGGCAATGGGGACGGCGGAACGGACCTGGACCGCGACGGTTTGTTGGCCGATCTGGGTCAAGCGGTGGTCGGTGCGGGCCCACTGGTTAAGCTCATTGGCGGCGGACTGGCGCATGAAGGCGTATGCGCTGAGCCAGCGCTGCTTGACCAGCACGGGATCAAGAGGGACGGAACGTACCCACTCGACCCACTTGGAAAGGAAGTAGGCGGTTTCCGCGTTTCCGGGGACGTAGTGGATCTGGCTGATGTTGCCGACCACATGGACCTCACCCGATGCGCGGTTGACCTCGACGAAGTAGGGGACGACGCTCAACCGGGTGGATTCGTATACGAGGCCGGCGACGAGCGCACCCGCAAAAACGAGGGTCGCGAAAAACGCCTTGCGCCAGTTGGCGGCATTCTTGATGAGGCTGCCCTGGCGGTCATTCCATATTTCCTCGGCGCGCTGGTAAGGCGTATGCGGGGCCGAAGCCGGGGTCGTGGGAGGCCTTTTGGTCATGAGCTCTTTGGTGAGATTGGTGAGTGCCATGATGTCCTCGCGGTATCTGGGTTAAGCGCCGCCGAGCGGCACGTTGATGCCTGGCCCAGGGCTGGCGGTTGGCGGTACCGCCGCTTGGGCAAGATGTATGGCGCTCATGGCTTCCCGGGCTGAGCTCGTGGCTCTCGGAGCAGATGGGGGAGGCGGGGGAGGGGTGCGGTTGATCTGAGCGGCGGTGACGCCCCCGGTATTGCGGTAGCCCGAGAGACGCCCGGAGTCCCAGGCATCCTTGAAGGATTGCGCAACCGCGCCGGCCGGCGTCGTGACGGCGCTTCGCGCGGCACCGCCCGCGAGTGTGGCCACGCCACGGGCAGCGCCGGCCGCTTGTCCCAGAGCGCCGGCCCCGCCCATGGCGGCGGAGGCGGCACCCATCTGCGCTGCGGTGGTGCCTGCGCCGAGCGCTCGAGTGGCTGCAAGGGTCGCTTGGGCGCCGTCGCTGGCGATCCCGCGTGCGGCCGACGCGGCTCCGGTCGCACCGAGAGCGGCCCCGATGCCTGCAGAGACGGCGGTCGAGATGGCGGTGCCGGCATTGAGGCTGGGGCCGCCGCTCATCATGCCGCCGGCAACGGCGGGTGCATGCCAGGCAAGGAAAGCGATTGCCATGGAGGCAAGCATGATCGAGAAGGCTTGCGAGGTTTGAACAATTGTGCCGGGGAGAGCGGTGGCCACTTCCGCTAGGATTGGGCTGGCGGCGCTGACGATGAATGCCAGCACCATGAGCTTGACGCCGTGTGAAATGATCACGCCAAGAGATTTTTCCGCAAGGAAGGCGGTGTGCCGGAATACCCCGAAAGGCACGAGGATAAGCGCGAGCACCGCAACGATGTAGAACTCGAGATACGACATGAAGCATTGGATGCCCAGAATAAAGAAAGCCATCAGGGTGAAGATCAGCGCCCAACCAAGCTGAATGACCGAAACGAAATTTGTTAGAAAGCCCCAACCACGGGTGAGTGACTGAATAGTTGTGGTGATGGGTCGAACGGCATGGAGACCATCTGAAATGATTTGTGACGGGTCCGTAAGGGCGAGGATAGCTCCGCCGCCGCCACCGGTGCCCGCCGTCTGGCCGGCATAAATGAAACCGCTCAAGACGGCATTGATGAGGGTCGGCCAGTTGAGGACGAAATAGGCGAAGGTGCCGATGACAAGCGTTTTCCGGATCGCATCGACAATGAAATTGTCGCCCTTGAGTGCCCAGTAGAGCGCGGCAAGCGTGAGCTCGATGGCGGCGATCAGAAACAGAAGCCTCTCGGCATGCGGCAAAAGAGCGGAATAACCGCCGCTAAAGATCGCAAGAAAGCTGTCGAGGACCGTCGTGAGAATGCCGGCATCCATTGGCAAGGGTGCAGCAAATGCCGTTGCCGGCAGCAACAGCAAGGCGACGAAAAACAGGCTCTTTCGACAAAGCGCGCGCATGAGCGTGGGTCCTCAGTGGAGCAGGGGTTGTCCAACCGGTTTAGTGGGCGCGGGAGGTTGTCGCCACGTGAGGTCATCCGCGCGCCTATAGACTGCTTGACAATCTTCGACGGAGTAAGGAACACGCGGATCACTCAAGCTGCCGTATTGAAAGCACCGCGCCTCATAAGACTTCGCCTGGGCAAGCGTCATTTCGCTCGCCGGAATAGGCAGCGGCTGCTTGGAAGAAGCGACAGGTTGCTTGGAACAACCGGCAACAAAGGCCGCGAGGATTGCGAAATAAACCACGAATACGCGCATGATGACTCCCTGCTTTTAATGGAGAAGGGGTTGGCCGACGGATGCCGTGGGCGTGCGAGGGGCTGTCCAGGCGGCATTGTCTTGCGCCTGATACTGTTGGCTGAATGCGGTGGCTTGCACTTGCTGGCTCATGATGTCGGTTTGCGCCTGGATGAAGGCGGCGAGCTGCGCGTTGAGCTGTACCAGCTGCTCCGCAATCTGCCCAAGGATTTGATTGCCGGTCTGCGCGACCTGGAGATTGCCGGTTGCGGCGTTGGAGGCGGATACGGCGGTGTTGATGTCGGCCTGATTATTGGGGAGATCGGCCATCACCTGGCCGGTGACCTGGTAGGCGCCGATCGTGGTTTTCCTGGCCTCGGCAAGCCAGCTCGCTATCTGCGCTTGCAGCTGCGCGCTGGTAAGCCGGCCGCTCGAAGTCGGGTAAAGGCCGTTGTAGTTCGACGTGAGCGAGGCAAGATTGTTGGCGAGCCCGCCGATACTCCCCATTGCGGTGTTGAGGTTGGAAAGCTCAGTGTTGAAATTGCCAAGCAGCGTCGCGGCCGCGGTCGGGCTCATGGACTTGAGGTTTTGGGCCTCATTCGCGAGCGACTGCATTTGATTGAAGATCTGCGTCGCCTGATTGACGGTCGTCTGGAGCGTGTTGGCTTCGTTCAGCGTGTTCTGGACGAGATTGAGCACGTCCGTGACTGGAATTTGCGCACGCGCGGGCGCCACGGCAAGCAGGGTGGCGATAGTCAGAAGGCCTGCGAGGCTGCGTTTCATGCTCTCTCCTTAGTGTTTCACATGCGGAGGTTATGCGGCCGTGAGTTCCTCTTCGGCCGCGGTCTTGGGCTCAAATTCGGCGACGATGTCGGCCGCCCAGGCGAGGCCTTTGGTGCGAAGGAGCGTCGTATTGAAATGGTTGGGGTGTGCTGCGCGCAGCTGGGTCGCGAGCACGCGGTCCGCTTCGCCTGTGGCGCCGCAATAGGTGAGCGCGAGCGGTCCGAGGTGGAGATCGAACAGGCGATTGCCCAAAGGTGAGGAGTAGTAGTATTGCAAGTGGGGGATCGCCATCGCGATAATCTGCAGCTGCCTGTCATTGAGGCCAAAAAGCTTGTAGAACTGGGCAACAGTCGGGTCGCAGGCCTCCGGGTTGGGCAGGAAGATGCGCGTAAAGCAACTCTCGAGGACGGTTTCGAAGATGCGGCTTTTCGCAACATCGGCGGGGCTTTGCGAGGCGAAGACGACGTAGACTTTCTTCTTGCGCAGCGTCTTGAGCCATTCGCGCAGTTTTGGCGCAAAGACAGGGTGATCGAGGAATAGCCATCCCTCGTCGATGACCATGAGGGTGGGGACGCCCGTGAAACGCTCCTCGAGGCGATGAAAGAGGAAGGTGAGAACGGGCATGACCACATGGGGGTAGCTCGCCATGAGCTCGCCCATTTCAAAAAACTGCCAGCGCCCATAGGCGAGCGTGTCATGCTCCGCATCGAGGAAGTGTCCATAGGGCCCCTCGACCGTGTAGGGCTTGATGGCTTCCTTGACCTTGGGATCGGACGTGAACATCATGAGCTGCGTCATGGTGCGATGGTCGCGCGGGGCGTTGGCCACTTTGCCGAGGGCCGTCCAGATGTCGCCCTTACGCTCCGGGGTAAGCTCCAGGCCTTCGTGGATAAGGATCATCTGGGCCCACTCGAACGCCCATGTCCGCTCGCCCTCGCGGTCGACATGGGCGAGCGGCTGGAAGGCGAGGCCGGCGCTGTCCGACCCGAGATCGTAGAAGTCGCCTCCGACGCCTGTGGTCAGCGTGAGGCAGCTGGCGCCTTTGTCGAAGCCATACACCTGCGCGTCTGGATAGCGTCGCCACTGGGCCTCAAGGAAATTGAGGAGGACGGATTTGCCCATCCCGGTGGGGCCGAAGAGTATGGCGTGCCCCACGTCGCCCACGTTGAGGGTGATGCGGTACGGGGTATTCCCCTCGGCGACTGTCTGCGCCAGCGGTGGGCCGCCCAGGTTGGCATCTCCTTTGGGACCTGCCCAGACAGCGGACAGCGGGAACAGATGGCTGAGATTCAAAGTGTTGACGATGGGGTGGCGGACATTGTTCGCGGTGTTGCCAGGAATGGAGCCAAGAAACGCGTCGACACAGTTGTGGTTTTGGATTTCATCGGCGACTGTGAAGCCCAGCTTTTCAAAGACGCTCGCGATCGCGGCGCGGTTGCGCTCGAGGCGCGCGGGATCGTCGTCGGTGACAACGATGGTTTGGGTGAAATAGCCATAGGAGACGGCATCGGCGGATAGTTCCTGCTGCGCCGCGTCGGCGTCTGCCGCCTTGTTCACGGCATCGGTGTTCTTGATCTGGGACTCTTCGCCGAAAACCGCTTCCTTGAAAGCGCCGAGCAGTTTTTTGCGGGCGGACAGCCATTTCTGTTGATAGCTGGAGAGCTCTTTTTCCGCGTCGATCTTGTCGAGTGGGATGTAGCGCGTAACCCAGCGATAAGAGATTGTGAGGCTGTTGAGCGCGTCGAGAAGGCCGGGTTGACTGGTGCTCGGGAACCCGAAGACGGTGAGCACGGCGATATGATGCTTGCCAAGCTGGGGGGCGAGCCCGCCGATGAAGGGCGTGTCGGGCAAGAGCCCATCGAGGTATACAGGAACCTCCGGAGCCTGGACAAGCTGCCGTTTCGGGGAAATGCAGTGATGCAGATAAGTGAGCGTCTCCGTGTCGTCGAGCAATGAAAACTCGGGCAGAATGCTTTGCACAAGGTCCGCGATGCGCGCTCGCTCGCGCAGGAACGTGGTGATGACGTGACGGGCTTGGTCCGTCTCCTGGCGATCCTCGCCCTCATAGAAAAGGGCGGCAATTTTGCTTATCGTGTCGCGAGGGGGGATATGGATGAGCGTCAGGTAGTAGTCGCTCTCATAAAACTCACCGGTTTCGAAAGAAAGGCGTCGCTCCTGATCGATAAGGTGCGTGATCGGGTCCGGGAATACGGAATCTGGATAGCTTGCGACCCTGTAGTGATCGCTTTCCGCATAGAGCGCCCAACCGCCGGGGAGGCGCTTGAAAATATTGTTGAGGCGCGCGCAGATGATCAGGAGCTCGTTGGGTGTGGCACTATACAGATCCGGCCCACGATAGCGCATGGTCGTCTGGAGGCTGCCGTTCTTGTTCATGATGACGCCGGGCGCAACAAACCGGGCCCATGGCAACAGGTCGGCAAAGGTGGTGGAACGCCGCTTGTGCTCGGTGAGCGTAAATAGCTCAAACCCGTTGGGGGTCAGGAAGGCATAAGCAAGAAATCCGGCGAGGGCAAGGGCAAGAAGGGCGAACAGAAGGAACACGGCGATTATCTCCTGTAGAAAGTCTTGTACCGGATGCCCCGACGGAAAACGTCGAAGAAATCGGGGTCTTTCTTTGCCGCATACAGGGCAACGGAGTGGACGAGTAGCCCAAGAGGGATGCCGTACCAACTGTGTAGCGGAATGGTGAGCGCCGCCGCAAAGGTCCAGTTGGTGATGGCAAGCTCACGCGGAACCCCGGCCATGAGAAGACGCTTGGTCAAGGATGCGTGAATTGGAATGATGAATCCCTGGGGGTATTCCTCGGGGGCTGCCGCCATGATGCGCTCTCTCCTTAAAATGCGGCGCCGCCCGCGAAGCCGAAGAGGGGAAGGAAGAAAGTGCTGGCCGCGAAAGCGATCGAGAGGCCGAAGGCCACCCAAATGAGCCTCCGAAGCCCGGATCCACCATCTGAGAAGGCAATGCCAAGTCCGCAGACGACAACTGCTGCAACACCGCCGACCTGAGCGACGGGGCCAGTGAGCGAGTTAAGAAAAGCGGTGAGCGGGGCTTCCCATGGCATACCAGTGGCGGCGGCATTGGCGACCGTTGCCATGCCAAGCAGTGCAACGAGAGCCAGAAGACGAGACAAAGCTGCACGTACACGCATTGGTTTCTCCTTTTGCGTTGGTGAAAACAACGGGGCAATGAGGGAATGGGCGTCAGACGGATACGGCGCGTACTCCAACAGTTATAGACATGTCCGATAGTTCATCAAGGTGAAAATGACTGGCTCATGCCCTATCCGATGGGATAGGTAAGACGATCGCATTGGATACGGCCAATATCAATACTAGGTTATGAATAACAATAATTAAAGAATCGTTCGAGCAGGAAGGGGACAGCGATACGTGTTTTGTAAACTTCGGGGACATGCAATATGACTGGACTGTTACATGATCGATAGAGAGCACCTCGCAGCCGGGGAGCGATTGCGCCAGGCGCGAGAGACGCTAGGGGTGAGTCAAGAAGACTTCGGCGAGGCGATCGGGCTCACGCAAGCCGGTGTGAGTAAATGCGAGGCCGGGCGGATTCCCTTGCGAAAACTCGTCTTGCTTGCGATCGAGCATGTATACGGGATCAGTGGGGAGTGGCTGCAGACGGGGAAAGGATCAATGGAACTGGCGAAGGGGGACGCTGGAACGTTGGAGGTGGCAGCTCGCTTGTCGCCGGAAAACCTCGCGGTATGGCAAAGAATCGGGAGGTGTCTCGCGCAGCAGGACGGAGACACGGGTAGCAAAGGTAAAAAGCGAAGGTAGGAGAGTCCTCGCTCGGGCGTCATGATTTGGGTGCGTTCTTAAGGCATCGACTATCACCGCCCGTGCCCTTAGACCACCTAGCCGATTAGCCAGGTAGACGGACGGGCCGCCTCTCGTCACAATTGCCGCGACTTCCTCCTCGTTCATGAAGTTCTTGTAACGTTTGGTGTTTTCTGTTTCAATGAAGCTGCACGTCTGAAAATGGCTACCAGGGCTGAAAAGCATTGGGCGCAAAGTTACCGGTCTAAGGGGCATGGGGAGTGCTCTATGACGGCGGGATTGCCAGACGCAAGAGGTCGCGCCTCTGATTGCGGTCGTGTGCCTCTCCTGGACATTCCTCTTTTCCTTGCCTGTGACTGCCGAGTGCTTGCGCGCTGACGATAAAAAGATTGCCACTCGCTCGAAAGGCTCATTGTTTGTGCGACGGGTAAGTGAAGATAGAAAACAAAAACAAAGGGAGTGTCGCTCCATGAAATCGTCCAACATGTGCCGGGTATTGTCGTTTTTCGTCCCGGATCTTCCAATGAGCCGCCCTAGCTTTTGTGTTAAGTATCCTGTGAACCTTTCGTTTCTAGAGAAGGACGTCTTCATTTTTTGTTCGCTGCTCGCAGCCTTGCTCGTTGGATGTGTAACCAATATTGTTCACGCAGACGACTGCACATTCCAGAATGGCTGCAAGGCTTTTGCGTGGTTGACGTATGATTACGCGCAAAACTGCAATTTCCCGCATGATGGATCTGTCCCCCCAGACGATTTGGGCTGGGGATCCACACCGGTTGGCGAGATAATGGCGGAATTTCCCGTCGTAATATATCAATACGGTCCTGGCTGGGGAGCTGTTGATGGCTTCACCAATTGCATGGAATGGCATTATGCGGGATGCCCAGCGGGCTTAACTTCATATTCCTACAACGCTCATTACGGAGATTATATTTGCCAAAAGCCAGCTGGCGCGGGCGCCAAGGAGTTAGGCAACCCCAAGGCGCCCGGGAGCTCCTGCAAGGTGGGGCCCGGAAGCTCCTCGGGTGACCCGGTGGACAACGCCACCGGGAACGCCTACGAGCGGCAGGCCGACTTCACGGGCGGCGGCGCATTTCCCCTGAAGCTCGTCCGCTCGTACAACTCGCAGTTCTCGGTCACTGCGGCGGCCAACGGCCAGGGGCTGGGCTCGTACGTCAGCCCCATGGGGGTCGACTGGACGTTCAGCTACGGGGCGGCGATCCTCCCCAACTCGGCGGCGCCGCTCACGAGCGTCGAGGCCCTG
>JAKAFK010000109.1 GCA_021817985.1 Pseudomonadota bacterium | reverse complement strand
TCCGATCTGATTGAGATGAGGCGATACGGGCAGTCTGGAATTATCGCATAGAATCCGCCCAAGGAAACCCGCGCCGCGGCCCGCGCGCGGCCGCCTAGGCTGCGGCGAAAGAAGCGGCGTTCGGCTCCTGGCGGCACGGCGCCCGTGGTGCCTGCCGACAAGGTGCCCCATCTATGCCGTCAAATCTCCCCCGCCTCGATCATGCGAATGAGCGTTGGAATGTCCACACCGTAGTTCTTATCCCGCTTCTCATGCTTGTGCGGTCCATAGGTTTCGGGCGAGCCCATCGAAGGTACCTTCTCCATTACCGGCACCCCGTACCCGATGGCATCGTCCGGCAGGCCGTGCCCCATTTCCACCGGCTCCGGCTCACGCTTGCGCTCGAAACGCGGCCGCTTGTGCTCGTGGCTGTGGAGAGCCTCGGTGAAGAGCACCTTCGCTCTCAGCGCCTCAAACGAGTAACCTCGGCCCAGCCGGTTCATGACGCGGATCAGGTTGTTCAGCGACTCGGTGTAGGCGTTCGTCACGGGGTGGTCGAAATAGTTGAGGATGAAGGCTTGCCAGTTGGTGAAGGCACGGATCAGATCGGCGAAGTAGGGTCTGATCTCGGTCGAGATGCCCCCGTGCCATGCCTCGTAGCGCCTCATGGCATCCTCCGGCGTCCCGGCCTCATAAATGCCGTAGAAGTCCTCTTTGAGCCGGTATGCCTCACCCAAGGCGGGGTAGTTCTTCGCCCAGCCGTCGAGGTTCAGGCGCTCCTGCTCGTTCAACGCGCACTCGCGCTTCATAAGTACGAAGCGGTCATGCATTAGCCCGCGTTTCTGTTTCGGCGGCAGTTCGGCACGCAAGCCCTTGCGGGCTTTCTCCATCGCGTCGTTCGCCATCCTGACGACGTGGGACTTGTCGATAACGATAGTGGCGTCTGGCAGCACCGCGCTCACCGCATCGCGGCAAGGCGTCCACATATCCATCGCCACGTACTGCACCTTGTCCCGGTTCTGCATCTTGAACAAGTATTTCGCCACCGTGTCTTTGTTCCGGTTGTGGAGCATGTCCACGATGGTGTCGTTCTGGATGTTCGATATGACGCAGCGGGGCTTGTTGATGATGTGGATTTCGTCGATCCCCATCCACTTCGGCGTCTCGAAGCGGACGGTCCGCTCAAGCGCGTTGACGTAGTCGCGGAAGATGTTGCGGATCGTGCCTTCGACCACACCGGTTTCATCGGCCAGCGATGTAAATGTGCGTTTCAATGCTTGCTGCCCGATCCACTTCGCCAGCCGGTCGGTCATCATTCTGTTCTCGGCAAGCACCGGCAGCGCCTGCGAGAATGTTTTGCCGCAGGCTTGGCAGCGCAGCCGCTTGGTGTCGATGTGGATGCCCACGCGCTTGCCGTGCATGGGCATGTCTTTGAACACTTGCTCGCGTGTGCCCCACGAGGTCAGGCGGTCGGACTGGCAGTGCGGGCAGCTTGATGTCGCATCAACCGGCTCGGCGGTAACATGGTAATCGTGGTCGGTCTCCTCCACGCGCAGCACCCGGTACTGTTGGAGGTTCAGGATGTTCGCCGGCATGGCTCAATGCGTCTCCATTTCTGGCGACAGCAGGGTCGCGCCATCCAGAAAGACGTGCGACACACCTTCAAGCGTCTGCACCGCAGCCCCGTAGTTCTCCGGCGAGCCGGTCGATTTAAGGCGCCATCCCATAATCGTCAGAACGATCGACGTCCATATCGCACACCCGGTCGAAAATCATGGTCGAAAGGTGCGCGCAAGCGGATTTAACGGCTTGCCAGTCGTGCCAGCGAGGATCAAGGTTCTTGTATTCGCCGAGTTCCGTTTCTTCCAGGTCGTAGGGCAACGCGTTGGCAAGTTGCACCTGCAGCTGCTGCAGCGGTGATTCGCCGCTGTCCTGCCGGTAGAGCCGGTCGAATGCGTGCAGCGCATGGGCAACGCGCTCATCACCCATGTGATCGGCCAATGCCACGAAGTCAAGGTAGTCCCGCGTGGCGTTGCGCTTGAGGATCAACACGCCCTTGATGCGCAGGATCTCGCCTTCGGTCGGAACCGTGATTCGCGCACCGTGATAGTCCACCACTGCCGTTTCCAGCGGTTCGTCGCGGATAAGCTGACGAACACCGGTTTCGATGCCATCAAGACTGCCCAGAATTTGTACGGGACGCTGTACACGGGCCGTTTTCCAGCCGGCGACCGACTCAAGCTCGGCCAGCACTTCGTCGAAGCGATGACGCAGATCGGTCAGCACATGGTCGGCATCACGGGAGAAGCGATGCTCTGCGTGGATCGCCGAGGCGGTTCCTCCGACCAGCACGGCATCCGGCAGGATGCGCTGGAGCCGTGCGGCAGCGGACAAAACGAGTTCCCAATCAGGCAGCGGTGCGGTGTTCTTCGGCATAGCGCATCCAGAAGTGATGGCGTTGCGCGTAGGGATCGGAGATGTAAGGACGGCACACGCGCTCCACCTTGTCCAACAGGGCACGGTCGGACAACGCGGCCCGCCGCAGTTCCGCCCAGTCACTCCATCGACCGCGTGAGATCACGTCGTCAATAGCGGCGAGGGTGAAGCGCTGATGGTTGAGGTGACGGTGAAGCACGGCGAACAACACACTTTTACGATTATCAATAATAACATCCTATGTGAACGGGGAGACAAAAGCAACACGCTTCTGCGATTGTAAGTTGCTTGCGTTGCGCATTCATTAACAGCTGCGCCACCCCGCTTTTGCGAATACCGCGGTGCGGACCCGCGTGCCGGGGGGGTGTGGCGGGGGCGCGGCACGTGGCCGCCCCCTATGCCGATCACAAGGCCATTTGGCGTCATGTCCGGGCGGACCGGTCCTGCCTGAGGCAGGAGGGACGCGTCCCTTTGCGCCGGGGATGGGTCGCGGGTTCACGACCGGTGCCGCGAATGCTACAATTCTTCTACATTGAAATTGCAATTGCAGCCATTGCCGTCGCGCGGTCGCGGCTGCCGGATGAGCTGCGCCGCCAGGTGCGCCCAAGGGAATGAGGCCGAAGGGCGCTGCGATTTCAAGCCACCGTACCACAAAGCTAGGGGTCCTCGCCTGCACGCAGGCGAGGTGAGAGATACCCTCTGAACCTGACGCGGTTAAGACCGCCGTAGGGAAGCGTTGTTGGCCCAATGCTCTCCTTACGCTTTTGCGAAGGAGCCTGACTTAAAATGAACGCCCATCCGCAGCACCTGGGAGCGGCCGCCACGGTCGACCAGGCGGCGATCCAGCCGCTGCCCCGTTCCCGCAAGATCCATGTGGAAGGGTCCCGGCCGGATATCCGCGTGCCCATGCGGGAAATCGAGCAGACCGATACGGCCACCCGCGAGGGTCCCCGCCGGAATCCGCCCCTGTGCGTCTACGACACCTCGGGGCCGTATACCGATCCCGAGATCGCCATCGACATCCGCAAGGGTCTTGCGGCGGTGCGCGACGCATGGATCGCCGAGCGGGGGGACACCGAATCCCTGGCGGCACCCTCGTCCGCCTTCGGCCGAACCCGGCTGGCGGACCCCGCACTCGACGGCCTGCGCTTCGCGCTCGGCCGGACCCCGCGCCGCGCCCTGGCGGGGCGCAATGTCACGCAGATGCACTATGCGCGCGCGGGCATCATCACGCCGGAAATGGAGTTCATCGCCCTCCGCGAGAACCAGCGTCGCATCGAACAGGCGGACCTTTCCTTCCAGCACCCGGGGCAGGCCTTCGGCGCCGCCATCCCCGCCCGGATCACGCCGGAATTCGTGCGGGCCGAAGTGGCGCGCGGACGCGCCATCATCCCCGCCAACATCAACCACCCGGAACTCGAGCCGATGATCATCGGACGCAACTTCCTGGTGAAGATCAACGCGAACATCGGCAATTCCGCCGTCGCCTCCTCCATCCAGGAGGAAGTCGAGAAGATGACCTGGGGCATCCGCTGGGGCGCGGACACCGTCATGGACCTGTCCACCGGCAAGAACATCCATGAGACGCGGGAATGGATCCTGCGCAACAGCCCGGTGCCCATCGGCACCGTGCCCATCTACCAGGCCCTCGAGAAGGTCGACGGGCGGGCGGAGGAATTGTCCTGGGAGATCGTGCGCGACACGCTGATCGAGCAGGCCGAACAGGGAGTGGACTACTTCACCCTCCATGCCGGCGTGCTGCTGCGCTATGTGCCGCTCACCGCCCGGCGCATGACCGGCATCGTCTCCCGCGGCGGATCGATCATGGCCAAGTGGTGCCTCGCACACCATCGGGAGAACTTCCTCTACACCCACTTCGAGGACATCTGCGAGATCATGAAGGCCTACGACGTGAGCTTCTCGCTCGGCGACGGCCTGCGCCCGGGCTCCATCCATGACGCCAACGACGAGGCCCAGTTCGCGGAATTGAAGACGCTGGGAGAACTCACGCAGATCGCCTGGCGCCACGACGTGCAGACGATGATCGAGGGTCCCGGCCATGTGCCGATGCACATGATCAAGGAAAACATGGATCTGCAGCTCAAGTACTGCGACGAAGCCCCCTTCTATACGCTCGGGCCCCTGACCACCGACATCGCGCCGGGCTACGACCACATCACGTCCGGCATCGGTGCCGCGATGATCGGCTGGTATGGCTGCGCGATGCTGTGTTATGTCACCCCGAAGGAGCATCTCGGGCTGCCCGACAAGGACGACGTCAAGGAGGGCATCATCACCTACAAGATCGCCGCCCACGCGGCCGATCTCGCCAAGGGCCATCCGGGCGCGCAACTGCGCGACAACGCGCTGTCCAAGGCGCGCTTCGAGTTTCGCTGGGAGGATCAGTTCAACCTCGGCCTCGACCCGGACCGCGCGCGCGACTTCCACGACGAGACCCTGCCCAAGGATTCCGCCAAGGTCGCCCACTTCTGCTCCATGTGCGGGCCGCACTTCTGCTCGATGAAGATCACCCAGGACGTGCGCGACTATGCCGCGCAAGCGGGCATCGCCGAATCCGATGCGCTCGCGCAAGGCCTGCACGACAAGGCCCGGGAATTCGTCGCGGGCGGCGCCGAACTGTACCGCAAGGCCCCCTAAGCGAAAGCCGCGCCCGGCCGGTTCAGCCGGCTGCGCGCCCTTGCGCCACGAACGCGCGAATGCGCTCGAGCAGCGCCTCTTCCGCGTAAGGCTTGCCCAGATACGCATCCACGCCCAGGCTTAAGGCATGCTCGCGGTGCTTCTCGGCCGTCCGCGAGGTGATCATGATGATGGGGATGTCGGCCGTCTGCGCATCGGCACGGACATGCTGGGTAAGCTCGAAGCCGTCCATGCGCGGCATCTCGATGTCCACCAGCATCGCCGTCGGCCGCCGCTCCTGCAGGCGCTCCAGGGCCTCCAGGCCATCCTTGGCGGTCGCCACCTCGAAGCCTTCCCGCGTGAGCAGGCGGCTTGTGACCTTGCGCACGGTGAGCGAGTCGTCGACGACCAGAATGAGCGGCGCGGCCTCGACGGGCGCCTGCGGGACCTCGGGTGCCCGTCGCTCGGCGCCGCGGGGCGCGTGCAGGTGGCTTGCGGCAAGGACCGGATTGAGGATCAGCACCACCCGGCCGCTGCCCATGACCGTCGCGCCCGCCATGCCCGGCACCCGCGCGAGCTGCGGCCCGCTGTTCTTCACCACGATTTCGCGGTTGCCGACGATCTCGTCGACGTGGATCGCCACCCGGTGCGCCCCGTGCCGGAGCAGGAGGACCGCGTTGTACGCCTGCACCGAAGGCCCATGCTCGGCCTCCCCGAGCAGCCGCGGCAGGTAGAAGAAGGGATAGACGTTGCCGCCCCAACGCACTTCGCCCGCGGCATAGGCCGCCTCCAGCGCGTGCGCCTTGAGCTGCTGGACCTGTTCGACCATTTCGGAGGGCACCACGTAGTCCTCCGCCGCCGCCTTGATGAGCACGGTTTGCGTCACCGCCAGGGTCAGCGGCAGATAAAGCGTGAAGGTCGTTCCCCGCCCCTTGACGGTGGCCACCTCGATGCGGCCCCCGAGATCGGCGACTTCGGCGCGCACCACGTCCATCCCGATGCCGCGTCCGGCCACCTGGGTGAGTTCGGTCGCCGTCGAAAAACCCGCCGCGAAGAGCGTCTCGAGCAGTTCGGCCTCCGTGGCCGCCTCCCCGGCCTGGACGAGGCCGAGCGCCTCCGCCTTGGCGCGCACCGCATCGAGGTCGATCCCGGCGCCGTCGTCGGACAGCCTGAGCACGATCTCGTTGCCCGCTTGCCGCGCGTCCAGCCGGATTTCGCCGATCTCGGGCTTGCCTGCCGCAAGACGGCTCCCGGGTTCCTCGATGCCGTGGGCGATCGCGTTGCGCAGCAGATGCTCGAGCGGCGCGGTCATCTTCTCCAGCACCCCCCGGTCCATCTCCACGCGCTCCCCCTCGATTTCCAGGTTGACCCGGCGCCCCACTTCCTTCGCCGTCTGCCGCACGATGCGGTAGAGCCGCTCGGCGAGCGAGGACACGGGCACCATGCGCACGTGCAGGAGGGACTGGACCAGCGTCCGGTTCACGCGCGCCTGCGCGGACAACGCGGCCTGGGCCTCGTATAGGCCTTGTTCCAGATTCTGCTGCACGGTCGACACGTCGTTGACGCTTTCCGCCAGCATGCGGGTGAGTTCCTGCAGCCGCGTGAAGCGGTCGAATTCCAACGGATCGAAGGCCGACTGCACATCCTGCACTTGCGACAGCCGCGCCTGCATCTGGGTCTCGGCCTGAATCTCCACTTCCCGCAGCTGCGCGCGCAGGCGCCCGACGTTCTCGGCCAGATCGGCGACCCCATGCTTGAAGCCCTGCACCTCGCCCTCCAGGCGCGAGCGCGCAATGCTCAATTCGCCCGCCTCGTTCGCGAGATGGTCGATGACCTCCGCGCGCACCCGCAGCTGCGGCGTGCTCGCCTCGCCCTCGGCGGGCGCGACCTGCACGCTCGCTTCGGCCGGCACCGGGGCAGGAGCCCCGCCCAGCTGCGCCACCACGTCTCCCAGGTGATCGAGCGCGCCCGCAAGCTCGTCGAACAGGCCAAAGGCC
>JAKAFK010000043.1 GCA_021817985.1 Pseudomonadota bacterium | reverse complement strand
CACCAGACTTTACCGCGGCAGCGGTGATGAGCGACGACTCGCTGGTCGCGGATTTCAATCTTTACCGCCACATCGCCGGCCAGTATGCGATCGTCTTCTTTTACCCGATGGACTTCACGTTCGTATGTCCCACGGAAATCATCGCGTTTGACCACCGACTCCAGGAGTTTCATGCACGTCACACACGCGTGGTGGCGGTGAGCGGAGACTCCGAATATACGCATCTGGCTTGGCGGAAGACCCCCGTGGCCCGAGGCGGCGTCGGCCCGCTCGGATTTCCCATGGTGGCCGACACGACCCGCGCGATCTCACGCGCCTATGACGTCCTCCTCGATGACGCAGTGGCGCTGCGCGCGACCTTCCTTCTGGATCGCCAAGCCGTCGTCCGCCATCAACTGGTGAACGACCTGCCGCTCGGGCGTAACGTGGACGAGGCGCTGCGCATGGTCGATGCACTGCAATTCCACGAGGAGCACGGAGAAGTCTGCCCGGCAGGCTGGCAGAAGGGCGAAACGGGCCTCAAGACGAACGCCGAGGCCCTTTCCGAGTATCTCGCGCAGCATGCCCAGGCGCTCTGACCATGCACCGCGCATGGATCGACTCTCCAGCCGCGACGCCATGACCGCCCAGCCCCTCCTCCCCGCCAATGCAGGAAGACGCCGTTTCCTGACGCTCGCGACGGCCCTTCTCGGGGCCGTGGGCACGGCATACGTGATCGTGCCCCTGGTCGAAAGCCTGGAACCGGATGCCAGCGTCAAAGCGGCCGCCGCGACGACGGTCGCCTTGTCCCCCATTGAGCCCGGCATGCAGGTGACCGTACCGTGGCAAAGCAAGCCACTGATCGTGGTGCACCGAACACCCGAGATGCTGGCCACCTTGCAGGCCGTGGAAACGCTGCTGCGCGACCCGAACTGCGAGGTGCCGCAGCAGCCCCCGGAGTGCAAGAATCGATTCCGGTCCCTCAAGCCGCAGTGGCTCGTGATGGTCCGGGTGTGCACCCATCTGTGCTGCACCCCGTTGTACGAGCCCCGGAAGGGTTCGGTCGGCCCGCGCTGGCTCGGCGGCTTCCACTGTCCCTGCCATGGCTCGCTCTACGACCTGTCGGGGCGCGTGTTCAAGGGCGTGCCGGCACCCCGCAACATGGCGATTCCCCTCTACCATTTCAGTGAAGACGAGAAACAGGTCGCCGTGACCGCCATGTATCCAGAAAGCAAACTTTGCTGACGCACGCGTCGAAGACTTCCCGGGTAGCGAAAACGCCCGGGCTTTTGCGGAGGAACACCAGCACATGGGCCGACTGACCGCATGGGTGGACCGGCGATTTCCTTTCAGCGTCCTTGTGCGCACGAGCATGACCGAGTATTACGCGCCCAAGAATTTCAACTTCTGGTATTTCTTCGGATCCCTCGCCCTGCTCGTGTTCGCCACGCAAATCATTTCCGGGATCCTGCTCCTCGCCCACTATCAGCCGAGCGCCAAGGCGGCGTTCAATTCCGTCCAGAGCATCATGTACGACGTGAAGTGGGGCTGGCTGGTCCGCTACATCCACACCACGGGGGCGTCCCTGTTCTTCGTCGTCATCTACCTGCACATGCTGCGGGGCTATCTCTATGGATCGTTCAAGCGGCCGCGCGAGCTCCTCTGGCTGATCGGCGTCGCATTGTATGTCTGCCTCATGGGCGAGGCCTACTTCGGCTATGTGCTTCCGTTCGGCAACATGTCTTACTGGGGCGGGCAGGTCATCACCTCCATCATTGCCGCCATCCCCTATGTGGGCGGCTGGCTCGCCTCCGTGCTGCGCGGAAGCTTCGGGGTCGGGACGCCGACCCTGACGCGCTTCGTGGCCTTTCATGCCGTGCTGCTGCCCGCGCTCCTTGCCGTCCTGATCCTCACGCACTTGCTGGCGCTCCACGAGGTCGGCTCCAACAATCCGGATGGCGTGGAGATTCGGGAACATTTGGACGCCCGCGGACAACCGGTGGACGGCATCCCGTTTCATCCCTATTACACCGTCAAGGATATGTTCGGCGTGGGCGTCTTTCTGGTCGTCTTCTGCGCGATCGTGTTCTATGCACCCACCTTCCATGGACTATTCATCGAAACCTACAATTTCAGCCCCGCCAATCCCTTGAAGACCCCCCCGGAGATCACGCCCGCCTGGTACCTGGCCCCCTATTATGCGATGCTGCGCGCGGTCCCGAACAAAGCCGTCGGCATCGGCATTCTGTTTGCCGCGATCATTGCGCCTTTCCTGCTGCCCTGGCTCGACCACAACCCGGTGAAGTCATCGCGTTACCGCCCGGTCTACCGGTGGATGGTGATCGTGTTCGTCCTCACCCTGGTCGCTTTGGGATGGATCGGCATGCAACCTGCCATCCCGGCGCTGCTGCCGCCCGCCCGTATCCTCCTGGCACTGTATTTTCTGTTCTTTCTGAGCCTGCCCATCGTCAGCCGCCTCGAACCCACACGCCCCGTCCCGGAAAGGATTTCCGCCTCATGATCGCACGCCTCGCAGCCCTCTTGCTGGCGGTCATCGCGGTGCACGCAGCCGCACAGACCCCGCCGCTCGTCGCCCCGCCCGTTGCCTTCAACCGGGCCACGATCCGCCGCGGCGCGCAGTGGTTCGCGCAATACTGCCTTTCCTGCCACAGCGTGAAATGGATACGCTACGATAGGCTTACCCGGGATCTCGGCTTCTCGAAAGATGCCGTCCGGCAGCAGTTGATGTTTCCCAGCGGCGCGCACCTCGCACGCGGGATGGTCCCCACCCTGTCCGCCAAGGACGCCACGGCCTGGTTCGGGGTGGCCCCTCCGGATCTCACCCTCGAAGCTCGCCTGCGGGGAGGCGCCTGGATCTACACCTATCTGCGGAGCTTCTATTTCGATCCGACGCGCCCGAGCGGATGGAACAACCGCCTCTTCCCCAATGCAGCCATGCCCAACGTCCTGGCGCCGATCAGCGGCGTAGAGAACGCGAAGGGCCGGCTCATCCAGCGCGGTCGCCTGACGCCCAAACAGGCGGACCAAGTCATCGGCGCCATCACCGTATGGCTTGAATACACCTCGGACCCTTCCAAGCTCGAGCGCGAACGCCTCGGCCCCTATGCCCTGGGGTTCGTGGTCCTCTTTGCGGTCGTTGCCTACCTCATGAAGCGGGCCTATTGGCGCGACGTCTCCTGAGCCCGCGAGGACGCACGGCCCCCGTCGAACTCCGCGCTCAAGCCCCGGCCCGTCATCTCTTCCGAAGGCTCACCGCCCGTCATTTCCTGCGCCACGATCAACGCCCGCACCTCACCCCGAAGCCTGGGCAGGAAAAGCGCGAAGGCCATGGCGCCGGCCAGGCAAATGATGCCGCCTGCCGCCACCGTCCGCGGGGCGCCGAACCGGGCCGCCACCAAGCCGGCGGTCAGAGCGCCAAACGGGGCCATCCCCATGAACATCATCGAATAGACGGCCATCACGCGGCCACGCAGCGCATCAGGCACCATGACCTGAATCAGCGTGTTGCTTGCAGCCATCTGAACCATCACGAAGAAGCCGACGGGCAGCAAGAGCAACGCAGACACCCAGAACCAATGGGAGAGCGAGAACAACGTCAGGCTCGCGCCGAATCCTGCCGCGGCGCCGGCGATCCAGCGACCAAGCCCGTGAACATGGCGTCGTGCCGCCAAGCTGAGTGCGCCCACGAGCGCGCCGGCGCCCGCCATCGCCATCAGGATGCCCAACCCGCGCGCGCCACCATGCAGGATGCGCCCGGCGAATATCGGCATCAGGACGGCGTAAGGCATCCCGGACAAGCTGACCAGCCCGAGCAAGAGGAGAAGCGCCCTCACCGGCCGGGTCCGCCCCACGTAACGAAAGCCCTCCGCCATGTGGGCAAGCGCCGGCGGATGATGCGCGACCGCCTTGCGGGGTGCGAGCCGCATGGCCAGCAAACCGGCAATCACGGCCATGTAGCTCACGCCATTCAAGAGGAAGCACCAGCCCTCGCCCACCGAGGCCACCAGAATCCCGGCCAGCGCAGGGCCGAGCACCCGCGCCCCATTGACCATCGATGAATTGAGTGCGATGGCGTTGATGAGATCCGCCTTGCCCACCATATCGACGGCAAACGCCTGCCGGGCGGGGATATCGAACGCATTCACGACCCCCAGCAGCGTGGCGAGCACAAAGATCTCCCATATGGCGACACGCGCCGAGAGCGTCAGCGCCGCAAGCGCAAAGGCCAGCACCATGGCGGTGCTTTGCGTGATGATCAGAATGCGATGGCGCGAGTGCCGGTCTGCGACGGTGCCACCGACGGCCGCCAAGGCAAACACGGGGATCTGCGTGGCAAATCCCACCAGGCCGAGCAAAACGCTGGAACCCGAAAGGCGGTAGACGAGCCAGGATTGCGCGACCGACTGCATCCAGGTTCCGGTGAGGGAAATGATCTGCCCGCCGAAGAACAGGCGATAGTTACGATGCTTGAGCGCGCGCACCAGCGAAGACACCCGTGTCGTGCCGGACGGCTGCGCTCGTCGGTCTGCCTGCGGCATGATTATGCCCTGTCCCTGCGGGCCTGCGGCCTCGCGCCATATTGCCACCGCGGGTCATGCGGTGTATAAATGAGAGCGGTTCCCAACGGAGCACGTCCCTGGGTGCAAACCAGTCTTTTTACCAAACTATAAGGAGCATAAGCAAATGGAAGACAACGGAAAGAAAATGAGCCGCCGTTCGGTTCTCAAAGGCGCCGCCGTGCTGGCAGGCCTCAGTGTGGTTCCCGGACTGATCGCGAGCCGCACCGCCGAAGCCGCGAAGGTGCCCAAGGCGGCCATGCAGTATCGCGACCATCCCAATGGCGCCAACCACTGCTCCAAGTGCATCCAGTTCATTCCTGGCGGCTCGCCTACGGCCAATGGGACCTGCAAGGTCGTCGCCGGATCGATCAGCCCCAACGGCTGGTGCGTCGCATTCTCCCCCAAGGCATGACGCGAGGTCGCTAAAGCGACGGGAGGGCCGCGTGCCAACGCGCCCCCTCACGGCTCGGCGCCCCACCTTCGTCCGGGGCGCCAAACCACCAAGCGCGAGAACGCGGGGTGGCGCGCTAAAGTTTTCCCCGCCGGCAGCCGTTAAGAAAGCCAGAACCTTCGTGTCGTGTCCAGCACCGGCACGGCTGGGCTGCCCCTACTGAAAGCGGAGACATCATGGATACTGCCAGCCTGTCGAACGCCCTCGCATCCCAGGTCAGCGCCCAATCAAACCCCAGCGCGACCTCGGTCGTCGTTCTGAGGAAGGCGCTCAACCTCGAGGCCCAAAGCGCCGCTGCGCTGATCAATGCGTTGCCGCGTCCGACCTCCCCCCAGAACCTGCCATCCCACCTGGGCCAGAACGTCAATACGACGGCTTGAGCACGCGCGGCGCGGAACCCTTCGCCGCGCAGCACGAGGCCGCGGGCACCGGTTTGCGCTTCATTCCCCGTCGTGGATGGCGCTCCCGCAGAACTCGCATCCTGGTCCGCAAGTGATCGGAAGAACCCGTTTGCGTACGGCGCGAGGCTCGCGCATCAGGCTTCCAATTCTTCTGCCCAAATCATGGCATCGACGTGAGCCGCATTGACGGTTTCGGCATCGAGCCTGCACGCGGCCGCATATTCTTCCGTGCGCTCGCGGTCGTCGGAGCCGCAGGCCACGGCGAGCGCCAGCAAGGGCGCATAGGGGCCTTGCCGCCTGAGCAACGCCTCGGCGACCGGCTCGGGCAAGCTGATGCGTGCCAGCGCCTGTTCCATCGGCATGTTGAGCAGCACGTCGAGCAAGGAAAAGATGCCGGTGATGAAGAGTCCGTCGGCCTCCGGCGGCGGCAGGCGCTGCAGCCCCAGGGTTTCCATCAGGCGGCCACGGACCGTCGCATCCCGCAGCAGGGCCTGGGCGCGCATGTCCAGCTGCCCACTGGTAAAGAGCAGGAGGGTCAGCCATCGGTAGAGCGGGCCATACCCCAAAGCCACCAAGGCGTGCCCGATCGAGTGCACCTTCTGCGCCAGCCCACAGCCCGGGGAGTTGATGTAGCGCATCAGCTTGTACGAGAGCGCGGCATCGCGTTTGATCTGCGCCTCGAGTTCCTTGATTTCCGCCCGCGAGGCGACCTTGTTGAGAAGCTCGATCACGCGCATGCGCTCGCTGTCGATGCGCGCGGGTTTCGCAGGCTGCCGCTGAGCAAAATAATACCCTTGGAACCATTGGAAGGACAGGTTGCGGCACGCCTCGAAGCCATCGTCGGTGTCGACCCCCTGGACCACCAGCGGCGTCGCGCTCCTGGCCCCTAGGGCGCGTATCCGCTGATCCAGCGCCAGAGCATCGCTGCGGCCCAGATCGAGCCTGACGAAAGCCAGCTGATGCAGGCAGCCGGCCATGACGCCCGGGTCGAACGGCGCATCGTCGAGCGCCACCGCGTAGCCTTCCGCCGTCAATCGGGCGATGTGCGAGACGGCCTCTCCTTCCTCCCCGGCCAAGACCCGCAGCACCAGCGTGATGCCCTCTTGCGGCAGGATCCGAAGGGCCGGATGGTCGAGACTCGCGAGCGACAAGCCGACCCATGTCCGCATGCCCTTCGCCAAGCGGACGAGCGGCAGCGTCGCCAAGCTGCGCAGGAGCAGGTCGTCGTGCATCTGCGCCAATGCGGGGTTGTCTTCAGGCGGCGCGTGCGTTCGCAGGGCCAATTCGTATCCGACGAGGCGCTGCTCACCGTCCAGGATCGGACGGCGTCCCAGTATCCGTTGCCGCAAAGCCCGTGCGCTGGTGCGCTCGCCATGCGTGGCAACCGGCAAGACCGCGGCGACGGACTCGCGGACGGGGAGCGCGTCGGTGTCGACCTCCGCGCGATCCGCCGCCCCTTCGGGTTCGCCCCCCTGGCCATTCTGGACCGGGGCTGATCCTTCGAGAGGTTGGGTCTCCGGCGCAAGGCTGCGGGCGTCCTGATCCGCCCCGTCTGGCCCCGGGGCCTTCTTGAAAAACGTTCCGAGAATTCCCATCGCCGACTTCTCAGAGCGACTGTCGCACGAGATTGAAGGGTGCCGCGCCCGCCCTTGAGCGCGGCAATGAAAGCGCGTAGCATTTCGCACACAGGCGTGGCCGACGCCGCGCATGCCCGATTCCATGCGTCCGCGCGCGGATCCGTGAGGACCGGCGGGGCCAAGGCGAGGCGATGGAGGAACCCTCCATTCCCCGGGACGGACGGGGACACACGTCCCAAGCGATGCGCACACGATACCCCATGGAATGTTTTACGGCAGATCCGTCAGGAGCTTGAGCAACGACCATGTATTACGGACATATGTATGGATTCGGCCATGCGTGGATGCTGCAAGGCGGCCTTTGGAGCGTGCTGGCGTGGCTCTGGATGGCATTCATGTGGCTTGTTCCGATTCTTCTGCTCGCCGCGTTGCTCAAGTATCTGCTCTCGGCCAGCCGCCGGGATGACAAACCACGATCCAAAGCGCTGGACTTGCTGGACGAAGCGTACGCGCGAGGAGAGCTGGCACGTGACGACTACCTCAGAAAGCGTGCCGACCTGGAACGGAAGGATTGAAAGCCCTCCGCAGGACGTGAGGACGTGCGGCAGGAGTGACCTGGTGAATACCGGGACCCCCCTAAGGCGGCCCCGGCAACTTTCTTCTTGTTCTCGCCTTCGTCTCCTGCATCCACGGCCTTTAGGCCATGTCCGCGACCCTCGTTTCATCCGGACAATCATCATAACCGGACTAACGGATGAGTATATCCTTAGTTTCGGACCTTCACAACATCGGCTGAAGCCGCCACCACGAATGCTGACGAGAAAGGCTTGCAGCCGCCCAAAGTGGGCTAGAATGAAACATGATGATCCCCTGGCTGAGTGCGCACGACCCGTTCCCGCCCGTCGCGCAGGCGCTGACCGAACCCAATGGCTTGCTCGCGGCCGGTGCGGACTTGTCCCCGGAGCGACTGGTCGATGCATACTCATGCGGGATCTTTCCCTGGTTCAATGCCGGAGACCCGATTTTGTGGTGGAGCCCAGACCCGCGAATGGTGCTTTACCCGTCCGAGCTTCGCGTCTCGCGCTCGTTGCGCAAGACCTTGAGGAAGCCTCGCTACGAGGTCAGATGCGATACCGCGTTTCACCAAGTCATGCTGGGCTGCGCGGCGCCCCGCCCCGGCCAGCGCAGTACCTGGATCACGCCGCGCATGGTCCGGGCGTATTCTCGTTTGCACGAACTGGGCATCGCCCACTCCGTGGAAACCTGGGTCGACGGGCAGCTGGCGGGCGGGCTCTACGGGCTGGCGCTGGGAAAGGTGTTTTTTGGGGAATCGATGTTTTCCCGCCTGCCCGACGCATCGAAAATCGCATTTGTGCACCTCGTCAAGAGCCTTGAGCGATGGGGGTTCGATCTGATCGATTGTCAAATGAGCACGCGCCATTTGGCGTCCCAGGGGGCCCGGGAAATCCCCCGCGCCGAGTTTTCGCGCCAACTGCGGGCATCGGCAACGCAGCCGCAGGCGCACGCGGATTGGCGGCTTGCGCCTGCGCATGTATGGGCGAGCAGCCCCGATCCCGCCGAACCGCACGCCGCGCAGCCCCCACGCCAGGAAAGCATAGGCCACCGCGGCGCCTGAGCCGTCGCTGCCCGCGCATCGGATACCGGAGGAGCGCCCCCGATGAACATGTTCCATGATGGCTTCGCGCAGCACCTCCAGTTCTACGTGACCTCCTCCTACCCTTGCAGCTATCTTGCCCCGAAGCGCGCACGCTCCAAGGTGGCGACGCCTGCCTACCTGATCGACACGAAGACCTACAGCGAGCTGATCCGGTTCGGGTTCCGCCGTAGCGGCCTTTACACTTATCGGCCTCATTGCGATCATTGCCACGCCTGCGTGCCCGTCCGCCTCCTGGTGGATGAGTTTCAGCCCACCCGTTCCCAACGGCGCGCCCTCAAAGAGCATGGGCACCTCACCGCCGCTTTCCGGGACCTTCAGTTCAGCCCCGAGCAATACGCCCTCTACCGACGGTATCAGCTGCAGCGTCACCCGGGTGGCGGGATGGACCAGGACAGCCGGGAGCAGTTCAGTCACTTCCTCCTGCAAAGCAACGTCGCGACAAGGCTCGTCGAGTTTCGGGAAGAGGGCACGCTTCGCATGGTCAGCGTGATTGACGAACTCGACGACGGGCTGTCCTCGGTTTATACTTTTTACGATCCTGATATCCTTAAATCAAGTTTCGGCACGTACAACGTGGTGTGGCAGGCCGAGCTCTGTCGCAGGCTAGGGCTCCCGTTTTTGTATCTGGGCTACTGGATTGCAGAAAGCCGCAAAATGGCCTACAAAATCAAATTCCGCCCTCTGCACGGTCTCATCAACGGCCGCTGGCAGCCCCTGGATGCGCGCGCTTGAGCCCCTCGCCACGCAAATCGGCCGCGAGGCGGTAGATCGCGTCGTGCATGCGTTTTACCAAAAGATCTACCGTGACGCGCGCATCGCGCCGTTCTTCGGCCAGCTCGCGAATGCCGCGGCCCATGAGGCGCACGTGGCGGACTTCTGGTGGGTTGCCATGGGGGGGCGCATCGCCTCGCGGCGGACTTTTGACATGATGGGGCAACACTCGCCCCTGCACCTCACAGCCGAACTGATGACGGTCTGGCTCGCGCTTTTTCGCGAGACCCTCTTCGAAGAGCTCCCGCCTGAGCTCGCCCAACCCTGGCTGCAAATGGCTGCCGCCATTGGGGCCAACATGCAGCACGCCCTGCGCTTCTGAGCGCGCATCAGCCAGGAAGCCGTGACCCCGGCGGCTCACACCGCAGCCACCGGTCCACGGGCTGCGGCGGGCGTGCCGCCCAGGCGGGCACTGACGCCGATTCCGACCTTGCGGTCTTCGCCGTCCCATAGGGGACCACGACACGCGAGGCCAACCGGGAGCAGGCATGGCCCTCAGAGCAGGAACTCGGTGGGCGGGCGCGCTTCTCGCGGCACTCATCGCCCTCGTCGTCGCGGTCTATCTGGACCCCAATCTGCTGCGCCGCCCCGCGGCCGCGCTCTTGAGCGCCGAGCTCGGACGCCGCGTCGCGATCGGCGGCAACTTTGGCTTCACGCTGTCCATGACGCCCACCTTCCGGGCCGGCAAGGTCACCGTGGCCAATGCGTCCTGGGGCTCCCAACCCAATATGGCGGACTTCCGCAGGGTCACGGTGCGCGTGAGCCTCAGGAATCTCGTCAAAGGACGGCTCGTGCTGCCCCGGCTGGATCTCGTGGGCCCCAAGGTCCTCCTCGAAAAGAACGCCGCCGGTGCCCCCAACTGGGTGTTTCCAGGCAAGCCCGCCAGAATGCCGAAAATCGGCCTCTTGACGATAGAAAGGGGCAGCCTCCAGTATCGCGACCCGCGCGCCCGCACGGCCGTCACGCTCGATGCCCATACGCTGCCGCTTGCGCCCGGACAGGCAGAGCCCTCGCTGGCCGTGAACGGCCGGGGCCACTTCAGGGGTGCGCCTTTCTCCCTGCACGGGCGCGCCGGATCCATTCTCTCCTTGCGCAGCCCCACGCGCCCCTATCCTCTCGCCGTGGCGGCCCGCATCGGAGGCACACAGGCCCAGCTGCACGGCACGCTGACGAACCCGATGCGCCTTGCGGGCGTCAATGTCGAGCTTGCGTTGCGCGGCGACAACTTGGCGAGCCTGTATGAGATCATTGGTCTGCCGGCACCGTCGGTGCCCCCCTACCGTCTGTCCGGCCACCTCACGAGACGCGCCAGCCTGTGGTCTTTCCGGCCGTTCCAGGGAACGGTCGGCCGCAGCGACCTGTCCGGCTGGCTGAGCGTCGACACGGCGGGAGCGCGACCGGTCATTCGCGGAAAGCTGCTCTCGCATGATCTGGACTACCGCGACCTCGCGGGATTCATCGGGGCTCCGACCGAGCCCGGCGCCCACCATCGCGGCCCCCGGGTGTTCCCGCGCCAGCGCTTCAGTGTCCGCCGCCTACGGGCAGCCGACGCGAACGTCACGTTCCGCGGGGCGCATATCGTGACGCGCGATCTCCCGCTCGACGACCTGACCACCCACCTTATATTGAAAAACGGATATCTCACGCTGACCCCCCTGGATCTCGGGGTGGCGGGCGGGCACATTGCATCGACCATAGCCGTCGATGGGCGGCAACACCCGCTCGCGGTCTCCGTCGCCAGCACCCTCAGAGGGATTCAGCTGCGGCGACTGTTTCCGCGCTTCAAGCTCACCCGCAAAAGCGCCGGAGAATTCGGGGGGGAAGCCCACATCACCACCCGCGGCAACAGCTTCGCCGAGATGGCCGGCCACGCCAACGGCCACGTCGGCATCGCCGCCTCGAAGGGGCAGATCAGCGCGCTGCTGGTGGCCCTTGGCCAACTGCATGGCTGGCAAGCATTGATCGCTTACCTGGAAGGCGACAAGAAGGAACCCATCGACTGCGCGGTGGCCGATCTGTCGATCCGCAACGGCAGGGTCTCCACCAAGGCCTTCGGCATCGACACGCCGGATGCCGATTTCCTCCTCAACGGGCACATCGACATGCGTGACGAACGCCTCGCCCTCGTCTTGCGCGCGCTTCCCAAGCACATCGGGATCATCAGCTTCCGATCCCCGGTCCGCATCGGCGGCGACTTCAAGCACCCGACCTTTTCGCTGAGCACGCGCTCGATCCTCGCACGGGGTGCCGCGAGCATCGCCCTGGGCGCCCTTGTCACCCCGGTGGCTGCGCTCGCGCCCCTCATCGACATCAACGAGACCAAGGGACTGCATTTCTGCCGCCGGTGGATCCCCAAAGTGGAAAAAGGTGTCGTCTCGCAAGCGTCCGGCAATCTCGGTTACAATTGACGGCCTCTGCTATCGCCTTGGGAACGGCCCATGCGTCAGTATCTCGATCTCATGCAGCACATCCTGGCCGACGGCCATCAGAAAGCCGATCGGACGGGAACCGGCACGCTCAGCGTGTTCGGCTACCAGATGCGCTTCGATCTCGCGGCGGGCTTTCCGCTGCTCACCACCAAGAAGGTCCATCTGAGATCGATCATTTACGAACTCCTGTGGTTTCTCAAGGGCGACACCAACATCGCCTTCCTCAAGGAGAACGGCGTCAGCATCTGGGACGAGTGGGCGGATGCGAACGGTGAACTGGGGCCCGTGTACGGCAAGCAGTGGCGGGCCTGGCCGACGTCCGACGGCCGCTCGGTGGACCAGCTCGCCCAAATCCTGCGGCAGATCCGCGAGACGCCGGACTCCCGGCGCATGGTGGTCAGCGCGTGGAATGTCGGCGAGATCGACCGCATGAAGCTGCCGCCCTGCCATGCGTTGTTTCAATTCTATGTGGCCGACGGAAGACTCTCCTGCCAGCTGTACCAGCGCAGCGCGGACGTCTTCCTGGGCGTGCCGTTCAACATCGCCTCCTATGCGCTCCTCACCCTCATGATCGCGCAGGTCTGCGGCCTACAGCCAGGCGAATTCGTCCACACGCTGGGCGATGCGCACCTCTACCTCAATCATCTCGCCCAGGCGCGCGAGCAGCTCGCGCGCGAGCCGCGCGCCTTGCCAAAGATGACCCTCAATGCGGCGGTCGCCGATCTCTTCCAGTTCCGCTACGAGGACTTTACCTTGGAAGGGTACGACCCGTACCCGGCGATCAAGGCACCCGTTGCGGTCTGAGGCTCCCCCCGGATGCCGGACACACGCATGCCTTTTTCAGGACAAGACCATGCCCAGCGATACCGTTGCGCCCGATGCGCACGCGCCTGCTGACGCAGCGCGCCGCATCTCGATCATCGCCGCTCTCGCCCGCAACCGCACGATCGGCGCAAACAACGCGCTGCCTTGGCGCCTGCCGGAGGATCTCAAGCGTTTCAAGACGCTGACCATGGGACACCACATCCTGATGGGAAGAAAGACCTTCGAGTCGATCGGGCGCGCGCTGCCCGGGCGCACCACCGTCATCATCACACGGCAGTCGGACTATCAGGCACCCGGCTGCCTGACGGTGCACTCGCTCGAGGAGGCCCTGCAGGCAAGCCGCGCAGACGACGAAATCTTCTTTGTCGGGGGTGCGGAACTCTATGCCCAGGCCTTGCCCTGTGCCAACCGCCTCTATCTGACCGAGATCCAGGCCGATGTCGCCGGAGACGCTTGCTTTCCCGCCTTCGACCGCAGCCAGTGGCATGAGATCGAACGCACCCGTCACAGCGAGCCCGCGGCCGGGCTTGCCTACGATTTCGTCATCTACCGGCGCGCCGCACGCTGACTTTGCCGACCGGCGCCCCCTGATCCAAGGCACCTTGTCCTGCGGCGCAGAAACAACCGGCGAATGCTCCCCTGCGCCACGGCCGCCCCGCAGGGTCAAGGGCCGGCAGTGGGCGCCTTCCGGGGCGGCTTGCGTTAAAATAAAATAGGTGTGGGGACCCGGAGACCCCGTCGCCCGAGGCCACACGAGCCCCTCCCGCCCGAAGGAACCGATTCCGGGCGCCGCCCGTATCATTGGTCCACCATGAAGAACGATCAGGAGAACCCCGCATGGACGCCTTCGGAAAATGGATCGCAGTCGTGCTTGCGACGGTCAACCCCTTGACCGGCAGAGCGGGCGCCATCCTCCTGGGCATCGGGGGGGGCCTGCCCTGGCTGCCGGTGTGCATCGTCGCGGCAATCAGCAATTTCCTTCTGGCCGCCGCGATCATCCTCGCCATCGACCGGGTGGACCATATCCCCGTGATCCAGCGGTTCATCGAGAGAAAGCGCGGCAGGAAGATGACACGGTTCATCGAGGGGAAGGGGGTTTTCTATGCCGTGTTCCTCGGCCCGCTGCTGCTCGGGACGTTCACGGTGGTGCTCATCTTCCAGGCGCTCGGCACGGACAAACGGCGCATGATCACCTATTCCCTGGTCAGCGCGATCGCCCTCACGCCCCTCATTGCGTGGGTATCCCTCGAAGCCAAGGATTTCGTAGAGGCTCTCCTGGGAAACCTCGCCAGCCTTCCCTAAGCGGGGAGCCACCGGTTCATCTTGGGTGACCGATGCCGGCCGTGCGGCATCGCGCTCGCCCCCCGTTCCGGACCCGCCGAGGGATTCGCGGGCGTTGCGCTCCGGCTGCGGGTGTTCAGATCTTGGGCAAGGTGACGCCGCATTGGCCTTGGTATTTGCCGCCGCGGTCGCGGTAGGAGGTCTCGCACACCTCGTCGGACTCGAAGAAAAGCACCTGGGCCACGCCCTCGTTGGCATAGATCTTCGCCGGCAGCGGGGTGGTGTTGGAGAACTCCAACGTCACGTAGCCTTCCCACTCGGGCTCGAAGGGCGTCACATTCACGATGATGCCGCAGCGGGCATAGGTCGATTTGCCCAGGCAGATCGTCAGGACGTTGCGCGGAATCCGGAAGTATTCCACCGTCCGCGCCAAGGCGAACGAATTGGGCGGGATGATGCAGACATCGCCTTTCACGTCGACGAACGAATTGGGATCGAAATTCTTGGGGTCTACGATGCAGCTGTTCAAGTTGGTGAACAGCTTGAATTCGTTCGAGCAGCGGATATCGTAACCGTAGCTCGAGGTTCCGAAGGACACCACGCGTCGTCCGTCCACTTCCTTGACCTGGTGGGGTTCATACGGCTCGATCATGCCCTGTTCCTCCGCCATGCGGCGGATCCAGCTGTCCGATTTTATGCTCATGCGTGCACTCAGGCGATGGCGGGAAAGCGATCCAGGGGCACCTTACGTGCCCCTGCGGCCGCTCAAGTGTTTTGAATGACGATGTTGGGGAACTTCGCGCTGTGGTCGACCCCCTGTTCGGCGATTTTGATCGCGACGCGACGGGCGATCTCCCGGTAAATCTGACTGATCCGGCTCTCGGGATCGACCGCGACGGTCGGATGTCCCGAGTCCGCCTGCTCGCGAATATGAATGTCGAGCGGCAGCGCACCCAGGAACTCCACGCCATAATCCTTGCACATCCGCTCGCCGCCGCCCTCGCCGAAAATCCGTTCCTCATGGCCGCAGCTCGAGCAGATGTGAATGCTCATGTTCTCGACGATGCCGATGATCGGTATGCCGACCTTCTCGAACATCTTGAGGCCTTTGCGCGCGTCGATGAGGGCAATGTCCTGCGGCGTGGTCACGATGACCGCGCCCGTGACGGGAACGCGCTGGGCGAGCGTCAGCTGGATATCGCCGGTCCCGGGCGGAAGGTCGATGACCAGATAGTCGAGATCACGCCAGCGGGTATCGTTGAGCAGCTGCTCCAGGGCCTGGGTGACCATCGGGCCGCGCCACACCATGGGCGTTTCGACATCGATGAGAAAGCCGATCGACATCGCCTGCACCCCATGGCCTTCCATCGGTTCCAGGCTCTTTCCGTCGCGCGACTCGGGCCGGCCCTCGATGCCGAGCATGGTGGGCTGCGACGGCCCGTAGATGTCGGCATCCAGAATGCCGACGGAGGCGCCTTCGGCCGACAGCGCAAGCGCCAGATTGACGGCGGTCGTGGATTTCCCGACGCCCCCCTTGCCGGAAGCGACCGCGATGATGTTCTTCACATTCGGAATGAGCTTGACGCCCCGCTGCACGCTGTGCGAGACGATTTTCCAGCCGACAGTGACGTCCACCCGGCCCACGCCAGGAAGGCTCTTCAGCTTGTCCGTCACCAGAGCGCGGACGCTTTCGGCCACGCTTTTTGCCGGATAGCCCAGGACGATCTCCAAGGCGATGTCGTTTCCGTCGACCTTGAGGTTGCGGACGGTTTTCGCCGCCACCATGTCCTTCTGCGTATGCGGGTCGATGACCTCCTTGAGCGCCGTCTGGACCTGCAGTTCCGAAATTGCCATGTAGGACTCCTTTATCCTTTAATCACAACATGATTTGACGAGAGAGTTTAAACAATATTTGCGCACTGGGATACCACCCCTTTTGGGGGGCTGCCGTCCCGCGTGCGCGGCCGGGAGTGCATTCCCGGTCGCCTGCGGCTAAAATGAGCGTTTCCCCAGGATCCGGCGCGGCCACCATGACCCGAAAAATACTCGTCACTTCCGCCCTCCCGTATGCCAACGGCAGCATCCATCTCGGCCATCTCGTGGAGTATATCCAGACGGATATCTGGGTTCGCTTCCAGAAGATGCGCGGGGCCGAGTGCTACTACGTCTGCGCCGACGACACGCACGGCACGCCGATCATGCTCAGGGCCCAGCAGGAAGGCATCAGCCCGGAGGCCCTAATCGCACGCGTGCACCAGGAACATCTGCGGGACTTCACCGGTTTTCATGTCTCGTTCGACAGCTACTATTCCACCAACTCCGAGGAAAACCGGGAGCTCTCGCAACAAATCTACCGCCGCCTCAGGGAAGCGGGACTGATCGAGGTCCGCACGATCGAGCAAATGTACGATCCGGAGCGGGAGATGTTCCTGCCTGATCGCTTCATCCGCGGCGAGTGTCCCAAGTGCCATGCGCAGAATCAATATGGCGACAGCTGCGAAGTCTGCGGAAGCGCGTATGCCCCGACCGAACTGATCAACCCGGTCTCCGCCGTGTCGGGAAGCACACCGATCCGAAAGCAGTCCGAGCACTACTTCTTCAAGCTGGGGGCATGCGATTCATTTCTCAAGAGCTGGACGCGTGCCGGCCACCTGCAGGACGAGGCGGTCAACAAGATGGCCGAGTGGCTGGAAGCCGGCCTGCAAAACTGGGACATATCGCGCGATGCGCCCTATTTCGGATTTGAAATCCCGGATGCACCCGGCAAGTACTTCTATGTCTGGCTGGACGCGCCCATCGGCTACATGGCTTCCTTCGCGCATCTGGCCGAGCAGCGGAAACTCGACTTCGATGCCTTCTGGAAGCAGGAGACCCAAACCGAGCTTTACCACTTCATCGGCAAGGACATCCTCTACTTCCATGCGCTGTTTTGGCCTGCCATGCTGCGATTCTCCGGCTATCGGACGCCGACGGCCATCTTCGCGCATGGATTCCTGACCGTGAACGGTCAGAAGATGTCCAAGTCGCGGGGGACATTCATCACGGCCGACACCTATCTGCGCCACCTCGATCCGGAGTACCTGCGCTATTATTTCGCGGCCAAGCTGACGCCCCACATCGAAGATCTCGATCTCAACCTCGATGATTTCATGCAGCGGGTGAACAGCGACCTGGTCGGCAAATACGTGAACATCGCAAGCCGCGCCGCGGGATTCCTCACCAAGCGGTTCGGCGGCCGCATCGGCACGCTACGCTGCGAGGACAGCCTTCTGCTCGTCAAATCGCTGCAAGATGCAGCCCCCCAGATCGCCGAGCATTATGAGCAGCGCGCCTACGGCAAGGCCGTCCGCGAGATCATGGCCGCTGCCGACCGTGTCAACGCCTACGTGGATACCCGGAAGCCTTGGGACCTCGCGAAGGATCCGTCGCGTATGGATGCCCTGCACGAAGTCTCCAGCACCGCGATCCAGGCCTTCCGCCTGCTGACCTTGTTTCTCAAGCCGTGCCTGCCGCACTTGGCCCAAGCCGCGGAGACGTTCCTGCACATCCGTCCGTTGGCTTGGAGCGATGCCGCCGAATTGCTGGCGCCCGAGCACGTCATTGGGGAATACCAGCATCTGATGGTGCGCGTGGAGCCCAAGCAGATTGCCGCCTTGCTTTCGGCGAGCGCGGACAGCCTCAAGAGCGTCGAGGCCCCGGAACCGCAATCCCAGGTTCGCCATGGGCAGGCCCAGCAGCATGCGGTTCAGCCCCTTGAGCCCACCATTGGCATCGAGGATTTCAACAGGATCGACCTGAGGATTGCACGAATCGTCGCGGCCGAGGCGGTCGAGGGCGCAGACAAGCTGCTGAAGCTCACCCTCGACATCGGAACGGAACAACGAACGGTCTTTGCCGGCATCAAGGCGAGCTACACTCCCGAGACCTTGGTCGGGCGGCTCACCGTTATGGTCGCCAATCTCGCGGCACGCAAGATGCGTTTCGGCGAATCGCAAGGCATGGTGCTCGCCGCATCGGATGGCGAAGGACCTTTCCTGCTCACGCCGGACCAAGGCGCCCGGCCCGGCATGCGGGTCAAATAGCGGAATCTGGGGCACGCGCTGCAGGGGTCTGCGCACACTGGGGTCTAAAGATTCGATATGCGCCCATCCGGCGCGGCATCCTCCCAACCGCTTATCGCTGCGGACTGCCGCGCCGGAGACGCTGAGCGCTCACAGTCAGGCGCTCCTCCCCCTCTTGGGTCCTTGATTCCCTGCCTGTCGCCCGAGAACGAACTGGGTGGGCGTATGCCTGCCGCCACAACCCCATGGCGCCCTCGGTTCGGTGGACACCCTCCGGCTCCCCCACCGGTTGCTCCGGCTATACTCTACTTGCCGGGAACGCTTCCGGGCCATGCGGACCTCACGGGCCGGGAGCACGACACACCGGGATACTCTAATCCCGGCGTGGCACTTTTGCAATCGGATTTGGGGGATGCGACAACTTAAATGCGGCAGACCCAGCGCCTCAGAGTATACGGACGTGTGCAAGGCGTCTTTTTCCGCGAATCGATGCGGATCCAAGCGCAAGCGTTGGGCGTCACCGGCTGGGTTCGCAACCGCAGGGACGGCTCGCTCGAGGCCATGATCCAAGGATCGGCGGAACGCGTCGCGGCGATCGTCGAATGGGCGCGCGAAGGTCCTGCGGGCGCCCGGGTCGAACGCGTCGAGCTCAGCCCTGGCGAAGGTGAATATGCGACCTTCACCCGCGAACCGACCGTCTGACTCCGACGGCCACCGCCGCTCGTCAGGAAAAAAGTGTCCGCAGACCCCGCAAGTACTCATTGGCCTCGCCGCTCCCCTCGGGGGGCGCCCAAGGCGCCTTCTCGTCATCGGCGAGCGGGACATAGGGGCCGGCCTTGGCCTCGAAAAAAACGCTGCCGGGTGACAAGGCCACCATCGTGTGCCATGCGCCGTGCGGGATATTGACCCCGAGGTGCGCTCCCAGCGGTTCAAGGATCGTGCTGGAAACGACATGCCCCCCGTCGTCAAAGAACACGATGCCTAGGCGGCCACGCAGTGCCACCATCGTTTCGTCTTTGGAGGGGGCACAATGGCGATGGGGCCGAATATAAGAGTCCATTTCCAGCGCGTTCAGCAGCCGATGGCAGGCCGCCTCGTCCGTCTCGTGAAAATTGTAGTTTTGTCGCCGGCGCGCCGCTTGTTCCGCCGCCGCGCTCACATGGTCTAGCAGGGACTGGTCGATCAGTTCAGGTTGACTCATTTCGCTCGCTCCGGATTGCAATGCGTTGCCCATGATACCAAGCCTCCGGCGGTCCGCCAGACCCGACGCACAAACCCCTGAACCGCCCCGGGTTCTGAGGAGGCTCCAGCATTTGAGAGGATGGAACCATGCAAATGGAGCCATGAACAAGTCAAACAAGTATTCCCCCGAAGTTCGCGAACACGCCGTCCGCATGGTGCAGGAACATCGCAACGAGTAGCCGTCCCAGTGGGCGGCGATGGAGTCGATTGCGCCGAAGATCGGCTGTGTTTCGCAAACCCTGCGTGAATGGGTAAAGAAGCACGACGTCGACACCGGCATGCGTGATGGCGTCACCAGCGAGGATCTCGACCGTATCAGGAATTTGGAGCGAGAGAACAAGGAACTGCGTCGCGCCAACGAGATTCTGAAGCTGGCCCGCACTTTTTTCGCCCAGGCGGAGCTCGACCGCAAACTCAAGTCCTGAAGAGTTTCATCGACCACCATCGCGGCACCTACCGGGTCGATCTGCCCTGCAAGGTGTTGCAGAGCGCCCCGATGAACCGTGAAGGGTTGGACGTGGCCCGCTGGACCGGGTGAACCGGCAGTTCAGGGCCGGTTCACCCAACCCGCTGTGGGTGTCGGACTTCACGTAGGTATCGACTTGGCAGGGGGGGCTGTATGTGGCCTCTGTGATCGACGTGTTCGCCCGGCGCATTGTGGGCTGGCGCATGCGCAGCAGCATGCACACGGACTTGGTGCTCGATGCGCCGGAGCAGGCGCTCCATGACCGTCAGCCAGAGCGCTCGGATGCCCTGGTTCATCACTCGGACAGGGGCTAGCAGTATGTCTCCATTCGCTACACCGAGCGCCTGGCGGAGGCTCGCATAGAACCTTCGGTGGGCAGCCGTGGCGACAGCTACGACAATGCCCTGGCGGAAACCATCAACGGGATGTACAAGGCCGAGCTGATTAACCGCCGCGCCCCTTGGGAAACCAGGGCGTCCGTGGGGCTAGAAACCCTGCAATGGGTGCACGGATTCAACTACGACCGGCTACCCGAACCGATCGGATATATCCCGCCGGCAGAGGCCGAGGTAAACTGCGGGCGGCAACTTGCCAGCCAGACCGTTTTACCGGCCTCAACCTAAACCAAACAGCCTCCACGAAACCCGGGGCGGTTCAGTGATACCAGAATCGACTTGAAGTTTTTCATCGCTTTTTCTCCTTTCTCGGTTGCGATGAGTCCATCGTACCGGGTTTTGCCGAAAGTCAAGGGTGTTGGCGGCCCCGACCGCTTCACTACGGCCTACCCGCGCATTTCGGTGCCAGGAAGATCGCATGGCGCTATCTTCCCCAGCGCATCCCTCTCGGCCTCGACGATTCTCGCAAGATTAAGCTTACGGGCATCTGGAACGTCCTGGAGAGCCATGACCCTCGTGACATAATTCCGGGTGACATCAAGCATCTCGTCCAGGATGTCACGAGCCGCGTTGTTAGACAGTCCGAATGCACGGCCGACCCGAATGACGTTGTCCCTGAATGTCCCCTCCTCGAACACGATGGGGATGGCGGAGCGCACGTTATGCTGTGGCCACGCGCGCATGGGCGCGGGATCGTAGACGGGCGCCACGCGCACGCTCCGCGGCCCACCCAGGAACGACAGGTTCTCGAGGTGCATATCACCGTTGCCCGTGCATAGAGCCAGGCAGAAGCGGCGGTAGACCATCAGGCGCGCCGCCTTGTGGTCCAGGCTCGTCACCGACGAAAGCTGTTCCAGGCGCAAACCCACTTCCTCGATGTCCGTGTCCTCGTTGCCGTTGAAGGCGGCATCACCCGTCGCGAACACGCTGTAGAAGCTTTCCATCGGGACGGGGATACCGCTGGCCGTCCGGTCGAACCGCTCGACAGCGAGCAATTGCATGCCATCGATCGACACGCGCCAATAACGTGGCACATCGAATCCGGATTCCCGATGGATGTCGAGGCACAGCGATTCCAGGCCCACCACTCCTTCATACTCGCGTGGCTCGATCTTCAGCAGCGCGTCGATATAACGGCGTTCGCCTACTTTGCGCGTACCCGCCGGCGCGAAATCGCCGTTCCATGATTGCCGCCCGCTGGGAACGTCCGGGATGGCCACGAGCAGTTTAGGGATCATGCCGCCTGCCGAAGGCGTCGGCCCCAGCAGATGGGCGATCTGATCGGGGTCGATTGCTTCCAGATCCTCCGCGATGTCCTCGCGGATAGCCTTCCAGAAAGCGGAGCGGTCTGCGGCACGTGGATGCCGCTTGATGGCCGCACCATATCCTGCCTCCGCCGCGCGATCGTCGCGGAACACGTCAATGTGTCCGATGCCGTTCCGACCGGCCAGCAGCATCATCTCCCAGTCGGTATCGAACCCAGGCGCAGGCGGCGACGCGCGAGTTGCGAGCACTTTGTCGTAAAGGCGACGCTGCAGGTTGTTCCGCCCATGGCCGGGGATGAACTGCATGAGGCGCGGCGGCACCGGAAAGGCGGGGCGGAGCCGAAATACGAAGGTTTCACGCCCGTACAGCGCGGGCGAGGCGAGCAGGGCTAGTCCATCAGGATTGCCAGACGCGAGAAATTCTTCGGCGTAGGCGAAGCGCGCCTCGTGCTCTGTCACCACCATGTCGCCCATCTTCATGGGCCCATTGGCGGTTCTCATCCAGATGACCGCATGCCGATCCATCAGCCCGCATCCTTGCCCGTATCAAAGAACGCTCCACGCCGGAGCCGCGCGAGCGTATCATCGTCGGGAACCAACGCCAGGCGCTTGCCCACCATCTTCGCCATGCTGTTGACCAACGTCCAGTCACCGTGCCCACGCTTCTTCATGCGTGAAAGCGACTCCGGCGTGATACCAGACCGCACGGCCAGATCGCGTCCCGTAAGATTGCGCTTGCCGGCCTCATCCAGGATCTCATTCAGGATGGCGCGAAAGGCGGGGTCGGGTGTGACGAGTTGCTTGCTCATGAGGATTGATGGCTTTCAGATTGACGTAAAGATCAAGTAATGATGCGATATTGGGGTGAGCGTAACATGAATTGACGTTAATGTCTATTCGTGGCGTTCTCCACGGCAATACAAATCCCATGTTCGCCGAACCCTCTCAGCTTCGAGCAAAGGCGAGCAGTGGCGAGATATCGCGCCGGTCTGCGGCTTGCAGGGCGGCAATATACTGCTGGCGTGTTTCGCTGGCGTCGACGAGGTTGTGGCGGCCCCAGGTGAAACGCGGCTTGCCCAGACGCTCAACGATAAGATCGGCCACGAGACGCGCGTGGCGTCCATTGCCATTCGGGAACGGATGGATCGCCACTAGATGTGACGCCCGGCAACCGACATGGCCCATACCTGTAGTGACTTGCAATCGAAACTCGCCGGGCCAGCAATAAATGGCCTCGCCGGCCAGCATTAATTGCAAGGAATCGCGTCGGGGGGCCAGAATTATTTGCGACCAAGAAGTTGCTGAGATTTCATTAGATCCAATTGGGCTGTGTTTGTTGTCGACAGCCAAGTAGGCTCGCCACGAAGACGGCTGCGATCGAGACGTAGCCCTACCACACCCGAGGAATAAGACGATATCGAACCGTCTGCATATACTCGTCATATCCTGGCAAATTCTCGCTGAGGAAATCTTCCTCATCAACGATGCGCCAAACGAGCACCGGGAAGAATGGTACGACGAGGAGGCTGGTCCACCACGAACCGAGTGCGAGCGGCATCGCAGTCAACATGAGCAATGCACCCGAATACATCGGGTGCCGGACATACGCATACGGGCCTGCCGATACGACGGTCTGCCCCTCTTCTACCTGAATGGTAGAGGCGGCATAGCTGTTCATTTTCATCACCACGAAGAACAGCACGAATGACAGCACGATCATCACGTTTGCGATAACTGACACCGCTGGTGCAACCGGTGACCAACCGAAGCGATGGTCAAACGCGGGAAGCACAACGAACCCTACAAATCCGAGCATGAATAGCGCCGAGATGAGTTTCTGTTTCGGTCGTTGCTCCGCCAGGGGTCCGATGTTCATGCGGCGTTCGACGAGCTTTCGGTCGTGCGCGAGGAAATAGATGCCTAATGCCTGCGCGGACACCTCGAACACGACCAGGAAGGCCCAGGCCTGCCAATAGTTGAGCGTACCTGCAGGAATGAACAGGCACGCCAGAAAAATTGCGAGCGTAATCAGGTTGGCCAGTACGCCCCGTACAAAAAAATTTGACACGGGAATCTACCTCACCATCAGCTTACACCACGTGCTCCCCGTCGCTCGTTGCCGGCAGACTCCCGAGCCGCCCGTTCGGCAAGGTCTGCTCACAAGTCCTGGGCAGGCCCCTGCCGCATCAATCCTGCCGTACGCTTTTCGGAGGTTCCAAAGGCAGGTTTTTGAGTAAAGCGGCCGCACGACGAGTCAGGCGGTTGAGTGCTCGTCGGCCAATCCAGACATTGGGCATGAACCATTTCATGCTTGTCGGCTCTTGTGGGCTGTGACCGTCAGCCCCAGGCTACGTGGATGGCACCATTCTCGTGTCCACATCACGGCCTCAAGCCAGGCCTTTGTCCCGCCGAGTCAGGTCCTCACGCCCTCATCAAACCGGCCTCCACCCGATCTCGCACCGCCTCCCCTGCCAGCAAGCGTACCAGTTCAAGGGCAAAATCCATAGCCGTTCCCGGGCCACGCGCGGTGACAACCTGGCCATCCACCACGACCGGATCCTCCACATAGCAGCTACCCGGAATTGCCCGCTTGTCCAGAAAGTGCGGAAAACTGGTCATCCGTTTTCCATCCGGCGGCCCGGCCCGGGCCATCCAGTCGCGACTGGATCCGAGCATCGTTCTTGAGGTTTTCGGCTCCCGGCATGCCGCCCGGCAGCGCGATCATGTCGAATTCCTGCGTGAGCAGGTCGTCGATGAGGGCATCAGGCTGCAGGCGGGTTTTGCGGTTGCCTTCGACCGACCCGGGGTGCAAGCCGGCAGTCACCCCATCGCATTTACAGCACTTCCGTGGACTTTACCCTGCGCCGTGCGGTCATGCTGAGCCAAAAAAAAAGCGCGGTTCAAAAATGACCGCGCCGAATTCCACCTAAAGAGGAGGATGGAGGAGACTGTGCTCGATAATTCCTTGGGAAAGGAATGAGGTACCGAACACAATTAGCATTTTATAATATAGTAATCGAATGTGCAAACATTTTTTGCACAACACCTTTCGCACCCCATGCGCCGGGCACGGCGAGAGTCCCGCAGAAAGCGCGACCGGCCGCCGCGCCTTCTGCCGCGGCCCCATCCGGGGCTCGCGGCGCAGGCCTCAGGAGTAGTCGATGGCGACATTGTCCGCAGACAGCCAGTCCTGGAGCGACCTGAGCAGGTCGTCGTGCAGATGCACCCGCCAGGATTCGCCGAGCTCGATCTCGCAACGCGCCCGGCCGTTGCGGTAGGCGACGACAACCGGGCAGGGCCCGTTGCGATATGGCGCCAGGATCTCCTGGAGCTTGTCCCCTCTGGAACCGCCGTTGCAGGTCAGGCGCACCGCTTTGGCAAAATGGCTGCGTGCGCCGGCCAAGTCGTACAGCTTATCCGCCGTGACGCGCAATCCGCCCGAATAGTCATCCTTGGACACCTTCCCTTCGACGACCAGAAGCTGGTCCTCCTTGAGGCAGTCCCGGTGGGCCTCGAACAGCTCGTTGAACACGGCGACTTCCACCTGGGAGGAGGCATCGTCCAGCGCGACGAACGCCATCTTGCCCCTGCGCGTCATCTGGGTCCGGATCGCATAAATCACGCCGGCGAGCACCACGGGCTGTTGTTGCGGAGCAATGGCGCTGAGGCGTGTTTTCACGAAGGGGCGAAGCTCCTCGCCATACGCCGTGTAGGGATGCCCGCTGAAATAGAAGCCCAGGCTCAGCTTCTCATGGAGCAGGCGATCCTTTTCCGACCAGCGCGGCACATCGACCAACGCGACCTTGCCGACGTCCTCGTCCCCAAGCAAGTTGAAGAGGCTCGCCTGATTGGCGTTGCGGCTGTCCTGTTCCGCACACTCCAACGCCACGCCGACAGAGGCCAGAAGGCGCGCCCTGTGATCGTCAAGCCCGTCCAAGGCGCCTGCGCGAATCAAGGATTCCAGCACACGCCGGTTCACCAAGCGCTTGTCCACGCGCCGGCACAGGTCGAAGAGATCCTTGAAGGGCCCGCCGGCCTCTCGTGCCTTGACGATCGCCTCGATCGCCGCCTCTCCCGTCCCCTTGACGGCGCCGAGCCCATAGCGGATCGCCTCGGGCCCGACGGGCACAAAGCGGTAGCCGCTGACGTTGACATCGGGCGCGAGCAGGGTCAGGCCATGAGCGACGCAGTCCTCGTACGCCACCTGCACCTTGTCCGTGTCATCCATGTCGGACGACAGCGTGGCGGCCATGAATGCCGCCGGATGGTGCGCCTTGAGATAGGCCGTCTGATAGGCCACGAGGGCATAGGCCGCCGAGTGCGACTTGTTGAAGCCGTATTCGGCGAATTTCTCCATCAGGTCGAACAGATGCTCGGCCTGCTTCGCCTCCACGCCCCCCTTCACCGCCCCCCCGACGAAGATGCCACGGTGCTTGGCCATCTCCTCCGCCTTCTTCTTGCCCATCGCGCGCCGCAGCAAATCGGCGCCCCCCAGCGAGTAGCCGCCCAGGATCTGCGCGATCTGCATCACTTGTTCCTGATAGACGATCACGCCGTAGGTCGGTTTGAGGACCGCCTCGAGCTTGGGGTGCAGATAGTCCACCCGCGCCTTGCCATGCTTCCGGTTGATGAAGTCGTCCACCATGCCGGAGCCCAGCGGACCCGGACGGAAAAGCGCGACCAGCGCCACGATGTCGTCGAAGCAGTCCGGCTGCAGGCGACGGATGAGATCCTTCATGCCGCGCGATTCCAGCTGGAACACGGCCGTGGTGTTGCATGCCTTGAGCAGGTCGTAGGTCCTGACGTCGTCCAACGGCAGATGATCGACGTCGAACGCGCACTCGGCACCCGTCGCCGCACGCTCGAGATCGCGGACATGGCGGACGGCCCAGTCGATGATCGTGAGCGTACGCAGTCCAAGAAAGTCGAACTTCACCAGGCCGGCCTGCTCGACGTCGTCCTTGTCGAACTGACTCACCACCGAGTCCGTGCCCTGCGCGCAATAGACCGGACAGAAGTCGGTGATCTTCCCCGGCGCGATCAGGACGCCGCCCGCGTGCATGCCGATGTTGCGGGTCAATTCCTCAAGCTTCTCGGCGAGATCGAAGAGTTCCCGCACCTCTTCCTCGCGCTCGTAGCGCTCCCTGAGCTGCGGCTCGAGCTCCAGCGCCTTCTGGAGCGAAACCGGCTTTACCCCTTCCATGGGCACGAGCTTGGACAACAGGTCGCAAAAGCTGTAGGGCATGTCGAGAACACGTCCCACATCCCGGATCACCGACTTCGACCCGAGAGTGCCGAAGGTGGCGATCTGAGACACGCTCTCCGCCCCATAGGCCTGCTTCACGTAGTCGATCACGCGCTCGCGCCCATCCTGGCAGAAGTCGACGTCGAAGTCGGGCATCGATACGCGCTCGGGATTGAGGAATCGCTCGAACAGCAAGTCGTAACGCAAAGGATCGAGATCGGTGATCCCGATGGAATAAGCGACCAGGGATCCCGCACCAGACCCCCGCCCCGGCCCGACAGGAACGCCATTTTTCTTGGCCCAGTTGATGAAGTCCGCGACGATCAGGAAGTACCCGGAGAAGCCCATCTGCAAGATGGTGTCGGTCTCGAACTTGAGCCTTTCCTCATAGATCGGCCGTTTCTCCTCGCGCACCGACGCATCCGGGTACAACGTCTCGAGCCGCCCAGTCAACCCCTCGTGCGCACGCAGGCACAGGTAGTCGTCAAGAGTGATGCCCTCTGGGGTCGGAAACAGCGGCAGCTTGCTCTTCCCGAGCTCCACCGTCAGATTGCAGCGCTTGGCGATCTCGACGCTGTTTTCCAGGGCCTGGGGAAGGTCCTGAAACAGGACCGCCATCTCCTGCGCGCTCTTGAAATATTGCTCTTCGGTAAAGACACGGGGCCTGCGCGGATCCCCCAGGATCGCCCCTTCCGCGATGCACACCCGCGCTTCGTGGGCCTTGTGATCATCGCGGTTGAGAAACTGAATCGGATGCGTCGCCACGACGGGGAGCCCCGTTTCGTTGGCTAGCCGCACCGCCTGCCGTATATAAGCCTCCGCTTGACCCGTGCCTGGACGCTGCAGCTCGATGTAGAAACGGCCCGGGAAAAGCGTGCGCCAGCCCTCCGCCAGGCGCATCGCCTCATCGGCGTTTTCGGCCGCCAAGGCGATGCCGATATCGCCCATATGCGCGCCGGACAGGGCAATCAACCCCTCCGTCCCTCCTTCGCGCAACCAGCCTTTGCAAAGGTAAGCCCGGCCGTGCCGCTGATTGCCTCGATAGGCGCGCGAGAGGAGCTCGCACAACCGCCGGTAGCCGTCACGCGACTGGCACAGGAGCAGCACGCGAGCATGCGATTCGCGGGCCCCCTCCTCCTCGATCCACGCATCGCACCCGACGATGGGCTTGATGCCCTGCGAGCGGGCCGCCTCATAGAACTTCACCATCCCGAATAGATTGCCCAGATCGGTGAGGGCGAGTGCGGGCATCCCGTCGTCCTTCGCACACGCCACCGCGTCGTCAATACGCACGATGCCGTCGACGACGGAATATTCGCTGTGAAGCCTCAGATGCACGAAGGAAGGGCACGGCATGATGTTATGATGACGGTTTTTGAGGGATGGGCGCGGCCACTGGCGGCCTTCGGCGCGCCACTCGCGAAAGCCAGTTCCGCAAGCACGCCCATTCGCGCAGTTTACCACCATGCGACATAAGCCTGAACTCCTGCTGCCTGCCGGCAATCTCGAGAAGCTGCGCTACGCCTTCCTCTTCGGCGCCGACGCGGTCTATGCCGGGCAGCCCCGGTACTCCTTGCGGGCGCGCAACAACGAATTCCAGCTCGAACAGCTGGCCGCCGGGATCGAGCACGCCCACGCCCTGGGCAAGAAGTTTTACGTCGCGAGCAATCTTCTGGCTCACAACGCGAAGGTCAAGACCTACCTGCGCGACATGGAAGCGGTCATCGAGCGTAGCCCCGACGCCCTCATCATGGCGGATCCGGGGCTCATCGGGCTCGTGCGGGAGCGCTGGCCCGGGATGCCGATCCATTTGTCCGTGCAGGCGAACACGGTCAACCATGCGGCGGTGAAATTCTGGCAGGCGGTCGGGCTCACGCGCGTCATCCTCTCGCGCGAGCTCTCGTTGAACGAGATCGAGGAAATCCGGCAACAGTGCCCGGATATGGAACTCGAAGTGTTCATCCATGGTGCCCTTTGCATCGCTTATTCCGGGCGCTGCCTGCTGTCCGGCTATTTCAACCACCGCGATGCCAACCAGGGCACCTGCACCAACTCATGCCGCTGGGAATATACGCTGCACCCCGGGCAAGAAGACGCCTCCGGCCCCCTCGACCGCCGCCCCGCGGCCGCGATAGGCAGCGACGGCACCGTTCGCCACCCCCTCGCGGACGGCCTGTACCTCCTCGAAGAGGCCGGCCGCCCCCGACAGCTCATGCCCATCATAGAGGACGAACATGGAACCTATATTCTGAATTCGAAAGACCTTCGGGGAGCCGAACATGTGGAGCGGCTCGTAAAGCTGGGCATCGACTCGCTCAAGATCGAAGGACGCACCAAGTCGACCTACTACGTGGCGCGCACCGCCCAGGTCTACCGCAGGGCAATCGACGACGCCGCCCAAGGGCGTCCTTTCGACCCGCGCGGCCTCAGCGACCTCGAAAGCCTCGCTTCACGCGGCTATACGGCGGGCTTCTTCGACCGTCACGCGCCGGAGGTCCACCAGAATTATCTGCAGGGCCACTCAGAAAGCCACCAGGCCCAATACGTCGGCGACATTGTCGCTCACGACGCGGCGACCGGGCTGAGTCTGGTTTGGGTCAAAAATCGCTTCCAGGTGGGCGACTGGCTGGAGATCATGCATCCATCCGGCAACCGGCGCTTCCAGCTCACCCACATGACGGACGAGGACCGCTCGCCTGTCTCGGAAGCGCCCGGAAGCGGATATCGCGTCCGGATTCCTCTCGATCACGCGCTTGAGGACGGACTCGTCATCCGCCTGACCGCGCCCCCGGAAAAGCATCTCCCGGGGATGACGCGCAGCCCCACCGAGGGCGCCTGACCCAGACTTGCCCATCGACGTTCCGCCTGGCCGCATACAACCCGGCCAGATCGCGCACGCGCGTCATGCAGGCCAGTGCCACTGGCTGATCTCCGGCATATCTTCGCCGTGGCGCGCGATATACTCCTTGTGCTCAATCAGCTTGTCCCGCACGTACAGTTTGAGATAGGCCGCGCGGTAGCCGAGCTGCGGAACCCGATCAATCACGTCGGCTACCAGGTGGAAGCGGTCGAGGTCGTTGCGCACGCACATGTCGAAAGGCGTCGTCGTCGTTCCCTCCTCCTTATAGCCGCGCACATGCATGGAATCGTGGTTAGGGCGTCGGTAGGTCAGGCGGTGGATCAGCCAGGGATAGCCGTGGTAGGCAAAAATAATCGGCTTGTTGCTGGTGAACAAGGTCTCGAATTCCCGGTCCGACAGGCCGTGCGGATGCTCCTCGTGCGGCTGCAGAGTCATCAGGTCGACGACGTTGACGACACGCACCTTGAGCTCCGGCAGATGCTCCCGCAAAATCTTGACGGCGGCCAACGTCTCCAGCGTCGCCACGTCGCCGGCCGCCGCCATCACGACGTCGGGCTCGCTGCCCTGATCGTTGCTCGCCCAATCCCATATGCCGACGCCGGCCGTGCAATGCTTGATCGCTGCCTCCATGTCCAGCCACTGCAGCTCCGGCTGCTTCCCGGCGACGATCACGTTGATGAGATCGCGCGAGCGCAGGCACCGGTCGGTCACATAGAGAAGCGTATTGGCGTCGGGCGGCAGATAGACGCGGATGATATCCGCTTTCTTGTTGACGACATGATCGACGAATCCGGGATCCTGATGCGAGAAGCCATTGTGATCCTGGCGCCAGACATGGGAGGTCAACAGATAGTTCAAGGAGGCGATCGAGTGGCGCCAAGGGACCTCCTTGCTGATCTTGAGCCACTTCGCATGCTGGTTGAACATGGAATCGACGATGTGGATGAACGCCTCATAGCAGGAAAACAAGCCATGGCGGCCGGTCAGCAGGTAGCCCTCGAGCCAGCCTTGGCAGGTATGCTCGGAGAGGATCTCCATCACCCGCCCATCCGGCGCCAGATGCTCGTCCTCCGGCAAGCGCTTCGGCATCCAGGCCCGCTCGGTGACCTCGAACAGCGCATCGAGGCGGTTCGATGCCGTCTCGTCAGGCCCGAATACCCGGAAATTCCCCCGATCTTCGTTCAACCGCATGACATCGCGCAGCAACCGCCCCATCACGCGCGTTCCCTCGGCATCGATGCTCCCTGGCTCCGGGACATCAACGGCATACTCGCGGAACTCCGGCAGGCGCAACTCACGCAGCAAAAGCCCCCCATTGGCGTATGGGTTGAGCCCCATGCGGCGCGTCCCGGCCGGCGGAAGCGCGCGCAGCAGCTCGATCGGTGCGCCGTGCGCATCGAACAGCTCATCGGGCCGATAGCTCCTCATCCAACCATCGAGCAGCGCCAGGTGGTCGGGCGTCATGCTGGCGAAGGGCACCTGATGCGAACGCCAGAACCCTTCAGCCTTCTTCCCGTCGACCTCCTTGGGGCCGGTCCATCCCTTGGGGGAGATCAGGATGATCATCGGCCATACGGGCTGGGCAAGATCTCCAGTTTCTCTCGCCACACGCTGAATCGAGCGGATCTCGCCCATGACCTCGTCGAGCGTGGCGGCCATTTTCTGGTGCATCTGGCGCGGATCCGATCCTTCCACGACGTGAGGACGATATCCGTACCCCTCGAACAGGCTCAAGAGCTGTGCGCGGGGCATCCGTGCCAGCAAGGTGGGATTGGCGATCTTGTAGCCATTCAGGTGGAGTATCGGGAGCACGGCCCCATCCCGAGCCGGATTGAGAAATTTGTTGGAATGCCAGGAGGTCGCGAGCGGACCGGTTTCGGCCTCGCCGTCGCCGACGACGCAGGCGACGACGAGATCCGGGTTGTCGAAGGCCGCTCCGAACGCGTGAGACATCGAATAGCCCAGCTCGCCCCCTTCATGGATGGAGCCCGGTGTCTCGGGCGTGGCATGGCTGCCCACGCCACCCGGAAACGAAAACTGCCTGAAGAGGTGCCGCATGCCGTCTTCGTCTTGCGCGATGTTGGGATAGAGCTCGCTGTAGCTCCCCTCGAGCCAGGTATTGGCCACCAAGGCCGGTCCGCCATGCCCGGGGCCCGCCACGAAAATCATGTTGGCGTCATGCGCCTTGATCACGCGATTGAGATGCACGTACAAGAAATTAAGACCGGGCGTCGTTCCCCAATGCCCCAGCAAACGGGGCTTGATATGCGCCAGCGTGAGCGGCTCCCGAAGCAGGGGGTTGTCGAGCAGGTAGATCTGGCCGACCGAGAGATAGTTGGCCGCCCGCCAATAGGCATCGACGGCGTGGAGTTCCTCCGGTGACAGAGGCACCGCGTCCGTTTTCTCTGAGCTTTCCATTCCCATCTCCTGACGCAAATGATTGCGGGCAAATTCAAGCATGGCACCCATCGTGGCTGCGATATGGGGCCTCGAGATGACGCTCCAGGGGTCATCCCCCACTTTATGAAACACCGGGCCGGGTGTCAAAAAAAGAACGACCGGGCGCGGTCAGTCCCGGAGCACTTTCAGGAGGCGCATGTACGCCATCCGAGGAGCCAGCCGCACCGCGAGCCCCGTGATTTCCTGAGCTCAGTAGGGCACGAGACGACGGCCTCCCGCTCTACGGGTGGCCGATTGCGAGCCTTGGCGCTTGCCAGAATGACGCGCTTCAGGCATGGAGCCGCACGAAGGCACCGAATAGCCGCCGGTCGAAATGAGCCTGCATCTTGTCGCGCATCAACGTCAGCGCGTCAAAGGGTGTCATGGCCTTCTTGTAGGAGCGCTCCGCCGTGAGCGCGTCAAACACGTCGGCAATGCAGCAGATTCGGCTGTAAATGTGGATTTCCTCGCCGCCCAGGCGCCTCGGATAGCCGTTGCCGTCCATCAACTCGTGATGCTCCATCACGATGACGCGGCACTCCTCGGAAAGCGCGTCGGCCCCCTGCAGCAGCTTGTAGCCCTGGTAAGGATGGATGCGCATCCGGCGCATCTCCGCTTCCGTGAGCTTTGCCGGCTTGTTGATGATTCCCGGATCAACCTGGACTTTGCCAAGATCGTGCAGAAAAAATCCCGCACCCAGTTCATGCAGGTTGTGCGCGTCGGACTGACCGAAGAGGGCCTTGGCCAGCATCAACGCGCTGACGCCGACGTTGACCGAGTGCGTATAGGTGTAGAAATCGTGCTGCGTGATGCGCAATAGGGCAGATGCCGTTTGATCGTCGGTGAGGATCATATCGGTCACGGAAAAAATGGCCGATTTGCACGCCCTGATATTCTGGGCGGTCGGCGCCTCCAGCAACCGCTCCATCATCTTCACGCTATGGCGATAGACCGCGCGTGCCTTGCCTTCCCCCGAGATGCGCCGATCGTGCAGCACCACGCCCAATTCCTGCGGCACCAAGTTGTCCGGGTTCCATGCCGGCGGTGGTGCCTGATCCTTGGGATCGGCCGACGTATCGTTATGGCTGACATACGCGAGCTCCGCGATGGAATCGGGCTGGCGCGGCAGGTCGCTTTTGTCGAAGTCGACGAGGACCTCGCGCATGCCGTGTCGGCGCATCTTTGCGATTTGCTCCTGCGAGCTCACGCGGAACTTGCTGCGCAGAAACGGATGATCCAGCCAGGCATGGGACAGATCGACGAAATGACCCAGGCACAACTCGTCAATCGGAACGTTTCTTTTCATCGCCCTGTTCTCGAGGCTTCTCGCCGGCACCGAAACGCATGTTTTCCCAACGAATACGCATTCGGGCCCATGGCCCGCGCGCATCGCGCCATCACCAAAGCTCAGAACATCATATCATCAGATATTACGACCTCGTTATACTTTGTGAGATATTCACCCGCACAGTTGCGGCGGCCTTGGTGCCCGTTGAAGGGTGCATCGAGCGAGGGGCTCCGCCTGAATGCCCGCAGCCCGGCATGGCTTGGCAGGGCTGGGGGCGCTTGAGGCCATTGACGGGTCGCCGCCCCTCACCTGCCGTACCTTTCTTCCAGTATCATTCCAGGAGATCCCAGACGTTTTTCTTGGAGCGCACATGAGTCACGCAAAACTGCATGACCCCAGCCATGACCTTCCCCATGGCGCCCACCCCCACCACACCCTCGCCCAATGGGTCGCCATCTTCACGGCACTGCTCGCCACACTGGGCGCCATCGTCGGCTACCAGGGCAGCCGCCTGATGCACGAGGCGCTACTGTACAAGAATGAGTCGGTCCTCAAGAAGGCGCAAGCAACCGATCAGTGGAACTACTACCAGGCCGTAAGCACAAAGGAGCACGTGATGGAACTGGCAGTGGAACTCTTGCCCCCTGAGCGGGCGAAACCGTTCGCCGCGAAGATCGCCAAGTACCGGACACAGAAGGATCAGGTGAAGGCGAAGGCGGATGCCTTCGAGGCCGCCAGCGAACACGCCGACGCGGAGAGCGCCCGCTTGGACCGCCCCTATACCAGCATGGCGCTCGCCATGATCTTCCTGCAAATCGCCATTTCCCTGGCGAGCATCACGGCGTTGACCGGGCGGGCGTGGCTTTTCGCCGTGGCGGGGATTAGCGCCGCCGCCGGAATCATCCTGTGGGTCACTGGGCTCTGGCTCGTCTGATGCTCACGCCCGCGAATCCGCTTTATAGCTGGGGGGGCCTCAACCAGGCGCTGTTCCAGTGGCTCAACGGCGTACGCGCACCCGCGGTGGATGCCGCGGCGGCCGCACTTACCCATATTGGAAGCCCCGACACGTTCCCGATATACCTGCTGGCGGCTTGG
>JAKAFK010000042.1 GCA_021817985.1 Pseudomonadota bacterium | reverse complement strand
GCACAGCGTGCTCACGTCGGGCTTGATGAACTGCATGGTGTCATAGATCGCCATCCCCGCCGAAACCAGCCCCCCAGGGGAATTGATGTACAGGGAAATGTCCTTGTCGGGATTCTCCGACTCCAGGAAGAGCAGTTGGGCGACCACCAGGTTGGCGGACATCTCGTCGATCTGCCCCACCAGAAAAATCACGCGCTCCTTCAGCAGGCGCGAGTAGATGTCGTAGGCGCGCTCTCCACGCCCACTTTGTTCGATCACCATGGGGACGAGCCCCAAGGCTGCGGGATCCAGCCGGTCGCGTGCGATCATTTAGCGTTTCCCATCAATTCGTCAAAAGTGCTCGCTCTTTCTTCCACTTTAGCATTCTGCAACACCCACGCGACGACATTGTCCTCGAGGGCGCGCAACTCGATTTCCTTCAGCTGGGCCGGGTTCTGATAATACCACTTGACCACTTCCTCGGGTTTCTCGTAGGCCTCGGCAAGGTCTTCCACCAGCGCCCGCACTTGATCCGGCTTGGCCTCCAGGTGCTGGGCCCTGACCAGCTCCGACAGGATCAGCCCCAGCGCCACGCGCCGCCGGGCCTCCGGGACGAGCGCCTCGCTCACCGCATGCGCCGCCGACTCCTGCCCGGAACCGTGCGTCATGCGGGCGATTTCCGCCTGAACGAGGGTCTTGGGCACTTCCACGGCAGTCGCATCGAGCAGGCCTTGCATGACCTGATCACGCAGTCGCTCGTGGATCCGCCTGCTGAGTTCGCGTTCGAGATTTCCCCGCACCTCGGCACGCAACCGCCCGATGTCGCCGTCCTCGACGCCCAGAGCCTGTGCAAAGGCCTCGTCGACCGGCGGCAGTAGCGCCTCCTCGACCTGGTGCACGGTGATTTCGAAAGTGGCCGTCTTGCCGGCCACTTCCTTGCCATGATAATCCGCCGGAAAGGTTAATTCAAATGAGCGGTGCGCACCCGCGGAAACGCCGATCAGCGCGTCCTCGAAAGCTTTCAGGAAACGGCCGTCGCCCAGCATGACGGGCACGTTCTGCGCCTCGCCCCCGGCAAACCCCTCCCCGCCGATCGTGCCGCGGTAGCTGATGGTGACCCGATCGCCCTGCGCCGCAGGACGATCCGCGGCGGCATAGCTTGCTCGCTGGCGGCGCAGCACCTCGATGGTCTTGTCGACATTGCTGTCCTCGACGCTCGCCGCGAGCCGCTCGATCGCCAGATGCGCAAGATCACCCACCTGAACCTCGGGATAGACCTCGAACACGGCCGTGAACTCATACTGGTCCGCACCCTCCGCAGGGGCTTCCAGCTCGAACCGCGGCAAACCGGCGACCTTGAGCGACTGCTCCCGGACCGCGCCGCTGAATTCGTTCTTCAGCGCATCCTCAAGCACTTCCCGCTGCACCTGCGGCCCATAATGCTGCTGAAGAATCCTCATCGGCACCTTGCCGGGGCGAAATCCGTGCAGCTTGACGGTCCGCCCCAGGCGCTTCAGGCGCCCTTCCACCTCCGCCGCGATCGCCCCGTGCGGGAGCACCACCTTCAAGCGCCGTTCCAGCGGATTTCCATTTTCCGATACAGTCTGCATTACGATTCCTTAAAAGCAACCGGCCCGCACACCCCTGCCCGCTGTCGGACAAGAGGGCAAGCCCCGCTCGATGACAATCAAGTTGACAGCCTACGCTGCGCCACCGTGTTCCCCCGGGGCGCGCAAACGGCGCCCCCATCCTCGCCAAGCGCTCTTGACCGGGCAAGAAAAGCCCCATGGGCCGCACCTCGCGCGTCGTGAAACGACGCTCCCGACGGGTTCGGGAGCGGCGCATTTCACCGCGGCGCAGCGAACATCCGCCAGAAAAATCCTCAACTTGGCATGATAGCACGAAGATTCGCGAATTTGGCCAGGCCACGGACGAGGCCTCGACGCCCAAGGCGCGCGCGGCGAGGCCGACCGCGTAACGCAACTCAAGAGAGTGTGGCTGGTGCGAAAGGAGGGACTCGAACCCTCACGGGGGTTACCCGCTGGAACCTAAATCCAGTGCGTCTACCAATTCCGCCACTTTCGCCCATCGCGCGGGCCGCCAGGCGACCCGCGGTTCGCCTCGAGGGCTGGCGGATTCTATCACAAAACGCCACCTTCCCGATGCCGCTGGCGGATTGCCCTCTAGTTTCAGCGGGTTGCACTGACCTCGCCGCGAGCCTTCAATGGTGTATAATTTCTTCCAGGCTTTCGTTCTCGTCGAGCCAACACCGCTCGATCCGACTCAATCCTTCACGCCCGCCGGCTCCCGCGTTTATGCCCACGCCGTACGCCATTGACCATTACGAAAATTTCCCGGTCGCCTCGATCCTCCTGCCCAGGCGTCTGCGCTACCCGATCAGCCTCATCTACACCTTCGCGCGCCGGGCGGACGACTTTGCCGACGAGGGCGACTGGCCGGCCGCCGAACGCCTCGCGCGGCTCGCGGCGTTCGGCCAGGAACTGGATCGGATCGCCGAAGGCACGGCGCCACAGGCCCCGCTTTTTCAGGACTTGGCGGCGGTCGTGAGCCGGCACGCGCTGCCTTTGGCCCTCTTCTATGATCTGCTGGATGCCTTTGCCCAGGACGTCACAAAGAACCGCTACGCCCATTTCGGCGAGGTGATGGACTACTGCCGGCGATCCGCCAATCCCATCGGGCGCCTGCTGCTTCATCTCTATGGCGAAGCCAGCCCGCGCAACCTCGCCTATTCCGATGCCATCTGTTCGAGCCTCCAGATCATCAACTTTCTGCAGGACATCGCCGTGGACATGGAAAAGAATCGCATCTATCTGCCGCAGGACGAACTGGCGCGCTATGCGCTCAGCGAGGCCGATCTCGCGCAAGGGCGGCCAGGCCCCGCCTGGAAGCCTTTCATCCATCAGCAGATCGAGCGCGCACGGCGGCTGCTGCAGGCCGGCGCCCCGCTGGGCAAGGCCCTGCACGGCCGTGTGGGCCTCGAGATGCGCCTCATCATCATGGGCGGCGAAGCGATCCTGCGCAAGCTCCACCGCAGCGACGGCAACGTCTTTGTCCGACGGCCCGTGCTCTCCGCGCCGGACTGGCTCTACATGACGTATCGTGCGGCGATCGCGCGCTAGGCGCCGAGTTTCAAGCCATCCTGAGGACCAGCGCCCGTGACGCCCGAACAATACTGCCAGGACAAAGCCGCCCGGAGCGGTTCCAGCTTCTACTATAGCTTCCTGTTCCTGCCGCCCGAGCAGCGACGCGCCATTACCGCCCTCTATGCCTTCTGCCGCGAGGTCGACGACGTGGTCGACGAATGCCATGACGCCGGCGTGGCGAGAGTCAAGCTCGATTGGTGGCGCGGCGAGATCGAAGCCACGTTCCAGGGCCATGCCCAACACCCCGTCACACAGGCCCTCTCCCCGGCGATCAGGGATTTCGGGCTCGCCCTCGAGCCCTTCACGGAGATCGTCGACGGCATGGAAATGGATCTGCGCCAGGAGCGCTACCCCGACTTCAAGGCGCTGCAGCTGTATTGTTATCGCGTCGCCTCGGTGGTCGGCCATCTCTCGGCATCGATCTTCGGCTACCAGGATCACCGGACGCTCAGGTACGCCCATGACCTGGGCATGGCCTTTCAGCTCACCAACATCATCCGCGATGTCGGCGAGGACGCGAGGCGCGGTCGGCTATACCTGCCTCTCGATGAGCTGGGTCGATTCTCCGTCGACCCGCAAGACATCACCGAAGGCCGGAACTCGGATAATTTCGGGCGTCTGATGGCCTTCCAGATCGAGCGCGCCCTCGGCTACTACACGCGTGCGCTGTCCATCCTGCCTGCCGTGGATCGCAAGGCCCAGCGTCCGGGGATCGTCATGGCTGCGATCTACCGTACGCTGCTCGACGAAATCGGCCAGGATGCAGGCCAGGTGCTCACCCGGCGCGTATCGCTCACGCCCGTGCGCAAGCTCTGGATCGCCTGGAAAACCTGGGCGCGCAATTGAGCGGCGCACGCCTCGCCGGTGCGCCGGTGGCGATCGTCGGCGGCGGATACGCCGGCATGGCAGCCGCGGTGACGTTGGCCGCGGCGGGCCGCACCGTTCATGTGCTCGAGGCCGGCAGGCGGCTGGGCGGACGTGCGCGCGCCACAGACCTGCAGGACCTGACCCTGGACAACGGCCAGCATATCCTGATCGGCGCCTACGCTGAAACCCTGCGCCTCATCGATACGGTATGGGGGACCCGGCAAAACGCCCGCCGCACCCATCCCGGCTACTTGAGGCTCCCCTTCGAGCTGTCGATGGCCGGAGAAGCGCCGTTGCGCGCATGGCCGCTGCCCGCGCCATTCCATTTGCTGGGCGCTCTGCTGGGGGCCCGCACGCTGCCGCTCAGGGAACGTCTGGCGGCGATCCGATTCATCCGCCAGATGCAAAGGTGCCGGTTCCGGTTGCCGGAGGATGCCAGCGTGGGCGCGCTCCTCGCCCGCCATGGCCAACTCGGCAAGATTGCCGAAATCCTATGGGAGCCGCTGTGCGTGGCCGCCCTCAACACCCCCGTCCCGAGCGCCTCCGCCCGGGTATTCCTGACCGTTTTGCGGGACGGGCTGGCGGGCCATCGTACGGCGTGCGACCTTATTCTGCCGCGCGTGGACTTGAGCGCGCTCTTTCCCGACCGCGCCGCCCAATATGTCGCCGCCCGCGGCGGAGAGGTCTCGGTCAGCACCCCGGTACGTCGGATTGAGGCCGTCGACGGCGCCTTCCGCATCCTGTGCGACAGGCAGACCGTGACCGCAAGCCACGTCATTCTGGCCGTGCCCCCCTATCGCATGCCGGGCCTCGCGGCCACGCTGCCGGGCATGGACGAGGCCATCGGGGGCGTGCGCGCGCTCTCCTTCGAGCCCATCTATACCATCTACCTTCAGTACGCGCCCTCCGTTCACCTGCCGCGCCCCATGCTGGGGTTCGTCGGCAGCCCCATCCACTGGCTGTTCGATCGCGCGCACACGGGGCCCCATCCGGGGCTCCTGGCGGCCGTGATCAGCGCCCGCGGCGCCCACGAAACGCTGGACCACGAGACGCTCGCAGGCCTCGTCCATCGGGAGATCGCAACGCATCTCGGGGGACTCCCGCAGCCGCGCTGGCACAAGGTCATCGCGGAGAAGCGCGCAACCTTCTCGTGCACCGTAGGGGTGCGGCGTCCGGCGCAGGAAACCGGGCTGCCGCGCTTTTACCTCGCGGGCGACTATACCGCCGGGGAATACCCCGGAACACTCGAAGCCGCCGTGCGAAGTGGGGTACAATGCGCGCACCACGCATTGAACGACTAGCCATGGCGGCCCGCCCAGGTTACCGGTGAGCGCCGCACGTTTTGAGGAATGATCTCGGGATGGACAATTATCAGGCACCCGCCGACCTGCTCTCGGGCCGCGTCATCCTGGTGACCGGCGCAGGCCAGGGCATCGGGCGCATCGCGGCGTTAACCTTCGCGGCCCATGGGGCGACCGTCATCCTGCACGGCCGCAAAGTCCAGAAGCTCGAGGCGGTCTACGATGAAATGGAGCAAGCCGGCTACCCCCAACCGGCCATCTTTCCGCTGGACCTGGAGAAGGCCGAGGGCAAGGATTTCGCCGCACTGGCTCAGGCCATTTCCAGCCAGATCGGCCGCCTCGACGGCATCTTGCACAACGCGGCCCACTTCACCAGCCTGACCCCGCTCGAACACCAGAACCTCGAGTCTTGGCTCGCCACGCTGCGCGTCAACCTGATGGCGCCCTTCGCGCTGACGCAAGCCTGCATGCCGCTGCTCAAGAAGGCGCCCGACGCATCCGTGGTCGTGACCGGGGAAACCCACGGCCATGCCCCTTCGGCCTACTGGGGCCCTTATGCGGTTTCCAAATGCGGTCTCGAGGCGATGGTGACCATTTGGGCACAAGAGCTCGAAATCTACTCGAACGTCCGGATCAACGCCCTGATCCCGGGACCTGTCGACTCCCCGCTGCGCCTTCGGACCCATCCGGCCGAACTCAAGGACACCATGCGCAAGCCGGAAGATCTGATGTCGACCTATCTCTACCTCATGGGACGCGATAGCGCCGGGACGACCGGGCAAGTGCTCGCCTGCTAGCCGCTTGAGGGTCCGGGTCTAAGCTTTCAGTGCGAAGACCAGCACGGCGTCGGCGATCTCCACCACATCCTGGTCCTGCAGGGCATAGGGTTTGGCGCCCACCGACCGCCCGTTCACCTTCGGGTGGCGCCTGCCTACCACATGCGTCAGATAATAGCCATGCGGCCGGCGGGTGATCACGGCCTGCTGGACTCCCGGCGGGCCGAATGCCTTCACCACCCGGCTGAGCACCACTTCCTCGCCGGTCGCCGGCCCTTGCGTGATCCGCACGACGCCCAGCGGGAAGTTGGCGCGCCGGGCGCGCGCCTCGGCCGCGGCCGTATGCAGCCCCGGCGCCTCGAAGCCTGGCCCCAGCGAGCGGTGCCCGATGCCTACCGTCTCAAGCACCATGGTCTTGTCGAAATCCATTTCGCGCAGCGCGCGCTGATTGACATACTTGAGCTGGAAGCCCGCGATCCGGATCACGTCATTGTTCTGCAGAATGTGGCGGTTGACTTGCGTCCCATTGACCCAGGTGCCATTCGTGCTGCCTTGGTCTTCCAGGATCTGGTCGTTGCCGACCGTGAGGATGAGCGCATGCAGCTTGCTCGCGCCCGCATCGTCTAGCACGACATCGTTGGTCTCGCTGCGCCCGATCGAAAAGCGCGGGTTGTCGATGAAATAGTGTCCGGAGACGCTGCCGCCGCTCAGAATCAGTTTGGCCATCGGGGAGTATCCCGCATCACGCGATGCCGAAAGAGGAAAACAATTGCCTCCACCATCCGCGGGCGGGGCGAGGGCGGGCACCGACTTGCGCGATGAGCACCGAAACGTTGTCGTGGCCCCCATTGTCGTTGGCGATTTGCACCAGTTGGCTGGCCGCCAAGGGCAGGTTGGCGTTGAGCTCGGCCAGCACGAGCCCGATATCGGCATCGTCGACCATGTCGTTGAGGCCATCCGAGCACAGCAGATAGATGTCGCCGACCTGCGCCCCCTCTTCGCGCACATCCACCTTCACCTGGTGGCCGACCCCGAGTGCCCGCGTGACGAGATTGCGATTGTGCGAGAGCTTGGCATCTTCGGGCGTGATGAGACCGAGCCCCACTTGTTCCTGCAGCAGCGAATGGTCATGGGTCAACAAGGCGAGATCGCCGTCGCGATACCGGTACACCCGGGAATCGCCGACATGCGCAACTGCGGCGCGCGGGCCATGGAAAATGACGGCGGCCACCGTCGCCCCCATGCCTTGGCAGCTCTTGTCGGACTGCGCCGCACGGTGAATGGCGCCATTGGCCCGCTCGATGGCGCGTTTCAGGGCCGCGCCCGGGGCAGACAACCCGTCCTCCTCCCCCCCCGCGTCCCCCTCGTGGCGCGTGATCGCGGCGAATTCCTCCAGAACCAGCCGGGTAGCCATGCTACTGGCGACATCCCCCGCCTTGTAGCCCCCCATGCCGTCGGCGAGCACGCAAAGTCCAAGCGCCTCGTCATATGCTAGGCTATCCTCGTTAAAGGAACGTACAAGACCCGCATCGGTTGCGCTGGCAATTTCGATCTTACTGCGCACAGCCATTTGTCATACGCGTCCTTCAGTTATCATACCGGGACTCACCCGTGCCTCACCCGGCGAGCAAGCATCCTCGCGGCGCAAATGCGGATACAGATTCTATCTGCATTGGAGGCATTCTCCAAGTTCTGGTTGACATCGGCCGCGAGCCAAGGTCTATCGTCCGCGTTGGCACAGATAATGTCAATGTCATTCCGAGAAAAAGGAGGCCGCAGGTCATGCGCAGATGCGAGGCCCACAGAACTTCCTGCACGGGGGCATATGCAGGCCCGGGCGAAGGTGTACCGGCGCCCTTGACATTCCTTATCGAAAAAACTAATGTGTTGACTTCCGCAGCCGTCAGCCTATTTCCCGCATTTTCGTCCAATTTTCACCGCGATTTCAATGATAGCCGAGACGCTAGGGCGCTACGAGATCCTTTGTGAGCTCGGCCAAGGTGCCATGGGCGTGGTCTACAAGGCAATCGACCCGCTCATCGAGCGCGCCGTCGCCATCAAGACGATCCATCTCGATCTGTCGCGGGACGAGCTCGAGCTTTTCGAAACCCGGTTCTTCCGCGAAGCGAAGTCCGCCGGCCGCCTCAACCATCCCAACGTCGTCACCATCTACGATGTCGGCAAGACGGATCGGATCGCCTACATCACGATGGAGCTGCTCGAGGGACGATCGCTGCGCCAGCTGCTCGACCGTGAGAACACCTTGCCGGCGGAGACCGCCGCCTCGCTTGCGGCCCAGGTCGCCGAGGGGCTCAGCTATGCGCACGCCAGCGGCATCGTCCACCGCGACATCAAGCCGGCCAACATCGTGGTGGTGCGCGAGGATCTGGTCAAGATCACCGATTTCGGCATCGCCCTCGTGCCGGCCGGGACGCGCACGCTGGCAGGCAAGGTGCTCGGATCGCCAAGATACATGTCGCCGGAGCAGGTCATCGGCCAGTCGATCGATGGGCGGTCGGACATCTTTTCCCTCGGCGTCGTCCTCTACGAGATGTTGACCGGCCGCTCGCCCTTCACCGGGGACAACATCAGCACCATCATGTATCGCATCCTGAATGAGACGCCCCCGGCGCCGAGCATGGTCAGTCCGGGCGTCCCCGCAGCCTTCGACGCCATCATCCAGAAGACGCTCGCGAAGGACCCGAGCGCCCGGTATCAGGACGCCAAGGAATTGGCGCATGATCTTCGGCATTACGCCGAGCTCCCGCTCTCGCGCGGATTTGGTCTGGTCGAAACGCGCCCCGCCGTGCCGGCGGCCCACTCCGCGCCGAAGCTCAACATCGGCGACGCCACGCTTTGGCTGAGCCAAGTATCAGGCGCTGCGGCACCGGAGCGCACGAGCAGTGGCCACACGCTCGAAGCCACCGCCGGGGCCCCGCGCGCGTCGCGGTTGCGATGGCTGCCGGGCACGCTCATCGCGGCCATGCTCGTGGCCGGCCTGACCGCGGTCGGCCAGCTCTGGCTGGATCACCGCCCCCTGGCTGTGCCTGTCCCGAACCGACAGGCACTGGTTGTCCCTCGGATGGCGTCCCCGGTGCCGAAGTCGCAACCGACCCCCGCCCCGGTTGCGCCCGGACAGGCGGCGCAAGCGCCACTCGCCCCCCCCACCGAGAAGGCCATCCCACAGACACCGGCGCACTTCCCCATCCCCTATCGGCGGGACGTTCGACGCCCAAGCCGCATTGCGCGCGAGCAGCCTGCCGACCATCAGGCATCCTCGCCGGCCGCAGCCGCACCCGGCACCGGCGCGGCCGGCACGTTGTCCTTTGCCATCACACCCTGGGGCGAAGTCTACATCGACGGCAAGACCGCAGGGGTGTCGCCGCCCTTGACGACACTCAAGGTCCCGGCTGGCCCTCACCGCATCGAGATCCGCAACTTGAATTTTAAGCCCTATGCGCAGACAATGAATATCAAGGCAGGCGACAGTTACGAGGTCAAGTACTTGTTCAAATAGGAATATTTTAAGTGCGAAGTGTGTCCCGCGCGCTCGCCGTGAGCGCCCTGCTGACTCTCGGAAGCTGCGCTCTGATGCCCATGCATGGAACGGGCGGGCCATCGCCGGCCAAGCAAGCCGAGCAGGCGCTTGCCGTCGGCGTTCATGACTACGAGAATGGCCACTACAAGCGCTCCGCCCAGTCGCTCAGCCATGCGCTCGCGCTCGGTCTGCCCTCCAAGAAGGAACAGATTACCGCGCACAAGTATCTGGCCTTCATCGACTGCACGTCCAATCATCAGGGCGCATGCCGGAAGGAATTCGAACAGGCTCTGGCCATCGACCCCAACTTCGAGCTGTCGACGGCGGAGGCCGGGCATCCGATCTGGGGACCCATTTTCAGCAGCGTCAAGGCGAAGCTGCCCGCCGCGAAGCGCTAGTCCGTCAGGCGGTGCGTCAGCGGAACGTACGATCAGGTCTTCAGGAAGAATTCCAGGCGGATGCCCGCCAGCTCGATGATGTCCCTGTTTTTCAGCAGCAGCGACTGGCTTCCCACGGCCATGCCGTTCAACCGCGGCGCCTCAGCCCCGTCCACATGGGTGAAGAAGTAGTCCGAGGCGCGGCGGGTGATGACCGCGACCTGCTGCCCCGGCTTGCCCAGGGTCGTCAGACTCTTCGACAGGTCCAACTCCTTGCCTGCGCTGGGACCGGTCAGAATCTGGAGCGCGGCCCGGGAAGGCGATGACCCGCCGATTTCGGCGTCGGCACGCGCGCCGCTGATCTCGGCGGCGGGTGCGGCATTCATCGCCCGCGTCTGCGTCAGGCTCGTGCCTTCGAGAAATTCGCCAAACGACAGCAGCGTATCGGAATCGGTGCGAGCACACGCGGCGGCCGTGTCCCCCGTGTGGGGCGTGCGTTGGGCGACGTATTTCAGGACATAGTCGCCGATTGCGATGGAATCCCCGTCCTTCAAGGCACATTTCTTGACCAGACGACCGTTCACCCGCACGCCATTGGTGCTGTTCAGGTCTTCGATGAAGGACTCGTCGCGAACCGTGATCACCAGGGCGTGCTCCCCGCTCACCCCCGGCTGGGAGAGCCTGACGTCATTGTGCGACTTGCGCCCGATGCGCACGCGCTCTTGCGTGAGATCGATCTCCCGCTCAAGCGCGCCGTCCGTGTATATCAGCAACTTAGGCATCACCGCCCCTATGCGTGCCCCGCCATGCCCGCAGGCCGGCTGGGCGCTTTCCGATCACCACCGCCCGCCCGCAATAGGGCCGATGCCCACCAAGAGCACGGAGATGTTGTCAAACCCGCCTTTTTCATTCGCTCTGAACACAAGGTCTCGCGCGAGTTCCGCCAGGTCCTCTTGACGGCTGGCCATCTGCTCGACTTCCCCCGCCTCCAGCACGTCGGACAACCCATCCGTGCACAACAGGAAAAGGTCTCCCGGATAGGCGGAGTCTTCGCGCACGTCGACTGCCACTTCGGGTTCCACGCCAAGCGCCCGCGTCAAGACACCCCAGGACGGGGAGGTTGCGGCGACGGTGGCGTCCAGCCATCCGCGGTCGATCTCTTCCTGGACGACGGTATGATCCACCGTCAACTGCGTCAATTGCCCTTGGCGAAGCCGGTAGACCCGGGAGTCCCCGACGCTGGCAATGGCTGCGACCTCATCGGCAAACGCCGCAGCCACGATCGTCGAGCCCATGCCGTAGTATTCGGACACTTCCGTGGCCCGCGAGAAGATCTCCGTATTGGCCGCTTCCACCGCGCGCTTCAGGCGCGACAGCCGCTGCTCGCGCCCGACGCCGCCTGGTTCCCGGCGGAAGGCGGCGATGGCCATGTCGACCGCAATAGCGCTCGCCACATCCCCGGCCGCATTGCCGCCAACCCCATCGGCCACCACGGCAAGGCCCAACTCGGGTACGAAGCCCAACGCATCCTCGTTGCGGCCGCGCAACCGTCCGATATCGCTTGCGCCTGCAAATTGCAAACGGCCCATCACCCCTTGTCCTTGTTCTGGCTCCCGCCCGGCACAAGCCCAGATGCTTGCAGTCAGGGGCCTGTTCGTTCCGAGCCGCAGATGCCCGCTTGTCGCGCCCCGCGACGGCGCGATCCGCGTGCCCATTCTATGATGCGTCCCGGCAATAGGCAACCGCCTCCTCCAGGCGGCCCACCGGGTAAACGGTCAAGCCGGGAATATCGTTCCTGGGTTGGTTGGGCTTCGGAATGATGGCATGGGTAAAGCCCAGCTTGGCCGCCTCGCGCAGACGATCCGCGCCGCGCTGGACGGGCCGTATCTCGCCGGCGAGCCCGACTTCGCCGAAGGCCAGCAGCTTCGTCGGCAAGGCCCGGTCCCTGAGGCTCGAGACAATCGCGAGCAAGACGGCCAGATCGGCTGCAGGCTCCGTGATGCGCACCCCCCCCACCGCGTTGACGAAAACGTCCTGATCGAAGCAGGCAATGCCGGCATGGCGGTGCAAGACCGCCAGCAGCATCGCCAGCCGGTTTTGCTCGAGGCCCACGGACAAGCGTCGCGGCACAGGGGCGTGCGAGGGATCGACGAGGGCTTGGACCTCGACCAGCAAAGGACGCGTGCCCTCCTGCGTCACCATGACGCAACTGCCCGCGACCTGCGCGTCGTGATGGGACAAGAACAACGCGGAAGGGTTGCTCACCGCCCGCAGCCCCTTGTCGGTCATGGCGAACACGCCCAGTTCATTGATGGGCCCAAAGCGGTTCTTGAAGGCCCGGACGAGCCGGAAGCTGGAACTGGCATCGCCTTCGAAGTAAAGGACCGTATCCACGATGTGCTCGAGCACGCGCGGGCCGGCCAGGGCGCCCTCCTTGGTCACATGGCCTACGAGGATGACCGATATGCCGCGGCTTTTGGCCGTCCGCGTCAGCTGCGCGGCGCATTCGCGCACTTGGGCGACGCTGCCGGGGGCCGAGGGCAGCAGCTCCGAATACACGGTCTGGATGCTGTCGATGACGACGATCTGCGGGCTTTCCGCGGCGATGACCGCCAAGATGTTCTCGACTTGGATCTCGGCCAGCAAGCGGACGGGGCCCACGTCCAGCGCAAGACGCTTGGCGCGCAACGCCACCTGGGCGGCCGATTCCTCTCCGGTGACATACAGCACCGGCCGCTCTCGCCCAAGACGGGCCAGCGCCTGCAGGAGCAAGGTGGATTTGCCGATCCCGGGGTCCCCACCGATCAGGGTCACCCCCCCTTGCACCAGTCCCCCGCCCAGCACACGGTCCAATTCACCGATGCCGGTTTCAAGCCGCGGCACCTCATCGGCTTCGACCTCGGCCAGGCTCTGCACAGCGCTCGGCGCGGCAAGCCCGCCGAAACGGGCCGGCTGATGGGAGGACGCCGCCTCGACGAGCGAATTCCAGGCGCCGCAATGCGGGCAGCGACCGACCCACTTGCTGCTCTGCCCGCCACACGCGCCACAGGCGAAAACGGATTTTTGTCTGGCCATACGCGTCCCGCAGCGCCCCCTCGAAACAGTCAGCTCACATCGACCACGCCCACCCGCGGGGCGAGCGCACACAGCAACTCATAGCCTATCGTCCCCGCCGCGACCGCCACTTCTTCAACCGGCAACCCTTCGCCCCATAAGGTCACGGCGCTTCCCACCCCTGCCGACGGCAGGTCAGTCAGATCCACGCACAGCATGTCCATCGACACGCGTCCGATGAGCCGGGTGCGCCGGCCATCGACGAGCGCCGGCGTTCCAGTACCCGCGTGCCGCGGATAGCCGTCTGCATAGCCGCAGGCGACGACCCCCAGGCGCATCGCGTGCGGCACTTCAAAGCTGCCCCCATACCCCACCCGCTCCCCCGCCTGGACAGCCTGCACGGCGATGACGCGGCTGACAAGCGTCATGGCCGGGCGCAGCCCGAGCTCGACGCCCGCCCGTCCGGCGAAGGGCGATACGCCATAGAGCATGATTCCCGGACGCACCCACTCCCCATGCGTTCGCGGGTCGCTCATGAGCGCTGCCGAGTTGGCGAGACTTCGCGGCAAGCGATACGGGGCGGTGGCGTGCGCAAACCGTTCCAGTTGCGGGTCGATGCCGCCCGCCTCATCCGCACAGGCAAAATGGGTCATCAGCGTGATGCGCTTGACGGCGGCCGCGCCCGTGAGGCGTTTGACCACGCCGGGTAGCGCCTCCGGCATGAACCCGAGCCGATTCATGCCGGTGTTGATCTTGCAGAAGACCTCGAGCGCAGCGCCGGGCCCACAGGTCTCAAGGGCCTCGAGCTGCGCTGCGCTGTGGACCACCAGGCTGAGCGCATGCGCGCGCGCGGCCGCGAGCTCGGTACCGGAAAAAAGCCCTTCCAGCAACAGAATGGGCTGCGCCACGCCCTGTGCGCGCAAGGCGAGTGCCTCGTCGACCGTCAAGACCGCAAAACCGTCCGCCGCCCCGAGGGCCTGGGCGACCCGCAACAGCCCATGGCCATATCCATTGGCCTTGATGACCGCCATCACGCGCGCGCCCGGCGCGCGCTGCCTGGCGAGCGCGAGATTATGCGCAAGCGCCGATGCGCTGATGCGTGCTTCAAGCGGGCGAGTCATGGGAAAGCGGCACGGGGGACCGGCGCAAAAGGCGCAGAATCAGTACTGTCCTGCCTGGGCATGGTTCTCGAACCGCGTATAAGGCCCCAGGAAAGTGGCTCGAACGGTGGCGATCGGCCCGTTGCGCTGCTTGCCGATGATGATCTCGGCCGTCCCCTTGTCCGGCGAATCGGGATTGTAGACTTCGTCCCGGTAGATGAACAGGATAACGTCGGCGTCCTGTTCGATGGCCCCCGATTCCCGTAAGTCCGACATCACCGGGCGCTTGTTCGGGCGCTGCTCCAGGCTGCGATTCAACTGCGAGAGGGCGATCACCGGACAGTCGAGTTCCTTGGCCAGCGCCTTGAGCGCCCGGGATATTTCCGAGATCTCGGTCGCACGGTTCTCGCCCTGGGACGATGCCGACATCAGCTGCAGGTAGTCGATCACGATGAGTCCAAGCTTACCATACTGCCGATGCAGGCGCCGTGCGCGGGCGCGCACTTCGAGCACGGTGAGGCCAGGCGATTCGTCGATGTGGATCGGCGCATCCGTGAGCTTGCCGACCGCGTAGGTCAACTTCTCCCAATCCTCGTCCTCCAGGCGCCCGGTACGCACCTTGTGCTGGTCGAGGCGCCCCACCGAGCCCAGCATGCGCATCGCGAGCTGGGTGCCGCCCATCTCCATGCTGAAGACGGCGACCGGCATGCCGGTCTCGATCGCGACATTCTCGGCAATATTGAGCGAAAAGGCGGTCTTGCCCATGCTCGGGCGACCCGCGACGATGACGAGGTCGCCGGTCTGCAGTCCCGATGTCTTTTCGTCGAGATCCGTGAAACCGGTCGGAATGCCTGTGATCCCGCTTGGATTGTCGCGCCGATAGAGTTCGTCGATGCGCTCCACCACCTGCGTGAGCAAATTCGCGATGCCGACGAACCCTTGCTTCGAACGGGCGCCTTCCTCGGCGATCTCGAAGACTCGGGCTTCGGCGTGGTCGAGCAGGTCGCTCGCGCTTTTCCCGGTCGGGTTATAGGCCAGGTCGGCAATCTCCGTACCCACTTCCGCAAGGCGCCGAAGGATCGCACGCTCCCGCACGATCTCCGCATAGCGCCGAATATTCGCCGCACCCGGCGTATTCTGGGCAAGCGATGCCAAGTACGCGAGACCTCCGACCTTCGACAGTTCGCCGCTGCGTTCCAGCGATTCGGCAACGGTGATGACGTCGGCGGGCACGGTCTCCGAGACGAGCTTGGAGACGTGGCGGTAGATGAGGCGGTGATCGTGGCGGTAAAAATCCGCCTCCGAAATGAGATCGGCAATCCGCTCCCATGCCGTATTCTCCAGCAACAAGCCCCCCAGCACGGATTGCTCGGCCTCGACGGAATGAGGCGGCAGCTTGAGGGTGTCGAGCTCGCGATCTCCCTGTATGAGGGCGTCACCTTGCATGGGGATGTCTTGCCAAGAGAAGTCGGGTTTAGAAGCCGGTTGCGATGCCGACATGTCGATGCCATCGCAAGGCATATCTTATCATCTGCGGCCCGAGCGGCAAGGGGCCGCGCGAAGCAATCGAGCAACCCATTGTTCAAAATACGAAAGAAGCAACTGCGCGGGAGGAGCTAACCGCCGGTGCACGACGGCATCCCGGCGCCTTCTGCAGGAACGCCCGCGGCGCGGGCATGGGACCGGAGGGGCTGAGCGAGCGCCCCGGAAGCTTGTCTCCAGACTTCCGGGGGCGCGGGCCGGATCAGCCTTCGCCCAGCACGGACACCGTGATCTGGGCCGTGACGTCGGTATGCAACGAGACGGTAATGGGATAATCGCCGATCTGCTTGAGCGGGCCCTGAGGCATCCGGACCTGTGCTTTGGCGATGTCAAATCCTTGGGCTTTCAGCGCTTCGGAAATATCGGCATTGGTGACGGAGCCGAACAGCCGTCCGTCGACGCCCGCCTTTTGCGTGATCTGAACCAGCAAGCCCTCGAGTTTCTCGGCATGGGCCTGCGCCGCCGCCAACTGTTCCGCCTGGCCCTTTTCCAGCTCCGCACGGCGCTGTTCGAACTCGGCCAGGTTGTCCTTCGTGGCACGCTTGGCCTTCCCGTTAGGGATCAGGTAGTTGCGCGCGTAGCCGTCTTTGACTTTGACGACGTCCCCAAGCTGGCCCAGGTTGACGACCTTCTCCATCAGGATGATTTGCATGTCTCGCTCCTTTTAGTGCAGGTCGGTATACGGCAAGAGCGCCAGGAAACGGGCACGCTTGATGGCCGTGTTGAGCTGCCGTTGATAGCGCGACTTGGTCCCCGTGATGCGGGACGGAATGATCTTCCCGTTCTCGCTGATGAAGTCCTTCAGAAGATCGACGTCCTTGTAGTCGATCTGTTTGATTCCCTCGGCGGTAAAACGGCAATATTTCCTACGTCTAAACACTTGACGCGATGGACGTGACATCTTTTATACCTCACTCTTCGAAATCAGTTTCAATTCGGTTGACTTCCAGTATCAGCTGCTGGCTGCGGTGGTGCCGACGGGTCAGGAAACCTTCCACGCGCAGCCGGTCGCCGATCTGCAGCCGGTCAGCGACCAGCGCCCAGCGGTCGGCCGCTACGCACGGCAGTTCGCATTCCGCCCGGCGCGCTCCCCACGATGCCGCCTGCTCCGAGGCATGGGCAAGCCGGAAATCCACAATGGGGATACCGGCCGGGGTGTAGCGAAGGGCATCGCGCTGCGCAATGCGGCCGCACAGCACCAGGCGATTGCAGTCGACCACTAGGCCGCGGTTTCCCGGGGCGCTTGCGCCTTCGGCTGCTCTTCGGCAGACGGCCGGGGCTTCTCTTCCCTCATCATGGGCGAGGGCGCCGTGACGGCTTCCGTCATCTTCACCGTGAGATGACGCAGCACCGCGTCGTTGAACTTGAACGCATGCTCGAGCTCTTCCAGGGTTTCCTGGTCGCACTCGATGTTCATGAGCACGTAGTGGGCCTTGTGGATTTTCTGGATGGGATACGCCAGTTGCCGCCGCCCCCAGTCTTCCAGCCGATGAATCTTTCCGCCCTTGGAACCGATCGTCCCTCGATAGCGGTCGATCATCGCCCCAACCTGCTCGCTCTGGTCCGGGTGGACAATGAAAACGATTTCGTAATGTCGCATGAACGCTCCTTTTGGGTTTAAAGCCTTCCGCATGCGCTGTCGGTAAGGCAAGGTAGAAAAAGCGTTCAATTTTACCGCCACACACAAACTAAATCAAGAAAAACATGGCTGTGCGGATAGCGTGCGCGTTTGAGCCCAACAGGCGAGGCGATCAGGGCGCGGTGCTGGGGCGTGCAGAGCGCTGGCCGGCCGGTCAAACGGCTTGAAGGCCGCCCGACAGGAGCTCTTGCGCCTCGTGCACCAGGTCGACGAGCACGTCGGCGATCACCCGTACGCGCGGCGAACGCTTCATGTCCGGATGCATCACGAGCCACAGCGGCCGAGCCGGCGAGCCGACCCGGTCCGGCAACAAAGACAATGCGCCGTCGTTGGCGGCCAGGAAATGGGGAAGCGCAGCAATCCCCAGGCCGGCGCGCGCGGCATTGAGCAGGGCGCCCAAGTCGTTGCTCCTGAAGACGAAACGACGGCTTCCGGCAATCTGGGCGAGCCAGCGCTGCTGCGGAACCTGGCTCAGGGTGTCGTCGTAGCCCAAGAACTCCCATTGTTTCGCCGGCCGACTCGCGTATCCGTGGACCGCATAGAGGCCATAGCGCATCTCGCCGATGCAGCGCGCGGCGAGCCCCGGCGCGGTCGGCCTGGACATGCGAACCGCCAGATCGGCCTCTCCGCGCGCAAGATTCGCATCGCGCGCCTCGCCCACGACCTCCAGGTCGATGTTCACCCAACGCGATCGCATCCGGGCCAGGCGGGGCACGAGCAAATGGCTGGACAGCACGGGCGGTGCCGAGAGGCGAACGCTCCCTTGCAGGGACGAGACACCGAACGCCGCGCGGGAGAATGCCTGTGCTTCGTCGTCCAGGCGGCCGGCTTGTGTTGCCAGCGTTTCGCCTTCCGCCGTGAGCACCCAGGCTTTCGGCAGACGATCGAACAGCCTGATCCCCAGCGCCTGCTCCAGCGCCTCGACACGCCTTGCCACGGTGGAATGCTCCACCCCGAGCGTGCGCGCCGCCCCCGAGAGGCTCCCCACCCGCGCCAGGACCCCGAAATACCGGATGTCGTCCCAGTGAAGCGAGCGCGTCTCCCGCGCCGCATCCATTGTGTTTTTTTTCACAGTCACCGTCCATCGGTGAGGAATTGATGGTTGATTGTGCGCAATGTAAGGTGTCCTTTCAAGACCCACACCCAGGAGAATGAACATGGCTTCCCGCTCTGCGTTTGAGCGTCCCGCCCTGCATGCGCTGCAAGTCATGATCGAAGCGTATGGCGATGCCTCCCGGCTCCGCCTGCAAGAGGCCCCGCTCGCCCCCCCGGCCGCCGGGGAAGTTCGGATCCGCCATACCGCCATCGGCGTCAACTTCGTCGACATCTACCATCGGACCGGCGTCTACCCTTTGCCGGCGCTGCCAGCCGTGCTTGGGGTCGAGGCCGCCGGCGTCGTCGAAGCCGTCGGGCCGGGCGTCGATCCGTCGTACGGTGGACAGCGAGTGGCCTACGCCGGCCTACCGGTCGGCAGCTACGCAAGCGCCCGCAACATACCGGCCAACAGCGTGCTTGCGTTGCCCGAGGACATCGAGGACGATGCCATTGCGAGCCTGCTGCTGCGCGGCATGACCGCCCACATGCTGTTCTCATGCGTCTACCGGGTTCAGGCCGGCGACACCATACTGGTTCATGCGGCGGCCGGAGGACTCGGGCTCGTGCTGGTACAATGGGCCAAGGCATTGGGCGCCCGGGTCATCGGCACGGTGGGCTCCGCGGCAAAGGCGGAGTTCGCGAGACAACAAGGGCTCGACGAAGCGGTTCTGTATCGCGAACAGGATTTCGTGGCCGCCGTGCAGAGGCTCACCGCCGGCCGCGGCGTCGACTTCGCGATCGATGGCATCGGCGGCCAGATCCTGAAGCGCACCCTGGAGGCCATCCGCCCATTCGGGACGATCGCGAGCATCGGCCAGGTCGCGGGCGAGCCCGGCCCGATCGATTTGTCGCTGCTCGGGCCGGCGCGTTCGGTCGCCCTCGCTCGACCCAGCGTATTCCGCTTCATGTCCGATTCGGCGCGCTATCGCGAAGGTGCACGAGCCACCATCGAACGCCTGCGAAGCGGCCTGAAGGCAAACGTCGAAATGGTGCTCCCGCTGGGCCAGGCAGGCGAAGCGCAGCGTCGCCTGGAAGCGGGCGAGACGAGCGGCACGATGCTGTTGCGTCCGTGAATGCGGGCAAGACCGTCCGCGCCTGTATCGGCCTGCGCGATTGGCACGGGTCCGACAAGAGACGGACAAGGAAGGCGTCCCGCATATGCCTAGGGTCCGGCAGCAGGCTCGATCGCGCGCTCCGGAACCCTCGCGGTTCGATGCGCCACGCGTAGCCGACGTCGGCATCGGCACACGGGGTGCCGCAGGACGCCGGGCACAAGGCTCGGGAGAGAAACCCTTTTAGGATCACCCTATGCAGCGCTATCTTGCCGCAAGCACGTACATCGACTTTGATGTTTCCGAAGTCCAGGCGTGCGCCCGAGACCTGGCCGCACACGCAGGATCGGAAAGTGACCTTGTGCGCCTGTCTTTCGAATTCGTCAGGGACGAGATTCGCCACAGCGCCGACTTCAAGCGCAACCCGGTGACGTGCAGGGCTTCTGAGGTTCTACGCCACAAGACAGGTTACTGCTATGCAAAAAGCCACTTGCTGGCCGCCTTGCTGCGCGCCAATGGCGTGCCAGCCGGCCTTTGCTATCAGCGGCTATCGGTGGGCGAGGGCGGCTCGCCCTACTGCCTGCATGGCCTGAATGCCGTCTATCTCAAAGCGTTCGGCTGGTATCGGATCGACGCGAGAGGAAACAAGGCCGGGGTAAACGCGCAGTTCTCTCCCCCCAGAGAGGCCCTCGCGTTTTCGACCGGTTCTCCTGGGGAACGCGACCTCCCGGGAGTCTGGGCAGAACCCCTGCCTTCAGTCGTGGACGTGCTCGAGCGCTATGGAACCTATGACCAGGTTCTCGCCCATCTTCCCGACGTGGAACTGGTCTGCTAGAACGGCACCGGGAACGCGCTGGGCCATGTGATGTTTGGACTGAAAGCCTCGCGCACGGGTGCGTCAGACATGCCATCCTCCCGACGCGCCTCCCGATCCCCGTGATGCGCATGGGGATCAGGAAAGCGCGTGGCGAGCGCGATCGACGGCGTCCGGTCTAATGGGTCGCCGCCTGAGGCAGTACCTGATCGATCTCGGCCTCGGCGTCGAGCCAATCCCTCAGCATATCGCCGCCATCGAAGCCTCGCTGCTGCGCGCGATAATAGGCAGCCTCCGCGATCATCCGGTGGCGTTGCTCGGGTGTGTGCGCCTCCTCGCGAGTCGCCCGCCGGCCTTTGGCCGGCGCTTGGGATAGCTGTTTCAGCGCGTGCTTCGATTCAAGTGCCTTCATCGATGTCTCCCCTTGTTTTGGATGACCGTTCGAATCTCGGGTCGAAGCCGTCACGGTCAGGGCGGCTATGTATTCGCCTTCGGCGAACATTCGCTAAGGAAGAGCAAGGCAGCGGCCGCCCACGCGAGTGTTCGCGCTACCCGTTCTCCTCCCCCGATCAGCACCGCCACGGATCCCTCCTGCGCATGCCATTCATATTATTGATCGTCAGATAAGCGCAGTTTATCTCATGGCTATCCGCCACTCAATGCTTGATCGCACAGAAGTCGCAGAACTTTTTCGTCGGAAGAACAGGCCATGCGGCCGCATGAGGCTTGGCGGCGGACATGCCACTGGCCGCTGCGAACGCCGCCCCAATGCCCTAAAGCGAAGTCCATGTGCTCCCGCGCTCACCCGTGTTATGCTAGGGGCATGCAAAATACGTTCGTCAGCCGGCCTACCCACGCGGGCCGCGTTGGTGACACGGGGTCGAGATAATAATCAAAGGAGGAGGGTAAGCCGGTGAAGCGAATTTTAGGAATCGCTGTCTTTCTCGCGGTCAGCATTGGCGGGACGCTTCCCGCGTTCGGCAACAGCCTCCTCCTCGGGGTCAACGAAGGGGTCGCCCAGCAAAGCGCGTATTACCGGATTCAGTCCCGCTATAAAGGCTTCGCCGCGTACCTGTCCTCAGTCCTGAAAGAGCCGGTGCGGGTCGAATCCTCGCAGAGCATCTCCATCGCGTCTTCGGACGTGCGCGAGAAGCGTTACGACCTCATGTTCTGCCGCCCCAGCAACGTCGCGGCGCACGCCATGCGCGACGAGCATTATCAGCTGGTGGCCATGGCCAAGGGACAATTCGTGGTCAGCTTCATCGTCCCGGCGACCTCGCGGCTCAAGAAACCTGGCGATATCGAAGGCACGCGGATCGCCATGCCGGATCGCAACACCATGATCGCCCAGGTGGCACTGGCTACGCTGCGCGACATGCGCATCAATCCGGCGACCCAGAATATCCTGTATGCACACTATCAGGCGGCGCTGCCGTATATCATCAAAAACCACTTCGCCGATGTCGCGGCCGTAGGCCCATTCCCGGCACGGAAATGGCTGAAAAGCGGCGGGCGCGTGCTCTTCAAAGCCAAGCCCCTGCCGTTCTGGTCCGTGCTCGCCTCACCTTCCCTCCCGGCCGCCGACGTGCAAAAACTCCGCGAAGCCTTGCTCAAGCTCAACGACAGTGACGTCGGCCGAAAGATCCTCGCCCGCATGAAGGTCGCAAGCTTCGTCCCCGGCAATGAGCAGGCTTACCTCAACATGCTCAAGTGGATGGACCAATAGCGCAGCCCCGCTGGCGGCGGCTCTCATACAGGCAGACGCCGGCGGAAACCGAGACATTGAGGCTTTCCACGGCCCCCAACATGGGGATGCGCACGGTGAAGTCGCACAGTTCGCGCGTCAGGCGCCGCATGCCGGCGCCTTCTGCCCCGAGCACCCAGGCCAGCGCCCCGTCGAGCCGTGCCGAGGCGATCTCCTGCGGAGCGTCCTGCGCCGTGCCCACCACCCAGATTCCGCGTTCCTTGAGTGCGCGCAAGGTGCGCGCCAGGTTGGTCACGGGCAGATAAGGCACCGTCTCGGCGGCACCGCAGGCGACCTTCGCCACCGTCTGGTTCAATCCGACCGCCCGGTCCTTGGGCGCAATCACGGCATGCACGCCAAAGGCATCGGCAACACGCAGGCAAGCGCCCAGATTGTGCGGATCCTGGATACCATCCAGAACCAGGAGCAATGCCGGTTCGGCGAGCGATTCGAGCACATCGTCGATGTGCCGCGCAACGGGCACGGACTCCACCCGGGCAACGACCCCCTGGTGCACCGCGTGCCCGGTCAGCGCATCCAGGCGAACCGCTTCGACGCTGACGACCCGCAGGCCGTGCGACTGGGCGAACTCCAGCAAGGCGCTCGCGCGCTGATCATGCCGCTCCGCCGCGACGAGGATCTCGATCACGCTGTCGGGCTGGCTGCGAATGCGGCTCGTCACCGCGTGAAAGCCGTAGATGAGACGTGCCGATGCCATGTCAGGCGCGCGCTCCGTCCCGTGCTCGCCCGCTCACGAGCGCGCCGCCTTGCGCCTTCCCGTTGCCCGCGCCGCCGGTTTCGGCGCGGCGCCCGCGTTCGCCGCAAGCGGCGCCTCCCGCCGCGAAGGCGTCCCGGCCTCGGCCGCCTTGCCCGAGCGGGTCGCGGGTTTGCTCAATTTGCTGGTCGGCGCCGGCACGAAGTCGATCCGCGTCGTATCGAGATTCACCCGGACCACCTTGACGCGGATCCGGTCGCCCAGCCGGAAACGCTTGCCGGTCCGCTCGCCCACCAACTGGTGCTTGGCCGCCTCGAAATGGAAATAATCGTCCCCGAGCTCCGAAACATGCACCAGGCCTTCAATATAAATATCGTCCAACGCCACGAAAATCCCGAAAGCCGTCACCGCGCTCACGGTCCCTTCGAAGCATTCGTTGATCTTGTCCTGCATGAAATAGCATTTGAGCCACGCCTCGACGTCGCGCGTGGCTTCGTCCGCGCGTCGCTCGGTCATCGAGCATTGTGCGCCCAGCCCGTGCCAATCCCCCGGCGCGTAGATCTCCCCGCGCAGCACCGCCTTGATGGCACGGTGAACGAGCAGATCCGGATAGCGCCGGATCGGCGAGGTGAAGTGCGTGTAGGACTCGTAAGCCAGCCCGAAATGGCCCACGTTGTCGGGGCTGTACACCGCCTGCTGCAAGGAACGCAGCATCACGGTCTGCAGTAGTTGCGCATCCGGCCGGTCCCTGATCCTTTCCAATAGCTGCGCATAATCCTTGGCATGAGGACTGTCCGCGCCCCCGAGGCTGAAGCCGAATTCCCGCAGGAATTCACGCAGCGCCTTGAGCTTCTCCGGCGTCGGTCCCTCGTGAATGCGGTAGAGGGTCGGATGCTCGTGGCGCCGCAAGAAGTCGGATGCGCATACGTTGGCCGCCAGCATGCATTCCTCGATCAGGCGGTGGGCATCGTTGCGGCGAACGGCCACGATGCGCTCGATTTTCCCCTGATCATTGAACACCATCTGGGTCTCGGGCGTCTCGAAGTCGATGGCCCCGCGCACCCAGCGCGCCTTCAGGAGCACTCCGTACAGACGATGCAACCGGCCGATGGCCGGGCCCAGGGCGCCCAGCGCATCGACGCTCGGATCTTCCAGCGCCTGCGCCACCTGGGTATAGGTCAGACGCGCATGGGAAAATATGACTGCTGGATAGAATCGGTACTTCTTGACCGTACCCTTGGCACTGATCTCCATTTCGCAGACCATGCACAGCCGCTCCACCTCGGGATTGAGCGAGCACAGCCCGTTGGAAAGCGCTTCGGGCAACATCGGGATCACGCGTCGCGGGAAGTACACGGAGTTGCCCCGCTCACCCGCCTCGCGGTCCAATGCATCACCCGGCTCCACGTAATGGCTCACGTCGGCGATCGCGACGAACAGGCGGAACCCCTTGCCGGCCGCTTCGCAATACACGGCATCGTCAAAGTCTCGTGCGGTCTCGCTGTCGATCGTGACAAACGGCAGGTGGCGCAGATCTTCCCGGCCGACGAGGTCCTTCTTGCGCACCTTCTTGGGCAGCTTCCGGGCACGCGCTTCCGCCTCCCCGGAAAACATGTAGGGGAGCTCGTGACTGCGCAGCGCGATCTCGATCTCCATGCCGGGATCGCCATAAGTGCCCAGCACCTCCGCGACACGCCCGATCGGCTTGGCGTACGCACTCGGTTGTTCGATGATCTCGACTTCCACGACCTGACCGGACCGGGCACCGGCCTCGGCCCCCGGCGGGATCAGAATGTCCTGGCTGATCCGCTTGTTTTCCGCGACCACGAACGTGATCCCGTGTTCCATCAGCAAGCGCCCCACCAGCTTCCGGTTGACGTGCTCCAGCACCTCGACGATGACGCCCTCCCTGCGGCCGCGGCGGTCCGCGCCCACTTCCCTGGCCATCACGCGATCGCCGTGGAGCACCTTGCGCATCTCCCGCGGGGACAAGAACAGATCCGGGCTTGCGTCCTCCGGGACCACGAACCCGAAACCGTCCGGATGCCCCTGGACCAGGCCCCTGATGAGATCGAGCTTCTCAACCACGCACAGGGCGTTCTTGCGGTTGCGCATGATCTGCCCCTCGCGCTCCATGGCCCGCAACCGGCGGTTGAAGAAGTCGACTTCGGCCTCCGTGATGTCGAGCAGTTGCGCCAACCGCGCCTCGGCGAGCGGCACCCCCTGCTCGGCGAGCACCGCCAGGATGAATTCACGACTCGGCAGCGGATGCGCGTACTTCTCCCGCTCGCGCTCGAGATGGGGATCGCGCAGTCGCAGGGGCGTTGGGCCCTTCTTCGATGGGCGTTTGGCTTTCGTGGTGGCCTTGGTCTTCATGTTGGCCTCGGTCTTCATTGACAATGACCTCGTCTTAATATTAGTATTTCGGTCTGCGGTTGGCCGAGATGGCGGAATTGGTAGACGCACTAGGTTCAGGTCCTAGCGGTGGCAACACCGTGGAGGTTCGAGTCCTCTTCTCGGCACCAGACAAGTCCAATGGGGACGGCATATGCCGTCCCCATTGCTTTTCTAGGCAAAGGGATGGCGGCGGACAATGGTCTCGTCGCGATCGGGGCCCGTCGAGATGATGTCGACCGGGACCTCGCAGATCTCCTCGATGCGCGCGAGATAGGCCCGCGCCGCGGCGGGCAGGTCTTCCTGCCGCTTGAGGCCCACGGTACTTTCCGACCAGCCGGGCATCTCCTCGTAGACCGGCTCGCACTCGGCCAGCGTTTCTGCACCGACCGGCAGAATATCGCTGTAGCCGCCGTCGAGCCGATAACCCACGCATAGCCGAAGCTTCTCCATGCCGTCCATGACGTCGAGCTTGGTCACGCACAAGCCGGACACCCCGTTGATCTGGATCGAACGCTTGAGCGCCGCCGCATCGAACCATCCGCACCGGCGTGGACGCCCCGTCGTCGCACCGAACTCGTGCCCGCGTTCGGCGAGGAAACGGCCGATGTCGTCCGACAGTTCGGTCGGGAACGGACCTGAGCCCACGCGCGTCGTATACGCTTTGGTGATCCCGAGGACATAATGCAGCGTATGGGGTCCCACCCCGCTGCCGGTGGCCGCGCCTCCTGCCGTGCAGTTGGAGGAAGTGACAAACGGATAGGTCCCGTGATCGATGTCGAGCAGGGTGCCTTGGGCGCCTTCGAACAGGAGGTTCTTGCCTGCTTTGTTCGCCTCGTACAGCAGTCGCGGCACGTCGCCACACATCGGCCGGATCCGTTCGGCCAGCGCGAGCGTCTCGTCGAGGGTACGGTTGAAGTCGACCGGATCGGTCCGAAAATAGTGCTTGAGGACGAAGTTATGATAGTCGAGCACTTCGCCGAGTTTCGCGGCAAATCGTTCGCGCAGAAAAAGATCCTGCAGGCGAATGGCCCGGCGGGCGACCTTGTCCTCGTACGCCGGCCCGATGCCCCGTCCGGTCGTGCCGATCTTCGCAGCGCCCTTCGCCACTTCGCGGGCATGATCGAGCGCGATGTGGTGAGGCAGGATCAACGGACAGGCTTCGCTGATCTTCAGGCGGGAGACCACATCCACGCCGGCGGAGGCCAACTGGTCCACCTCCTCGAGCAGCGCCTGCGGCGACAGCACCACGCCGTTGCCGATGAAGCAACTCACGTCGGGGCGCAAAATGCCGGATGGGATCAGGTGCAAGACGGTCTTGCGCCCTCCGATGACGAGCGTATGGCCGGCATTGTGCCCGCCCTGGAAGCGCACGACGCCCTGGGCATGGTCGGTGAGCCAGTCGACGATCTTACCCTTGCCTTCGTCTCCCCATTGCGTCCCTACTACGACTACATTTCTTGTCATGATGTTCTTCCAAAACAGTTGAGTGGCCGATCTTCCGGCCTCTTATCCACCGGCGCGCCCGCTCCGGTCGCCGCCCTGAGCATCCGGCTCGAGGCCGTCTAGCACCCACTCGCCGCCCCGGAAACTCAACTGCCGGTCGCAGTTGAGTTCGCCACGGGTGTCCCGGTGTCCAGGCAATTCCATGACCACGACCTCGCCCTTTGCGCGCAGCCGGTCAACGGCTTCGTCCAGCTGCCTCCCCTGGAGATGAGCCTTCGCCGTCTCCGGCACGAGAATGCCCGCCGGCCGCTCCGCGAACGGGGCCATCCGCGCAACCTGGCGCAAATCCATGCTGAAGCCGGTCGCTGGGCGGGCGCGGCCAAAAGCCCGGCCAATCTCGTCGTAGCGCCCGCCCAGCGCGATGGCCTGGGGGAATGCGCTCGCATAGGCGGCAAAGACCACCCCGGTGTGATAGTGGTACCCGCGCAAGTCCGCGAGGTCAAAGCCCACGCCGGCCACCTCGGACCCGAGGCGCGCGTGGATCGCTTCCAGATCGTCCAGCGCGCGCCCGATTTCCGGATACGCGGGCAAACAACGACGCGCCTCGGCCAGCACCTCGCCCCCCCCATACAAGCCGGGCAGACACTCGAGCGAGCGCCGGGTGGCTGCATCGAGCCCGCGGGTCATCGCGCGCAGGCTGGGCAGGTCCTTCCCCTGCAGCGCCTGAAAAAGCTCCGCCTCGAGCTCGGGGGCCACCCCCTCGCGCTCGATCAACGCCCGGAAGATGGCGACATGCCCGAGATCGAGCTGAACCGCAGGCTGCCCGGCAGTCGCGAGCGCCTTCAGCATCAGGCGCTGAATCTCGATATCGCTTTCCACGCTCGCATCGCCATAAAGCTCTGCCCCGACCTGCAGGCATTCGCGCGCACTGTTCGGCCCCGACGGCAGCGCATGCATGACGGCTCCGGCATAGCACAGGCGCGTCACCCCCTGCCGGTTGAGCAGATGCGCATCGATGCGCGCGACCTGCGGCGTGATGTCCGCCCGCACGCCCATCAACCGCCCGCTCAGTTGGTCCACCACCTTGAAGGTCTGCAGCTCCATGTCCCGCCCGGTGCCCGACAGGAGCGAGGCCATGTATTCCATGAGCGGCGGCATGACGAGCTCGTACCCGTGCACCCGGAACAGCTCCAGGATGGCGGCACGCATGGACTCGATGCGGGCAGCGTCGCGCGGCAGGACATCTTCGATATATTCGGGCAGCAACCAGTTGTGCATGAATTCGGCTCCTGGCCTCAACGCCGGGGTATACGGACTGAATGGGTGGACTCGGCCATGGGGCTACTTCAACAGCGAGAAGAATAGCAGGCCTGCGCCCATCGAGGCGAGACCGAGGAAGCGAACCTGGAAATCCGAAAGCGCCGTCGCCTTGCGGAATGCCTCCCGCCAAGCCCGCGGGGCGGCGAAAGGCAGAACGCCCTCGAACACCAGCATCAGCCCGAAGGCCGCGAGCAGATTGGGACGGTTCACGGCGATCTTCCTATCGGCCCGGGTGCTGGAAGTACCGGAAAAATTCGCTGTCGGGCCGAAGCACCAAGACATCGCTCTTGTGGCTGAAACTCTGCCGATAGGCTTGAAGGCTGCGGTAAAAGGCGTAAAAGCGGGGGTTCTTGCCATAGGCGCGCGCATAGATGGCGGCAGCGCGCGCGTCTCCCTGTCCTTCGATCGTCTGCGCCTGCTGGTAGGCCTTGGCCAGAATGACCTCGCTGCGCTTATTGGCCTCCGCCTGGATCTGGGTGGCCTGCACCTTGCCTTGGGCGCGCAGCGTGGCGGCCACCCGCTCGCGCTGTCCTGCCATCCGGCGGTAGACGGCAGCGCTCACATCCGGCGGGAAACCCAGCCCCTTGAAGCGAATGTCCGTCACCGCGAGGCCAAGCCGCGCCGCCTCCCGATCCGCCTGGGCACGCACCGGGTCCAGCAGGCCGGTCCGATCGCCGGAGATCATGCCGGCAAGCGTCTGCTTGCCCACGACGCCGTGCAAGACACTGTTGACCACTTGCGCCAATCGCGCGCGGGCACGTTCATCCTCCCCTGCCAGGGTCAGGTAATACGTGCGAGGATCGACCACGCGCCATTTGATGAAGTAGTCAATGAGGAGCGCCTTGTCATCCGCCGTCGTGAAGGGTTGTTGGGCCACTTCCAGCGTCTGCAGTCGGGTGTCGAAGTAGCGCACCCGTTGGAGCAACGGCACCTCGACATAGAGTCCCGGCACGGTGACCGTGCGCACGATCCGCCCCAATTGGAGAACCAGCGCGTCCTGCCCCTGGTTGAGGGTAAAGAAGCTCGCGCCCAAGACAATCGAAACCACCACGAGCGCGCCGAGCGCCTCCCAAAAGCGCTTCATGGCCGCGGCTCCCGCTCGCGGCTGCGGAACGCATCGCGCGATCGCAAGATGGGGACGGCAGTGGTAGGCGGCGGGGCCACCGTCGTCGAGACCGCCGGCGGCGCGACGGGCACCGCCGGCTGGGGCAGCGCGGCCGGCGCGCTCGGGATCAGCTTGTCGAGCGGCAGATACAAGGTATTGCCCCCGTTCTTCTCATCCACCAGCACCTTGGTCGTATGGGTGAGCACTTCCTGCATGGTATCCAGATACATGCGTTCGCGGGTCACCGCAGGCGCCTTCTCGTACTGGCCCAGCACCTGATTGAAGCGGCTGACATCCCCTTGCGCATCGTCGACCACTTGGCTGCGGTAGCCTTTGGCTTGCTCGACCAGCGTCATCGCCTTGGCTTGCGCCTGGGCAACCACCTGGCTCGCATACGCCTGCGCAGCATCGATCGCACGCTCGCGGTCTTGGGCGGCCTTGAGGACATCCGCAAAGGCGCTCTTGACGGGAGCCGGCAACGAAACGCCCTGGATCTGGACGGCGCGGATCGCGATGCCCGTCCGATAGCGGTCGAGCACGTCTTGCATCCGCTTTTGCGCCGCCGGTGCGAGCAGGCGGCCGCCGTCGGCCAGCAACGCATCGGCCTTGAGCCTGCCGACTTGGGCGCGCATCACGGCCGCGGCCACTTGGCCGACGGCCTCCCGGGGAGAACGGTCGTTGAAAAGATAGGCTCGCGGATCGGTCACCACATACTGCACGGCGAACGGCACGTTCACTAGGTTCTGGTCCGCCGTCAGCATCAGCGCCTCCTGCGGCACCACGTTTTGCGTGCTCTCTCGGAAGCCCACTTCGGCCGTATGGACCCGATCCACATTCACCACATATTTCGTCTCGATCGGGTAGGGAAAATGCCAATGAGCGCCCGGTTGGCTGGTTTCGGCGTACCGACCGAAGCGAAGCACGACGCCGCGCTCGCCGGCGTTCACGATATAGAAGCCGCTGGCGAGCCAGACGAGCAAGAGCAGGCCCACGACCAGCGCCAGCGCCGGCAGGGGATTGACAGGGCCGCTCGCCGGCAAGCGCTTGCGGCCGAAGAGCGCGCTCAGCCTTTCATTGAGTTTTTTCCATAGCACATCCAGATCAGGCGGTCCGTCGTTGCCCCGTCGACCCCATTGTGGTTCATTCCCCATGCGCTATCCATTTCCAAGCTCAAGCCCCAGTTCCGAGGCCGAGACAGGCGGTTTCGCTCGGCCCGCGTGCGTCTCCCGCGGGTCTGGGCGCAGGACGGGCCGGGCGCTGTCCTTCAGGGCCTCGCGCAGCAAGTCGATCCCCTCCCCAGTCCTGGCGCTCACTCTCACCCGCTCGATTTTACCATACTCGTCCCGGTCGACACCCGGCAAGAGCCCCTTGACATCGATTTTGTTGTGGACGATGAGTTGCGGGATGTGATCGGCGCCAATCTCGGCCAGCACCTTGTTCACTTCCTCGATTCTCTCCTCGTGCCCGGGAGCGCCCATGTCGACCACGTGCAGCAGGAGATCGGCGTAGACGGTCTCCTCCAGGGTGGCACGGAAGGCCTCGACCAGCGTATGCGGCAAGGACTTGATGAATCCCACAGTATCGGAAAGCACGAGCGGGCGCGTCTCGATGAACACCCGTCGGGTCATGGTATCGAGCGTGGCGAACAACTGGTCGGCGCAAAACGCTGAGGCATGGGTCAGCCGGTTGAAGAGCGTCGACTTGCCCGCATTGGTATAGCCAACCAACGAGACCGTGCACACGTCCCCGCGGGCGCGGGAGCGCCGCTGCACCGCGCGCTGTCGCCGAAGCTGACTCAGCTTCTCGCGCAGCACCTTGACGCGCCGGCCGAGCAGCCGCCGGTCCGTCTCGAGCTGCGTCTCCCCGGGCCCCCGCAGGCCGATACCCCCTTTCTGCCGCTCGAGGTGGGTCCACCCCCGCACGAGGCGCGTCGACAGGTGTTCCAGCTGCGCGAGTTCGACTTGCAGCTTCCCCTCGTGGCTACGGGCGCGCTGAGCAAAAATGTCGAGAATCAGGCTCGTCCGGTCGACCACACGGCAGCGCAGCCGCTGCTCCAGATTACGTTCCTGGACCGGCGTGAGTTCGTGATTGAACACCACCACGTCCACCTCCCGCTCCGCGGCGGCGCGAGCGATCTCCTCCACCTTTCCCGATCCCGCAAAGCAGGCGGGATCGGGCCTGACCCGCCGGCCACCGACGCTGGCCAGCACCTTGAGGCCCGCGCTGGCGGCCAGTTCATGCAACTCCTGGAGGCCATCGGCATAATCCGGCTCGCCGAAGTCCAAACCCACCAGTATGGCAGCATCACCACTGCCCGGACGATCAAACATCAAGCGTCCGACGACGGTTCGAAGGAGAGGCTCACCGGACGCGAGGGCACGACGGTGGAGATGGCATGCTTGTATACCATCTGGGTCACGGTGTTCTTGAGGAGCACGACGTACTGGTCAAACGATTCAACCTGGCCTTGCAGCTTGATGCCGTTCACCAGATAGATGGAAACAGGAATATGCTCTTTTCTCAACGCATTCAAAAACGGGTCTTGTAACAATTGCCCTTTCGCACTCATGATTTCTCCATACTATTATTTTGTGAGCCGTTCACAGACGACATCCCGGATCCTGTCCGACGACACCGCACCGAGCGGCGAGATGCCCGCGCGAGGGGTGTTGGGGCGGATGCTCTCAGCAGTATAGTCTCACGGACACTCCATACCTTCTCGGGCCCGTCCGAACCTTAAGTTTAGGCGATTTTTGCATCCCTATTCCGATATGGGGGCCCCTTCGCCAATTGCAAGCGCCGCCGAAGCCCTCACCGATATTTAACTTCGGCCGAACGTCTTGCGTCCGTACCGGCGCTCGCGCCGGGCCTTGCGCTCTTGGCGCGGCGTCAGGGGCGGCGGCTTCTTGGTCGCAAATGGATTGTGCCCCCCCTTGAACTGCACCTTCAGGGGCGTCCCTCGCAACTTGAACGCGTCGCGGAACGTCCGCTCGAGATAGCGTCGATAGCTGTCGGAAACCTGGTCCAGCGCATTGCCGTGAATGACGATCAACGGCGGATTGCTGCCGCCCTGATGCGCATAGCGCAGCTTCGGACGGAACATCGTGCCCTTGGGTGGCGCCTGCACCGCCACCGCCGCGGCCAGGAGGCGGGTCAGTTGCGGCGTCGGCAGCTTCGCGTGCGCGCTCGCATAAGCCTCATCGATGGAACGCAGCAGGGCGGGAACGCCCGTGCCCGCCAGCGCGGAAATATGATGAAAGCGGGCGAACTCCAGGAACTTGAGCGTCCGCGCCGTCTCTTGCTTGAAGCGTTCCCGGCCGGCCCCGTCGAGCGCGTCCCATTTGTTCACCGCAACCACGAGCGCACGCCCCGCCTCGACGATGAAGTCTGCAATGTGGGCATCCTGCTCGGACACGCCTTCCTTGGCATCGAGCACCAGCACCGCGACGTTGGCTTCTTCAATCGCCTGCAGCGTCTTGATGACCGAGAACTTCTCCACCGCCTCGAACACCTTCCCCCGCCGGCGCAGCCCTGCCGTATCGATCAGGGTATACGGCCGGCCGTCGTGCTCGAAGTCAATGTGAATGCTGTCGCGCGTGGTGCCCGGCTGGTCAAACGCGATGACGCGCTCGGCGCCGAGCAGGCTGTTGACCAAGGTGGATTTCCCGGCGTTGGGGCGGCCCACCACGGCGATCTTCGGGGCCGTTCCCTCTTCGGCTGGCGCGCTCTCCAGCGGCAGGGGGGCGAGGACCAGCTCCATGAGCTCGCGCACCCCCTCGCCATGCGCCGCCGAAATCGGCCACGGCTCCCCCAGCCCGAGTTCATGGAATTCGGCGGCCACGATCGCTCTCGGCAGACCCTCGGCCTTGTTCACGACGAGCGTGACCGGACGTCCGCTGCGGCGCAACTCATCGGCGATCAGCCGGTCATGAGGGGTCAGCCCGTCGCGGGCATCCACCAGAAAGACGACCGCATCCGCCTCGTCGACCGCCTGCCGCGTCTGCCGCGCCATCTCGGCCAGGATGCCGGCATCGGCCGCAGGCTCCAGCCCCCCCGTATCCACCACCAAATAGGGACGATCGCCCACACGCCCGTGGCCATAGTGCCGGTCGCGCGTGAGGCCCGGCATGTCCGCGACGATGGCCGCGCGGGTACGGGTCAGCCGGTTGAACAGGGTCGACTTGCCGACATTGGGCCGGCCGATGAGCACGACAGTCGGCTTCACGCGGACCTCCGGCAACGCCTTCGGGATGGACGCATCGACGGGCGGCCTACTGCACGCGGAACGCGGTCAGCGTCCCGCTTCTCGTCTGCGCCAGACAGCCCTTTTCACCCCAGGGAACCAGCGGTGCGACGATCGGGCTTCCGTCCGTCGCAACCCGGGCAGCGAAGGCCCCATCATCGCGCGACAGGAAATGGACGTAGCCCTGATAATCGCCCACTGCCACGTAGGGGCCGACCAGAAGGGGCGCCGTGAGCGCACGCTGATGCAGCGCCGGCTGGCTCCAGAGGCTCACCCCGGTCGACTTGTCCAAGGCGGCAACGGTGCCGTCTTGCTCGCTCACGTAGAGGTTGTGGGCGCCCATCGCCAGCCCCGCGGTACTCGACATCGGCTTCGCCCAGAGCAGGTTGCCCGACCGAATGTCGAAGCAGGCAACGCGCCCGTTGTAGGCGACGGCGCAGATCTCCTGGCCATCGGTCGCCGGCAGGCTGGTCACATCGGCAATGCGTTCGAGCGCAGTGCCGCCCTTGGGCTCCGCCACGGTCGCCGACCAGCCGGTGTTGCCGTTCTCCAGTGCCAAGGCCACCAACTGGCCGCCGGGGAACCCGGCAAAGACCGCCCCGCGCAAGGCGAGGACGCCCGCAAAGCTACGCAACGTAAGCGAAGGCAGGGGCTGCTGATAAAACCACTTTTCCTTGCCGTCGGCGGCGTTCAGCGCGGTGATGCGCCCGTCCGCCGATCGCACGATGACCAGGCCGCCGGATACGGCGGGGGGGCTCAAAACCGAACTGGACACCTGCGCTTTCCAGAGCGGCTTGCCGGCATCGCTATAGGCAAGCACCCTGCCCCGATTGGTCGCCACCACCACGCAATGGTCCCCGGCGCCGACGCCGGCCGACAGACGGATGCCGGTGTCCACGGACCAGATTTTTCGCCCGGAACCGGCATCGAAACGGTACACACGCCCGTTTTCCCCCGCCGCATAGACTGCATCGCCCGCGATCGCCGGCGAGAAGGCATCGGCGCCGGCGCTGCCGACCTCGGCAGACCATACCGGACGAACCTGGGCAACGGACTTGAAAACGGGCAGCGGCGCCGGCTTCGGGGGCTTGTAGGAAGAACCGAACAGGCCGCAACCACCCAGCAGCGCGGCCGCCCCCAGCAGGAGAGCGCTCACGC
>JAKAFK010000041.1 GCA_021817985.1 Pseudomonadota bacterium | reverse complement strand
CGCCTAAACTGGCCTGTTTGCGCCACACCCCGGATTGGCAATCCGCGTTATGCGGCGCTGGTTTCACCCTCGTCGGCTTGATACTTTCGCGAGAACATTGTGTCATGCCCCCGTGGCTGCTAATGGATCGATCATAACAACATCCCGCTCATCGACGTGGTCGAGATATTGGTCCGGCGGTGGAATTGGTGCCGATGACTTGATGTGCAGCATGATGCGTCGCAGCAAATGGTCTTGCGCACGAGCGATCGCCTCGGCGCGACTATCGCCATCGACGACCAGGTCCTCGAAATCCAGCACGCGAATGCGCACCGTCTCGTTCCATTCAGTGACATGGGCGGGGTAGGGGATCATGTGGTCCAGGATGTGTTGCCGGCCTTTCCCGCGAGTGCCCTCGAGCTTTGAGACTAGGCGTTGGGCCTTAAGGTGTGTGTAGCGCTTCAGCATCGACAGGCTCTTATGTCCGGAGATTGCCGCTACTTCCATCATGTCGAGCGAGCCCAGTTCAAACAAGCGGGAGACGGCTTCATGCCGGAGGTCGTGGAAGTGCAGATCCTTGATGCCCAACTTTTGGAGCATGAATCGCCACGTGCTTTTCAAGCCGTTCTTGGAGTATGAGAAGACGGGGCCCGATGATTTCGTGCCGAGTCGGATTAGCGCGTCCCGTGCCGCAACCGACAGCGGCACGTCGCGCTTGCTGCCGTTCTTGGTCTCGGGCAGGTGGGCAATCCGAGACTTGAGGTGCAGGTGTTCCCAGCGCAGCCCCAGGATTTCTCCCTGGCGCATCGCAGTGTGGATGGCCACGACGACGATGGAATAGAGCTCTCGATTCGTGTGGCCATTGCAATAGCGGAGGATCAGGCGTTCCTCGCGTGGCGTTAGCCTGCGGTCGCGCCCGGGCGGGACCTTCGGTTTCCGGACCTTGCTTACGGGATTCCCCTCGCAGACGCCCCACTCGATCCGCGCGATGTCGAAGAAATTGGACAGCAGGGCAAGCTCCAGGCGAACCGTCGCGCCCGATAGCGGTTTACCCGTTTTCGGGTTAGGCGCTTCCAGCCGCAAGTCGCGGTAGGTCGCGATATCGACCGATGTGATTTCCCGCGTCTTCTTGTCGCCCAGGAACGAGCGAGCGATCTGGACAATTCGATATCGCTCTTGCTCGTAGCCTCGCTTGAGAATCGAGACCTTCGTTTGGTATTCGTGCAGGGCGTCGCGCAGGGTGATGTCAGGATCCACCCGACATCTCCTGCTCGATTCGGGCTGCCATCTCGCTCAGCGAGACGTCAAGGGCGGCGCATAGCGCGATCAGTGTATCGAGTGTGGGGGAGCGCTGCCCGAGCTCGAGGAGCGAGATATAGGTACGGGCGAGACCGGCGTCGAATCCAAGATCTTCCTGGGAGAGGTGCTTCTGTCGGCGCAGCTGCCGGAGCGCGCGGCCGAAGGCGTCGTTGCATGTCTTTTTCTTCTTGGCGGTCATGGCGGCTTTTGCGATAAGCCGCCAATCCTAGCGATTCCTACAATAGTCGTCGTCCTACTATTGTAGGAACTCTGGATCTGTGGGTCCCAACAGGGGGTAGTTCAAATCCCGTTATGGTCAGTCCTTTCATATATCAGAATCCGACGTGGCAGGAGGGTGTGCGTGCTTGCGGAAAAATGCAGCAAATGCATTAACACTCGTATATAATGCAAGACATGCATTTCATGGAATCTGTGTCGTGAACATCACCAACATTCCGGAGCTTATTCGGACAGCACGTAAAGGGCGCAGCCAGGCGGACTTCGCGCAGGAACTCGGTATCTCGCAGTCAACGCTGTGCCGCTACGAGAACCGGCACGCGAATCCGAAAGCGGAGGTCATCGAGCGCTGTATGCGTCTCGTGCATTTCGATGGGAGGCAAAGGGACCTGTCGATCGATGAGTTGGTGGACAAAGTCCGCTCCCGCCTCGGACGCGAAGACCAGGGCGCCTTGCGTGTTGCGCTGTCGGAAATTATCGATGGATTTGACGCTGGGAATGGCGCGGCTCACGCCATGAGCCAACACCCGGGTTAGGAGGGGGACGTATGACTACCCAATCTCGCATTGAATGGACTGAACAGACGTGGAATCCGACCACGGGCTGCACGAAAGTGTCCCCTGGCTGCAAGCATTGCTATGCGGAGGTCATGGCCAAGCGTCTTCAGGCCATGGGCGCGGGGGGCTACGACAACGGCTTTGAGCTGGCGTTGCATCCAAACCGGATCGGGCAGCCGTTCGGCCGGAGCAAGCCCACGGTCTACTTCGTGAACTCAATGAGCGATCTCTTCCATGATAAGATACCCGACACGTTCCTGGACGATGTGTTCAGCGTGATTCGCGCGACGCCGCGGCATACTTATCAGATTCTTACCAAGCGTTCCGAGCGGCTGCCAACGTATTTTGCCCGCCGCGAGTGCCCCGAGAACGTGTGGCTTGGGGTGTCCGTGGAGGATCGCGCATACGGCCTGCCACGCATCGACCATCTCCGCCGCGTGAATGCTTATATCCGCTTCCTCTCGGTGGAACCGTTGCTGGAGGATCTGGGGAAACTGGACCTGACCGATATCCACTGGGTAATTGTCGGGGGCGAGTCAGGACCGAAGGCGCGGCCGATGCGACCGGAGTGGGTCGAGAACATTCAACATCAGTGCGATGAAGCCGGTGTGGCGTTCTTTTTCAAGCAGTGGGGCGGTTGGGGCGCGGACGGCAAGAAGCGATCGAAGAAGAAGAACGGGCGGCTGCTCTACGGCAAGACCTGGGATCAAATGCCGTTGCCAGGAGCGTAGCCGGCCTGCATAGGAGAGACTGTGCCCAAAAGCCCTTATGGATGGTCGCTTGGGGGACCGAACCCGGTCATCCGGCAGCACAGCCACGAGCTACACGAGTGGCAGCAGCATCTGCCCGAATGACCACGATCCTGGGCGGTGCACCGAACGCTTAGCGATAATGCCGTGCGGTTTCGAAAGCGCATTGGCTTGCGCCGTCTACCGCGCAATCGCCCCCATCGCTCCATGCAACACGCAGCCGAACCCCTGTATGACCGGCCTTTTACAGATCGGAGCAAACAGGAGATCCCATGCGCCTTATCATTGCCGAGAAGCCATCCGTCGCCCAAGCCATTGCCAGCGTGCTGGGCGGTCCCAAGAAGGCCGACGGCTACATCGACTGTTCCAGCCTAAAAACCCGAGTGACGTGGTGTTTTGGACATTTGCTGGAACAGGCGCGGCCCGAAGAATATGTCGCCGGCGGAAGGGTCCTGCCGTCGCATCTGCCCGTTGTCCCAGATCGCTGGCAGATGCAGCCGCGTGACGGCGGCGCGGGGAAGCAGGTAAAAGTGATCCGGGATTTGCTCAAGGAGGCCACCGAGGTAGTTAATGCCGGCGATGCGGATCGCGAAGGTCAGCTGCTGGTCGATGAAGTGCTGTTGTACCTGGGATGGAAGGGCAAGACGTCCCGCCTGTGGCTATCCAGCCTGGACGACGAAAGCGTACGGCGGGCGCTTGTCACGGTCAAGAGCAACGACACGATGCGCCCGCTCTATGAATCGGCCCTTGGGCGTCAGCGTGCGGACTGGTTGATGGGCATGAACTGTTCGATTGCGTTGAGCCGCAATCTGCAAGCCACTGGTGTCCAGGGCGCCTGGAATGTGGGGAGGGTGCAGACCCCAACCCTGGCGCTGCTGGTGGACCGCAAACGCGCGATCGACGGGTTTGAACCGCGCGACCATTACCAGGTTGAAGCGGAGCTGGGCGAGGAGCGCATCAAGGGATTGTGGCAAATCCCGGAGGATTCGCTGATCGAAGGGTTGCTGCTGGATAGGGCCGCAGCCGAGGTTGTCGCCAGAACTGTCGAGGGCCAGACAGCAACGGTGGAAAAGTTCACGCGCAAGACCGGCGAGCGGGCCGCGCCGCTGCCGTACACCTTGGGCGCCCTGCAGAAGGCCGCGAGCCGCCGCTTGGGGCTGTCGGCCAATGACACACTGGCGGCAGCGCAGGAACTCTACGAGGCCAAGATCGCCACCTACCCACGCACCGACTGCCCATATCTCCCGGTGGAGATGCATGCTTCCGCCCCCGGCATCCTGAAGACTCTCGGGGCCGATGGTGTCGCCGGATTGGATCCGGAGCGCAAACATGCGGCCTGGAACACCGGCAAGGTCGAGGCGCATCATGGACTGATCCCAACGGGACAGAACCCGGATGCGGCCAACCTCTCCGCCAATGCCAAGCGCGTATTCGATCTGATCCGCGAATCCTACATCCGGTTGTTCATGCCGCCCGAGATGTTTGAGACCAGGGAGGCAATCTTCGTGTTCCCGGGGGGCGAGCGTTTCCAGGCGAAAGTCCGCATCGTGCTGGAGCCGGGTTGGACGAAGCTTGGCGGGAATGATGAGGACGAAGGAGAATCTGACGATACCGCAGCCAAGCTGCCGATCTTGAGCGAAGGGCAGGCGTTGACCTGTTCAGCCGCGCAGATCGTGGCCAAACGCACCGCGCCGTCCAAGCCCTATACGGACGGTACCCTCATCGCCGCGATGACCGGCGTGCACAAGCTCGTCAGCGATCCGAAGCTCAAAGCGCGTTTGAAGGAAACCTCGGGCCTAGGCACCGAGGCGACGCGGGCCTCTATAATCGAGGTACTGATCGCGCGCGAGTATGCAGAGCGCCGCAAGAAGGAGATTTACGCCACTGGGCGCGGGGTGCAGCTGATCGACATGCTGCGGTCCGTTGCGCCTGATCTGGCCGAGCCGGGTTACACGGCCCTCCAAGAAGATGCTCTGGCCGACATTGCCGCGGGCCGCGCGGCGCTGGCGACTTTCATGGAGGCGCAGGAGGAAGCGGCGCGAGATTTCTCGCGCATGCTCCTCGATGGGAAACTCAGGGGTGGGCCGTCCGTGTCTTTAGGGGCGTGCCCAGCTTGCGGCGGAGCCCGTTGCGTGGGGCGCACCAGCAAACAGGGGAGCCCCTACCACCGCTGCATGGATTGCGAGGCGGCGTTCGCCGATGACGGCGGCAAACCGGGAAAGCGGTTCGAGGACAAGCCCGCGGGCGATGGGGGGCAGAAATCCGCGGGGCGCGCAGGCGGTCCGAAATGCCCGCACTGCAAGAAGGCGACGTTCAGGAGCGAGACCAAGAACGGGAAAGCTTACTACCGCTGCGGCGGGTGCAAAGGCGCGTGGTGGCCGGATCGCAAGGATGATGGGAAGCTGGGAACGAAGTGGGGGCCGCAGGGCGGGGTATAAGTGCACCGTGGCTGGCGTGGCGATGGCGGCCGCCGCCGAGCTTGCGACTGTGTAAGGGCGGTTCAAATGACCTCACTTTATCGCTGATCAGCGATTCACAGCCCACACCACGGGCACGCCCATGAGACGCGCCCAAGCTTTCGTGCTGGCGTCTTGAATTCCAGGGGCTGCGTTGTCTTCCGCCGCCCACCAGTCATTTGACATCGCCAAGACCACGTCCGGCCTTTGCCACATCGCCTCCAGCCACGTCCAGGGCTGTACCTGCTCGACGCACAGGCTGGCCCAGACCCGCTTCCCATCGAGAGTGAATGTTCGTTGCAACCAAATAGGGCGTAGTGTGTTGGCGCTCCATGGTTGCCAGTCGCCACCCAGGAGAAGCCCAGCCGCGACGGTCACGGGGCGCGACGCGGCATGTCCGCGTGTAGCCACGACGACTGCATCGCGCATTGATGCCTGTGCCCCGATTAGCCATATCTGCCCAGACACGGCTTGGCCGAACTGCTGTCTGGTCCCAGGCAGCCAGTTTTCGAGGATCGCCTCGGGGAAAACCACGACCCGCGCGCCATTGCCCTGGTGCAACCCTGATTGGATGACGTCCTGGTTGTCCTGGATGGCAGCCAGGATATTTCCGCCGCTGGGAAGAATGTGCGTCTGTACCCCGACCCAACCCGTCGGCGGCTTTGTCGCGGCCGCCATCAAGTGGGCGGCGGCGATGATGGGCAGGAACAGCGGCAAGTGCGACCGCGCCAAGGAAGTGAGGGCGCCAGACCGGCCAATATCCGACCGCGCGGACACAAAGGCGTGGAGGGCTATGGCGAAAATCAGCCACAGCATCAAACCAAGCCAGCCCATGCCGGGGAACAGCATGCCGGCGGCGTTGATCGGCGAAAGCCAGCCTATGACCCCGATCGGTGGCAATGCGGTGACGGCCAGGGCAAAGAGCAGACCAGTCCAACTGGCGGCCAGTGCCCATGGGCTGGCCAGTGCGACCGTGCACGCGGCCCACGCCGCGGCACCAACCCATGGATGGAGGGATCCCCAGTAACCGGCAATGGCGCCAATGATTGGCCAGCTGCCGCTGGCATAGTACCCCAGGGCGCTTGCCAAGCGCTCGCTGGCGTTTCGCCCGATGGCTACCGCAGCGACAAGACTGATGGAAAACAGTGGCCCTATGGGATCCGCTCCAGAAATGTCCCACAACAGGCCCGGGACGGCGCCAACGGCGGCGAGGAAGATGAGGCGCTGCGCGCTGAATTCAACTGCGGCAGCGGTGCGCCCCGACGATTTGCTCATGGACGTCTCATGGACGTCTGTGATCTGTGCGCGGCACGGCTTGGAGCATCTGCATCTTGAGCTGCTCGATCTGGTGTGAGTCCTGAATATACATGCGCGTCCAGAGTATGGAGACGAGGAGAGCGACGGCGAGCGCCCCGGCAACCCAAGTCCATTGGAACGTTTTACGGAGTGCGTCCTTTACGGAATCTGCGACGTCATAGTGTTGGGTCACTTGGGCGGGCGCTTGGAGGAATGGCCCGAGGGCGCGGGTGAGCTCTTCGATGTTGATTTTCGGAGGAGGGGGGCTGGCGGGTTCCGCCAGCATCTTTTCAGAAATGGACTTCAAACTATCCCGGAGATCTTTGACACCATCGCCGACTTCGCGGATTTCGCTGCGAATCGCGAGTTCGGTCCTGTCCATCTCGTCGGTAAACGCGGCCTGGAGAGCGCGGATCTGCGTCTGAAAATCCACCCAGTTGGCCGAGCGCTTCCAGATGAAGGCGAGGTAGGCGACGATGGGGGCCATTGAGGGATCGTCGATGGGCCAGCCGGCCCTCGCCATGCCTGCCAACATGGGGCGAATTTCCCCCCATTGATCCTCGGTGATGGGCGCGGCTTGGTCGATGAAGATTTGTTCGGCGGTCGGGTAGGCCATCTCACGCCCCGATGTCTTCGATTTTCGCCATGGCCGCGCCGGCGCGCTGGAGCCACGACTCCAGCGCCAAGCGGTAGCCGAACTGCAGGGAGCGTCCATCGATGCCATCCTCCAGCACCTCATGGAACGGCCTCCGGCCGATCATGACCGTGAGTTGGTCGTTTAGTTCGGGCAGTTCGGTCTCGACCCAGGCGCCCTCATCAATGAGCTGCTGCTGGAGTTCATCGCTGGCCCAAAGGACAAACTTGTCCGCCGGCCCGAAGAACAGGTTCTTGACGATCAGGCCGGCTTCGTACCGGGCGGGCATATTGCGCAGCCGGTAGGCGAGCGCCCGGATGCTTTCCTGTGTGCGGCTGAGCAGCCAGACCGGGATGGCGTTCGCCTCGCGCAGGACTTCGTTAACAATGTGGATGGATCCGTCGAATGCCCTGGTCCCGATTTGTGCCGGCATGTTGATGATGATGCGGTAATCGCTTTTCTCGGCCGCCGCAGCGATAGTGGCCACCCGCGTGCCGAGGTCGATCCAGCCATTCTCGGTCGAGAGGTCGAGCATGGCCGTGCCCATGATGCCGTTTCCGCCGCGCAGCCCACCTTCGCCGCACACGTCCGGGTTGGAAAGGTCTGCGTCATACACGACGATCCGCGGCCGGTCGGTCTCGGCCCGAGTGATGTAGTGGTGAACCAAAGCGCGCGCGGCCAAGCTCTTGCCGACCCCGCCCTTATCCCCGTCAATGATGAAAGTCTTGAGCATGATTGCCTCGTTCAGGTGTCGTGTTCGCCGATGAATTTGCGTTTGGCCTCGGGGGGGCCCTCGATTTCTTTGCGCAGCCGGTAGTCCTCGTCCGTTTCATCGGGACGTTTGTCTGACCCGTCGGCCCACGCTGGCAGGTCGGATGTCGTTGGTAACTGACGCGCGCCGTCGGAAGCGGTTGTGTTCTTGCGCCCCTTGGCGGGTTCTTTCGCCGTGGTCGACGCTGTTGCCTTGTTCTTGTTTGTCACGGGCTTTGGTCGTTCGCGCGTGCGGTTCTGTAGCTTTTCGAGGAGTCTCTGCATAGCGAAGTGCAAGTCGGCGCGCGGAATGTTGGGCAGGCTTTCGGCGAGCGCGTTCTCGAGGTTGCGAGCGGAAATGCCTGCGGCGATAGCGTCGCGGATGGCGGCCTCACGTGCTGCAACGGCGCGCGTCGCGAATGATCGCGAAGACTCCGCCTCCTGGGCGGCTTTGGCATTGCGCGTTGCGCGATGCAGCAGCTCGTCGAAGCGCTCCATGCCTTGGAGTGCGGCTTCCCGATCGAACTCCGATGGCTTGTCGGGTTTGTCGTGTTCTTCCATGAAACCTCCATGCGGATCCGGATCGGCGTGGACCCCATACCGAGATTGGGGCCGGTGTTGCGGGAGGTGCGACAAGGGAACCGCGGAGAACCCCTGCGCTGCGCTGAGCGGCCGTCGACTGGAGTTGATCGGCGCTGGGCGCTTTCGGGTGTCGGGCGGAGCCTGACCAGGAGTGTTGTCAGTCGGCCATCATGCGGCAGCAGGGTGGTCGTGCTGACAACACTTATCCTGTACGGAAATCACCAAACGCTTGGCGCACAGGCTCCGATCAAACGCCGATCAGGCCCGATCGAAGGCAACCCAAAAGCAAACACAAAATACTCGCCGACGAACATCTGGCGATTGGCGATCACCTACCAGCGATCAACTGTCCACTGACGATGGCCAGGCGCATGCAACGGCTCACCGAATGTACGCATGAGCAAAACAAAAGCGGATCGAGCGCCGAAGGTGGCCAAACGACGCGTCTGGATTCGGTGGGTTGCCGAGGACTATCAACGAGTGCGCGCGCGCGCCGCGGAATGCGGACTCAACACAAGTGAGTTCATTCGTCGAGCGACGATGTCTCGCAAGATCACAGTCTCTGTCGATCGCGAAGCCGCAGCCGAGCTACGCAGACTCGGGGGCTTGCTCAAGCATCTTTACCCAAAGACCGCCAACTGGTCCGCCGACGAGAAGAAGCGTTACTGGGCAGGGTACGAAACGCTGCTGGCGGTGGCCAAGAGAATCGATGGGGAGTCGTGATTCCGAAGGTCATCAACATTCGGAAAGCTGGCTCGCCTCGAGGCGGGTTCAGTGCGGTTGTCCAGTACGTCGCGCGTGACGATAAGGAGTCCAAGCGCGATGGGTTGAAGGAAATTTCGCCGGATGACATGGGACAAGTCAACCTCGATTTGGATCACGGGACGGAATACGACCGGCTCGTGATCGCGGAATCCATGAATTCGACCGCGATGCAATCCGTTCGTCTTCGAAAGAATCCGGTCTATCACATCAGCATCAGCTGGCCGGATGGTGAACATCCCAGCCGCGATCAATGCGAGGACACGGTCACACGTTTCATGGATCGCCTGGAAATGTCGGAGTGCGAGGCCTTTTGGGCGATCCACCGCGACACAGACAATGATCACCTGCATCTGATCATCAATAAGGTCCACCCGGCGCTGGGAAAGGTGGTCGGCCCCCCGCGGTATGACTACAGGCTGTTGCATGAAATCGCCAGGGAAGTGGAGATCGAGCAGGGGTGGTCGCACGACAAGGGCTACTACGTGGCAGTGGAGCCGGAACCCGGCAAGGCGCAGATCATGCGCCGAACCGAGGCGATCAAGGCCGGCCTCTGGGCGAAGGATGAAGAGCGAAGATCCAACATCACGTGGAAAGCGGCATTGGCCGAAAAGAACATCGGCGCTGACTCCCTGCAAACCTGGGTGACCGGGAAGCCCGCCGAGGAGTTAAGGATGGCGATCAGCGAGCCGGGAGCAAGCTGGGCGGACGCCCACGCCGTGATGGCGAAGCATGGATTGCGTCTGGAGCTGAAGGGCTCCGGGATGGTGGTCACGGCGACGCTTGAGGACGGCCGAGTGGTGGCCGCAAAAGCGTCCCAGCTTGGCCGCTGGTCAACGAAGACGGCACTTGAAAAGAAACTCGGACCTTATCAGCCGCCCGGCGCCGGCACCGCTGCACTCAAAAGCGAGCAAACCTATCACGAATACGTCCGCGCAGATCGCGTGACGCAAGCGCATCCGCATGCCGCTCACGGAAGAGACGATTCCGCCCGCGCTGCGCGGCGGGCAGCGCGGGAAACGGCGCGCGAAGAGCTGGCCAAGCGATTCGACGCCGAGCAGAAGGCGCGAAAGAGCGAGAGGGCCGAGCTCCGGCGGTCCATGCGCGCGCGTCATCAGACAGAGCGTGAGCAATTCAAGTCGCGGCTGAGGGAGGACCGCAAAGCTGCGCTTGCCAAAGACCGCGTTCCCGGATCGAAATACAACGTCGCCCAATCGGTCTTTGCCTTCCAGGCGGCGCGGCGGCGCGAGGAACTGCAAAAGCGCCAAGCAGCAGAGCGCAAGGCGCTAACGGCCAGGATTCCCCGCCCCGAAGTGTGGCGCGCTTGGCTGGAGAAGCAGGCCGAGGGGGGTGATGAAGCGGCCCGGGCCGCACTTCGTGGGATCCGTTACCGTGAGCAGCGGAAGAAAAACCAAGCCATCGACGGAATCGAGGGCGAAGAGCTCGATCCGCTGCGCAAGCTCACCGTCGCTGGCTTGCTGGCCGAGATCGACGACCGCCGACAGGCCGTCATCTACCGTGGACAGGACGGGAAGGAGAAATTCACCGACACCGGCCCTCGCATTGTCATGTCCGACAAGTCGGATGATGCGCTCGAGGCGGCGCTGCGCATCGCCGCGCAGAAGTATGGGGGCAAGGTAGATATCACGGGCAGCAGCGAATTTCGGGAACGGGCAGCGCGCGAGGCGGTGCGGCTGGGGATCACGGTCACGAACGAAGACTTGCAAACCATCATGGCCGATGAGCAGGCCAAGCGGCAGCGCCCACCCATTCAACACAAGGAGCAACGACACGATGGACGACCCAACTATGCCCGCAACAACCCAGAGCGCGCCCGGGCAAGACAGCGCGCAGCCGCTGTATATCAGTCCGATCTTGGGGCGCATCGCCAAGGAGCAGCGCCCGAATCCCTCGCCAGCGTGCGAAACCTGTCCGGCATCGGTGTGGTTCATCACCAGCCAGCTCAAGTGTTTTTGCACTCAAATGCACCTGATCGTGTGGGATCAGAAAGAACCTCCGATCCTGAAATGCGACGGGCGGGAGTTGGCACTGCTGAAAATGATGGATCAGGAATAGCGGCAGACAGTTTTCCACAGAAATCCATGGATAACTCTGAGAATAACCCACGCGAACCGGCACCGATACAGGGGATGCCCGGCGCGCCCAAAAAAGAGGCAGTTGCAAATTCTGCGCTCGCTGAATTTGCAAAACTTGATCAGCACCTGGCCGCGTGGGAACAGGCGACAAGCACCAAGGAGAAGAATGCTGCCGTGATTGGTTGGATGCGTGAGATCGATCGTGTCAAGAAGTCTGGCCGCGGGGTGAACGCGGCTGTCGACCATACCAAGCAGAGGCTGGGTGGGCGCAGTGCGGAATTTATGCGCGCGGTGTCTGCGCAAGCTGAACGCAAGCGCGGTCGGCAGCGGTAAGCGTTGGATTGGTTTCGATCACGATTGATCGGCAGCGGTGCGCTTCTGTCTTCGAAGCAGGCTCCGCCCGACACCCGAGAGCGTCCAGCGCCGATCAACCCCGATCGACTGCGGTCGATGGCCGCTCGGCGCAACGCAGGGGTTCTCCGCGGTTCCCTTGTCGCACCTCCTGCAACTGCCGGCGCAATGGGAATATGGGCGCCTTTGCCCATGCCCCATTTCGGAGGTCCTATGGCAACGAAGCAAGTCCTACCAAAACTGTACATCGTGAACTTTGGCGACAAGGAGCACTTGGTCCGCGCGTATACGCAAAGCGGCGCAGCGACCGGGCTTGTGCGATCAATGATGGACGCAGCCAGGACGAACACGCGCCTGGCCACTCAAGATGAGCTGTTCGAGATGGCGGGACGTGGCGTCAAACCGATCGACGTCACCGCATCGGACAAAGACGGCGGGGAGGGCGAGCGCGCCGGCGCTGCGGGCGAGGCCGGTGGCCAATGACCGGCGCCCGGCAGGTTTATGACCGCCAGAGCGAGGCTCTACGGCGTGCCATGGGCAGTGCGATTCTCGATCACCTGACTGATCCTCAAGTCATCGAGCTCATGCTCAATCCCGACGGATCACTCTGGGTTGATCGACTGGGTGCAGGCATGGAATACAGCGGTACTGTTGATCCGGTGCGCGCGCTGACCATCGTCAACACCGTTGCCGCGATGCTGGATACGGTGGTGACGCCGGAGCATCCGATTCTTGAGTGTGAATTGCCGCTGGATGGGAGCCGGTTCGAGGCGTTGATACCGCCGTTGGTGGAGCGTGCCAGTTTCGCACTGCGAAAGAAGGCGATCCTGGTGTTCACTCTGGAGGACTACGTGGCGAAAGCCATCATGACCGAAGACCAGCGCCAGGCAATCGAGGCGGCTGTTGCCGGGCGGCGGAACGTGCTGGTGTGCGGCGGCACCGGCACGGGCAAGACCACTCTGGCCAATGCCATTCTGGAGTGCGTGGCCAGGGTCGACGATGAGCATCGCATCGTGGTGATCGAAGACACGCGCGAACTGCAGGTGAAAGCCAAGAACGCGGTGTTCCTGCGTACCAGCGACAACACAGATATGACCCGGCTGCTACGCGCCACGCTGCGGTTGCGCCCCGATCGCATCGTGGTCGGCGAAGTGCGCGACGGATCGGCACTTGCGCTGCTCAAAGCATGGAACACCGGGCACCCGGGCGGCGTCGGCACGGTGCATGCGAATGACGCCAGAGCGGCTCTGATCCGGGTTGGGCAACTGATCCAGGAAGCGGGCGTGCCGCCGAATCCGGAGTTGATTGCGGAGGCGGTGAATGTGGTGGTGGCGATCAAGCGTACCGCCACTGGCCGCCGGATTGAAGAAGTGGCGACCGTTTCCGGGTGGTCGGCCGGTGGCGGATTCCATGTCGAGCGCTGCGCATGACGGGGAGATTCATTGAATTCGCCCGGCTGCAGGGTGTCGCGATCAACCCGGCGAAACTGGTTGCCGATGGCCGGATACACCGGGCCGACGTAGGAGAATCCGCGTCTGGCAAGGGAGACGCAAGCTATCTGCTGCGAGAGAACGGCAGCGGCTGGGTGATCAACTTCAAGGGCACTGGCAAGCCGGTGTATTACCGGCCGGAGCATGCGCGCGACGCTACGCCGGAAGAGCTCGCGAAGATCGAAGCGGCGCGCCAGGCATGGCGCGCGGAACAGGCGGCGCGGCAGCACAATGCCATCGCGGAATCCGTGGCGCTGTGGAACCGTGCCCGCGACGGGAATGAATTCCCGTACCTAAAAGATCCCGACATCCCTGCCTTCGGCCTGCGTCAGGCGGGCGGACGGCTTTGTGTGCCCCTGATGACGGTGGGCCTTGATGGCGATGCCGCATGGGTTGGCATGCAGCGCATCGACTGGGGCGAACCAGGACACTCGACGGCCAAACGGTTTGTGCCTGGCACGCCAACCAAAGGCGCGTTTTCAGTGATTCCGATCACAGGGTCGGATGAGGAAGCGCCGCTCAGGGCGTTTGATGCAGCCAAAACCGCAAAGCAAGTGGCGATGTGCGAAGGCATCGGCACGGCGCTGGCCATCCATCGTGCCACTGGTCTGCCGGTCGTCGCAGCCATGTCGGCACAGAATTTGCCGGACGTCGCGCGAATTCTGCGCAGCCACCTGCAGGGAGACGTGGTGATCTACGCGGACAATGATGGCGAAAAGGCCAGCTACAAAGGGCAAAGATATGCGGCCGAAGCTGCCGGAATTCTGGGTGAACGAACGCGCATTGCCCTGCCGGTAAAGGCAACGGGTGACACGCCGTCGGGTTATGACGCCCGCGATCAGTTAAGGGATGTTGGCTCGCATGAAGTCGCCAAGACGATAGCAGACGCAACGCACGCCGACGGATTGCGTGTTCGGGTAGGTAATTCAGAAAAGTTACTGGGTCTGCGGCGAGGAATTGATGCGGCAAGTGTAAAGCGTCAGGCGCGCAACTTCGCGGAAGCGCGCAATGCGGCTGATGAGTTCAAAGGAAAGAAGCTGGTCAACCAGGATACCGGGCTTGTCGCGATGGTAAGCCGAAACAGCCTGGACAAGATGTTGAGTCGCAGTGCGGTAAACAAGTCAACAAGTCCGGCAGATCATTGCATGGCGGTTGCGAATCTAGACCATCTTTTTGAGCGGGGCGTTCGGGAGGGCGTTTATCAAGATCGGGATAAGGATCCGGAAATCAAAAGCATTCAGCGGTTTTATGCCCCGATGCGTACCGGTATTGACGTTGTGAAAATCAAGTTAACGGTAAAGGAATGGGCGCAGGGGGAAACGCCAAATACGATTTATTCCGTCGAGAGCGCAAGTGTGGAGCGGCTTGTGAGGAATGTCCCGGAAACCGGGGTTGAGTGGGCAAACGATGCTGAAAGCAGTGCGCGGGCCCCACACACAAGCCGTATGGAAAGTATCGATCAGTGGGTGCAGGGAGTCAAGGATTTTTTCAAGAATTCGCCTGAAGAAAAACACCCCGCAAGGATCCGGGTCAACGCGGCGATCAACTCCGATGGACTTAACCCGACTTCAACCCCCCATGCGGGGCGCGTTTCGATTCTACTTCAGCAGGCGCTGTCCGTCGCCTTGGATCTTCACCAGGACGAGATCCAACAGCACACGGTCATCATTGGCCCTATCGGCAACGGCATGAGCCTTGCCACATCGCTCGAACCAAGCAATGAACCACTCCTATGGCGCGACGGGCCTGTCGCGTCTCCGGAGCAGAGCCCGGCGATCTTCGACCCTGACCCAGGAATGGTTGAAAGGAATTTACACCAACCCGCCACTCCCCGCAAGACAACCTCATACCAGGAGCAAGCCATGAATGACAAAACCCTAGACAACGATACGCAGAGGAAAGAAGCCACCAAGGCGGACAACGACTTGACTAAGTCGACCGCCGCAACGCCGGTGGCGGGCGAATTCGATGCGCTCAACCAGGCCGCCGCAGAGGTAGAGTCGCAGCCGGTCGAGGGACAGAGCGCCGCCCAAGAACGGAATGAGCGCTCTGATGGTCAAGCACGGGCGGAAACCCCGGAGGAGCGCCTTCTGCGCGAATACGCCACCCTGGCAGGCCCGGTGCGCTCGCAGCGGGCCAAGGCCCAGGACGACCTCGCAGCCAAGCAGCGTGAGCAGCGCGAGGTGCTGTTTGATTCGCTGGACCAACTGCGCGCCGACAAGATGGGCGAGTACAGTGGCATGGCGGAAGAACACCGGCGATCCCTCATCGCGATCGACGTGGCCAAGGCCGTCGAAGCGATGCAGAAGCGTCAGATGTCGGAGCGCAAGACCCTGCAGTCCGAGCTTCCAGACGTGCCCAGCTACCAAAACTTCCTTGAGGATCGCGCCAGGACCGACCCCGTGGCGGCGCGAATGCTCGAAGCCGAGCGGTCGCGCGCCCAGATCCCGGATGCAATCAAGGGCAAGCGGGTCGCCCCGGTGGAGCCTGCCGTGCTGGAAGGGCTCACGCATGAGCTCGAGGATGGTGCCGCCGGCAAGGCTATCCACTACTCCCGTGATGGCGAACGAGTGATGTCCGACCGCGGCGAGCGTGTCGATCTCTACAAGATGGACGACCGCGAGATTGAAGCGGCGTTGCGCCTGGCTGAGCAGAAGTACGACATGGACAAGGGGCTGGTGTTGACCGGCAGCCGTGAGTTCCAGCAGCGCGCAGCGGAAGTTGCGGGCCGCATGGGTCTGAAGATCCAGAACGAGGATCTCCACGGGGCCTGGGAGCATGGTCGGTTGACGGCCTTGCACTCCGAGGAAGCGGATCCAACCAGTGCGCGCGGCCCGACGGCGCCGCTGGGCGGCATCGCCAAAGCGCCGGCGCCGGGCCTGCCCCCAGCGCAACGCGATCGCGGCGCCGCAAGGAATCCGGCGGTCGATCCCGAGCTTCTGGCGGCTGAGTCCATCCTGTCGCACCTCCCGGCGCCAGGTTGGGATGCCCTCGTAGCGGCGGGTAAGGGGCAGCCCCTGACATCTGAGCAACGCGCGCTGCTCGACGATCCGGCCCGACCTGTTCTCGTCGACGAGCAGGCCCGGTTGACCGAGCTTGGGCAGCAGGCCTACGACCGGTTGAAATCGCGGTCCGACGAAGAGCGCGAGTTGCTGCAGCAGCAGCTTCGCACCCGGAACATCGATGAGGAGCTGGAAAAGCGGGAGCGCCAGAAAGGCCTCGAGCAACAGACCACAGAACGCCAGCAGGAGGTCGCCATTGCGCGTGGTGCGACCGAAGCACAGCCGCGCGCCGAAGACCGCCAAGTAGACCATGCCGACCCTCAACAGGAAGTCGAGGAGCGGCAGATCGAAGCAACTGAACCGGCCCTGCCGAGCCGTAATCGTCCTCGTTCACGGGGCGTGGGGCAAGGCATGTAGAACAGGAGAATTACGATGCAAAAAGAACCGCAGATCCGCGAAGTCCTGGAGTCCGCCGACTTCGTCGAAATCCAGGCCGCCAACCGCGCCGAAGCGGAGCGCGTGTTCGGCGCCATCTTCGATGAACTCGAAACGGAGGCCCAATGTGATGGCCGATAATCTGGAACAACACACTGGCGCCGCAGGTGGCGGCGCAAACAAAGCACAGGATGGCGGGCCGAGCGAGCAGGCACCGTCGCTCCCCGCCGAAAAAAAACAACGCGACCTGCGACAGGAGATCACCGACCGATTCGTCGCGGCGTTGGATCAGGGCCGGATCCCCTGGGATAAGCCCTGGAGGACGCTGGATCACGGCATGCCGCGCAACATGGAATCGGGCAGAGAGTATGGCGGCGGAAACCGCCTGATGTTGATGCTCGCGCAGATGGAGCGTGGCCACTCCGACCCGCGGTTTGGCACGGTCAAACAGATCAATGCCCTGGGGGGCCGCGTCAACAAGGGAGAGAAGGGGATACCCATCGAGCTGTGGAAGGACCAGCCATTCTGGGAACGCCGTGACGTCGAGATCACGGTCCATAACATCCCGGTCAAGGTCGTCGGCGAGGGTAATGGCAGGGTGCTTTGCGAACCGCCGCCGGGCGAGAAAAGCATCCGGCCCGTCAAACTGAACGAGGTGACGGTGCGTCACAAGGGCCGGGAACTTGACTGGGGGACAGCCCACAGTCAGCTCGATTCTGTCGTGGGGCGGGTCTACACGGTGTTCAATGTCGAGCAATGCGCAGGCCTGAAGATCGACCCCCTACCCACGCTGGACAGCAAGATACCGCCCCACGACAGGGCTGAGCAGATCATGCAGGCGATGCGCGCGGACGGCCTGAAGTTCGCCGAACATCCGAGACACGCCTTTTATTCCCCCAAGCGCGACGAAGTCTCGTTGCCCCCGCGCGAAAGCTTCACGTCTCCGGAGGGCTACTACGGCACCGCGCTGCACGAAATCGGGCATGCGACGGGGGCTCAGCAACGCCTGAACCGTGAAGGCATCACCGGTGGACACCGCTTCGGCTCCGAGGGCTATGCCAAGGAAGAGTTGCGCGCTGAGCTGTTCAGCACCTTCATGGCGGCGCAGACCGGCATCCCGCACGACGAAGCGCAGCACAAAGCCTACGTCCAGTCCTGGGCCAAGGTGCTGAAGGAAGATAAGAACGAGATTTTCCGCGCCGCGGCCGAGGCGGGCAAGGCGGTGGACTACGTGATCGAGAAGGAGCGCGTTCTAGTGCTCGAGCACGCGTCGCAGGCGAAGGAAGTCTCTCCCCAGCCGACGATGAAAACCGATGAACAGCGAACCCAGGCGTACGAAGACCAAGGGATGACGCGCAGCGACGCCCAGGCGGTCGTGGAGGCGGAAAATCTGGCCGAGCCGAGCGTCAGCGCGGCCGAGCGGCCGGAAAAGGCAAAACCGGAGCGCCCGCGGTGGCGGCAATCTCGGAACAGTTCCCGCGGCATGGAACGCTAAACAGCACGGCGGCGGGACGTCTGGCCCACGTCACGGGCCACCTTCTCCTTAAGGAACCGCCATGACCCCACCGACACCGGGACTCTATCATATCCCGAAGGCCCAGAAAGACATCACGCGCTTTGTCTTTGTGGGTCTTGGGCTGTTCGCCATGATCGTGTTGCTTTCCTGTTGGGCCGCTACCGAGTATGCCGCCTGGGCGCTTGGTTTTGTGGCGGCGTTGGGCAAACCTCTGACACGCTTTGTCTATTTCCCCTTCGACGTGCTGGTCTGGACCTGGAAGTTCAACAGACCGGACTACGGCATGGCGGTGATGACGATTTTCGAGCGAGCCCACGTCATCATGGGCGTTGGTGGATTTTTTTCTCTTGTGCTGCCCGTTGCCCTGGCCTTCCGGCGCACACGTAAGGCCGAGGGCGAGCGCAACGATCTCCACGGCTCGGCCCACTGGGCACTACCCGACGAGGTGCTGGCCGCCGGCATTTTGCCAACGGAGAAGAACAATGGCGGGGTGTTGTTCGGGGCCTGGGAGCACAACGGCAAGGTGCAGTACCTGCGCCACAAAGGACCAGAACACATGATGGTGTTCGCGCCCACGCGATCCGGCAAGGGTGTGGGGATCGTGATCCCGACACTGCTCTCGTGGGATGAGTCGGTGCTGGTGCTCGACATCAAGGGCGAGAACTGGGCGCTGACCAGCGGCTTTCGCCACAAGGTCCTCGGCCAGCGAACCCTCAAATTCGATCCGACGAACACCGACTCCGCACGGTTCAACCCCCTGCAGGAGATCCGGATCGACGGCAACCTGGTCAAGGACGTGCAGAACATCGCAACGATGATCGTCGATCCCAATGGCGAAGGCCTGAAGGACCATTGGGCCAAGACAGGCTTTGATTTGATGACCGGCGTTGTGCTGTTCGTGTTGCTTTGCGAGCCGCCGCAGGGCGAGAGCAAGGTCGACCGGTGCATCGCGACGGTTCTGGGGATTCTGTCGGATGGCGGAATTTTCCGCACCGAGGCCGAAAGCAAGGCGCAGGCGCAAGCTGAAAGCGAAGGCGGCAAAGACGGCGACGTGGTCGAAGGCGCGCGGGCCGTGATCGGCTATATCCGGGACATCGCGCACGCGATGCTCGAAAAGCCACGCTTGGCGGAGAAACAGGAAGAGCACGACGCCCGGCACGCTGGGTGGATGGCCGTTGCCCAAGCCATGCAAAGCTGGCTGAACAAGCCCGACAACGAGGCTGGCAGCGTGTTGTCCACCGCGCTGTCCTTCCTATCGCTGTACCGCGATCCGATCGTGTCGGAGAACACGCGGGTCTCGGATTTCTCGGTAGAAAGCCTGCTGGGAGGAAAGAATCCCGATGGGCAGCCAGTCATCCCGAAGACATCCCTTTATCTTGTCGTCCCGCCCAGCGACAAGGACCGTCTCAAACCACTGCTGCGCCTGGTCATCAGTCAGGTGGTACGCAGGCTAACGGAGGGGATGGATTTCGAGGTGGGAGGCATGAGCAAGAGTCGTTTCCCACACAGGCTCCTGCTGCTGATCGACGAGTTCCCCAGCTTGGGCAAGCTGGAAATATTCCAGGAGGCCCTGGCCTTCATTGCCGGGTATGGACTGAAGGCTTTGCTGATTGTGCAGGATTTGACGCAGCTGAGTGCTGCCTACGGAAAAGATGAGTCCATCGTCAGCAACTGCCACATTCGCGTGGCCTATGCGCCCAATAAGGTTGAGACGGCCAAGCTGCTGTCCGATATGGCGGGCCAGGCGACGGTGACCCATACACAGCGCCAGTATTCGGGCAACCGTCTGGCCGTGGTGTTGCAGAACGTAAACACCAACGAGCAGATTGTGCAGCGGCCTTTGCTGACGGCCGACGAATGCATGCGGCTGCCGCCGGATGATGAGTTGGTTTTTGTCGCCGGGTTTGCGCCCGTGTACTGCCAGAAGATCAAGTATTACCAGGATCCCGCGCTTGCCGAACGAATCAAGTTCGACCCCAAGAAGATCCCTACCGGAAGAGGACAATGAACTTGCCCCAATTTCGACTGGAACCAATTATGGACCTTGTTCGCGGCGAGCCTCTGGGGTTCGAATTGCTGGCCGGTGCCAGCCGGTGCCCGGACTGGTCAGAGGATGGGTGGCGCGCTTTTTACATCGACTTGCCCGAGCTTTTTCGGAGCCACATCCCCGCGTCCGCACGTGTTTTCATCAACCTGGATTCGCGCCAGGTATTGGACCACGCCATCGTCGATGGGCTGCTGGGCATCGAGGGACGTCATCGGCTCGTAGTTGAGTGGACCGAGCACTTCCGCACGGCGATTGCGTACGAAAAGGCGGGGAGCGCTTTTGCTCGGCTGAAACAATATGGTTTCGCGTTGGCAATCGATGACGTCGGGGCAGGGTATGACGGCATTGGCCGCACCCTTCGAGTATTGCCGGCGTTCGCCAAACTCGACATGTCGCTGACTCGCCTTGCCAGAAGAGGCCAGCCGTTTTGCGCTCATGATCCGGAGCTGGTTTCTCTTTTTGGGGCCAACATTGCAAAGCCACGGTTCTTGCGTGATCTCAACGATTTTTTTGAAGGAGTAGGGGCGCGCGTTATCGCGGAGGGGATCGAGTCAGCGGACGATCTGGAACGCGTGCGGACGAATGGAATCCGGTATGGGCAGGGGTATTACTTCGCGTCGTGGAAGGGAGGGGCGTCCACTAGCGGCCATCAAGTGCGCATTCCTGCCGGAGAGCGCAGGATCTTGGAAGCGCCGGGCGCGCCGGCAGAGGCTTTGGCAGTAGTGGATTGGAAATCGAGTGCTCGCTCCAAGTAAGCCACGCTGGGCGATTCTGATCCTCCCTGCCAGTCTTTTGGGGGGCATCGCCGTGCTGTCAAGCGCGATGGCATGGTCGGGGTGGCGGATCAATCTGACGGAAAGCGAGCCGCTTGGTTTGTATCGGCTGACCTCTCTGCGCGGCGGCGCGACGATCAGGCGCAACGACTTGGTGGAGTTTTGTCCGCCGCGCTGGGTCACACCCCGTGTTTTTCCGTTCTACCTGTCCGGCGATTGCCCTGGCGGTGGTATGCCGATGCTGAAGACAGTGGCCGGACTGCCGGGTGACCGCGTCGTGGCGAACCTGCGCGGCGTCTGGATCAACGGACGGAAATTGCCCGACAGTGGGCAGTTGCTGCGCTCTGGCAAATACCCCTGGCTGCAGCTGCCACATCAGCAGGGCGTGTTCACGCTGGGACCCAGGCAGTACTGGGTTTATGGGCGCGGCGCGACACCCGCGCTCGCCGCTCAGAGTTTCGATAGCCGATACTGGGGACCGATCATGGTCCGGCAAATCCGTCGTATTGCGAATTGAGCGTGGTGGCGTTTCGCCCGACTTTCGGTAGGGCGTAGGTTCGCGAACTCCGCTCTATTGCACGCAGTATTCTCCCACCCGCAGCCGCACGCACACCTCCCGCAACCGGATGCGTAATTCAGGTATGCGCCTTTTTGGTCGCATTTCATCCGTCTTGAAAAGGATCTCCCGATGAAACCGATTTTGAAGAAACTCCACGCCATCGCCGCCCGCCGTCTGGTCCTGGCAGGCGCCGTATTTGTGAGCACCATGACCGATGCTTTCGCCGCCGGAGCGGGCGGCCTGCCGTGGGACACGGCCATTTCAACGTTGACAAACGATCTTACCGGGCCGGTGGCGACCGGCATCAGTACGATCGCATTTCTCGCCGCCGGCGCGACCCTGGTCTTTGGTGAAGAGCTCGGTGGCATCGCCAAGAAGGCGCTTTATGTCGTCCTGGGGGTCGCCTTCATCGTGCTTGGCAACAAGTTCCTTACCGTCCTCGGTCTCACGGGTGCGACGGTGGTTTGATCTTATGCCCAAGAGCCGGCGTCCGCCCCTTCCGGCCCACCAGGCCAAAACGCATGATCTCTCCGAGATCCTGATGAATGTCGTGCAGCACCTGCTGGACCAGGGGTGGGAGGCCTCCAAAATCGCCGCCGATCTCAGGCAAACCGCAAATGTTGTGGAGCTGATGTACAGGACAGGCGGAGTCCCGCAATGACACAAGACGACGATAGCGTTCCAATCCACGAATCGCTCAACAGGCCGATCCTCATGCTGGGCGGGGAACGCACTCTGGTGTTGATGCTATTGATGGTTTCGGGGGTTTTCATCTTCTCTTTGGCTAAGGTGTGGGCCGCGGGTGTCGGCATCACGCTTTGGGTGGTCGGCCAGTGGGCGTTGACGCGTGCGGCGGGCTATGACGATCAGTTGTCCAAGACGGGCCCGAGGTCACTGAAGTATCGGCGTTTCTACCCGTCGCAGGCGACCCCGTTTGCCAAACAGCGGGAGATCCAATAGTGCAAGCCCTGAAAGAATTTCGGACTGGGAGCTACGGCTTGCCAGACCTGTTGCCGTGGGCGGCTTTGGTCGACAACGGCATCGTGCTGACCAAGAGCGGCGGTCTCATGGCCGCGTGGGATTACCGCGGACCTGACCTCGACTCCGCCACCAAGGAGGAACTCCGCGCCATGGCGGCACGCATCAATGCAGCTCTGAAACTGGGCGATGGCTGGGTGATCCACTGCGATGCAGTACGTGGACCGGCGCCGGGTTATGCCGGTCAGGGCGCATTCCCCGACCGCACGACACGAATGATCGATGACGTGCGACGCGCATCGCACGAGGGTCTTTCGGTTGGCTATGCCAGCCGCTATGTGCTGTCTGTCACCTGGTTCCCGATGCCGGATACAGCCAGCAAGACCGCCGACATGTTCGTCGACGGCCGCGTCAAGGCAACGGCGAGCAGGAATCTCGAACGTTTCAAGGAGCAGATCCGGGAGATCGAGGGCAGGCTGTCCAGCCTGTTGCAGATCCGCCGCCTGACCGACACGGTGGATGAGCGCACGGGAGCGGTGGCCAGCCCTATTCTGGCTCACCTCGAGCAGTGCGTCGACATGGGGCCGGCATCACGACCGATGGTCATGGCCGAGGTGCCGATGTACCTGGATGCGATTCTTGGTGCACACGATTTCACTACCGGCTTCGTGCCACGCGTGGACCGACGGAACCTGGCGTGCATCGGGCTGACGGGCCTGCCGTCTCACAGCTTTCCCGGAATTCTGGACTTTCTTTCCCGCTTGCCGGTGTCCTATCGCTGGAGCAACCGGTTCATTTATCTCGACCCCGGACAAGCCGAGAAGACGCTGAACAAGTACCGCAGCAAATGGGCGCAGAAGCGGAAAAGCATGATGAATCTGCTCCGGGAGAACGCGGGTGGCCAGGCGACCCACGTCAATGCCGACGCGGATCGCATGGCAGCCGACGCCGTGCAGGCAATGGCGGAGGCCTCCAGCGGCATGGTGCTCTACGGCTACTACACGAGCGTCCTCGTGCTCGCCCACGAGGATTCCGCATTGCTCGATGAGACGGCCCGGGAGGTCGTCAAGATGATCGAGAACCACGGTTTCGGCGCACGGATCGAGGACGTGAATGCCGTCGAGGCCTACCTCGGGACGTTGCCGGGGCACACGGCCGCTAATGTGCGCCGGCCGCTGATTCACACTTTGAATTTGGCCCATCTGCTGCCGTTTACCGCCGTATGGGCCGGGCCGGAGAAGAACCCCTGTCCGTTCTACCCGCCGGACAGTCCGCCTCTGCTGTATGCGAAGACGGACGGCTCCACGCCATTCCGGCTCAGTCTGCACGCGAACGACCTGGGGCACACCGTCATTCTCGGCCCGACGGGCAGCGGGAAGTCTACGCTGCTGGCCACGCTGGTGGCCCAACAATTCCGCTATCCGGCCGCCCAGGTCTTTGCGTTCGACAAAGGCTATTCCATGCTGCTGTTGTGCTGGGCATCCGGCGGCCAGCACTACGACATCGCTGGCGAGCATGGGGACTTGGCGTTCTGTCCGCTTGGACGGGTTCATGAACCCAGCGAGCAAGTGTGGGCCGCCGAGTGGCTGGAGCAGCTCTGCGAGCTGCAGGGCGTGACCATCCTTCCGCACCATCGGCAGGAAATCTTTCGCGCCGTGGTGCAGCTCGGTGCGTCGACTGATCGGATGAGCCAGCGCACCATGACCAATTACCTGGTATTGCTGCAGGATCAGTCCCTGCGCGAGGCCCTGCAGGCCTATACCCTGCGCGGCATGGCCGGGACGCTGCTGGACGCCGAAACGGATGCTTTGGCCGAAGATCCGTTCCAGGTCTTCGAGATGGAACATCTCATGAACAAGGGCGACAAGCTGGTATTGCCGGTGCTCACCTACGTGTTCCACCGCATTGAGCAGCGATTCAAGGGCCAGCCCACGTTGCTCGTGCTTGACGAGGCGTGGATCATGCTCAGTCACCGCGCGTTCAAGGCAAAGATTCGCGAATGGCTGAAAGTCTTGCGCAAGGCGAACGTGGCGGTTGTGTTCGCCACGCAGTCGCTGACCGACCTGATCCGATCCGGCATCGCCGACGTGATCTTCGAGTCGTGTCCGACCAAGATCATGCTCCCCAACCCCGAGGCGCAAACCGAGAACATCCGGCCCCTCTATGAGGGCATCGGGCTGAACCGCCGGCAGATCGAGATTCTGGCGATGGCCACGCCCAAACGGCAGTACTATGCCATACACCCCGACGGCCGCCGACTGTTCGAGCTTGGCCTGTCCGGCCCGGAACTGGCTTTTGTCGGCGCGTCGGGGAAGGAAGATATCCTTCGCATCCGCGAATTAAAGGATCAGCTTGGCGATGCGTGGCCTGCCCAATGGCTGCGCGAACGCGGCGACAGCAAAGCGGCCGCGCTGTGGGAGTCGTATTGATAGGGAAATGAACGGACACTAAGGAAATCACCATGAAGAAATCGATCCTCGCGATGGCGGCGCTTGCGGCAATCATCACGACGCCGGCCCGCGCCACGGGCTTGATTGCAGGTGCGACGTTCCCTGAGCAAATCGTGCAGGAACTGACGCTTGTGCAGCAATACATCGCGCAGGCGCAACAGCTCCAGGAGCAGTATCAGATGGTCTACAACCAGGCGCAAAACCTGGAAAATATGCCGGAACAGCTCTGGACAAATGCGTCGGGGTCGTTGCAGCAGCTGGTGCAGCTGGTCGGCAACGCCCAGGGCTTGAGCTACGCCTCGCAAAACACGGTGGCGGCGATCCAGCAGCAATTCGGAGCGCCGAACGCTGCGCTCAGCAACTATGCCCAGAGCCTGTCCCAGTGGACGGACAACCTGGACCATCAGATCGCCGGCGTACTGCAGCAATATGATCTTAGCAGCTCGAATTTCCAGAGCACGCAGTCGGCCCTGCAGGCGATCCAAAACGCCAGCCAGTCGGCGTCAGGGCGTATGCAAGTGCTGCAGGCCGGCAACCAGATTTCCGGGCTGATGGTCAACCAGCTGCAGAGCCTGCAGGCGGACATTCAGGCAGGCAACCAAGCGCAGCTGAATGCACTAAGCCTCATCGCCCACAGCAAGGACGATGCGACGCAGGCCGATACCGAGACGCTTAACGCACCCATCCAACCCGGCGGATTCTGACCCGCCATCCACAGGAGATTCCAATGAAAACCACTTTCCCTCTGTTCGGTTGCTTGCTGTTTCTGTCCGCTCTGGGCGCGTGTTCGCACGGCTCCAATTCCGCGTGGCCAAGCCCTTACTCCGGGCATGATAAGGCGTGGTTCGATGCGCACCTCAAAGAGCGCGCGGCCGAAATAAAGTGGTGCAACGACAACGACGGTTACGTCAACCCGTACCAGCCGCCCCACCGGTTCGATCAGGCCAAGACGTGGGATCCGGCCTGCGATGCCGCGGGGAACTCCCACGACGCCGAGCAGAACAATGCCAAACCTGGCCCCGGGGCCTTCTGACGGGTGCCGCCATGCGGAAAACATCGATCGCGTGGGGCGGCTTGCTCTTTCTGCTGTTTGCCGCCGCGACGGCGCACGCGGCAACCGCAGCGCCGGCGAACAGCGCCGGCTACCTTGACAGCATCGCCAACGACTTCTCGACCGCTTCTGTCGGATGGATGACGACGGCGCAGGGCTACGCCTTCAACATCTTTGCCGGGTTGGCGGGGCTGGATCTGGCTTGGTGGGGGATCAAGAATGTTCTGAAGAAGAACGACCTCTCCGATTTCTTTGCCGGAATGGCGCTCAAAGTTTCTTCCCTCGCGTTCTTCTATACGCTTATCAAGGAAGCGCCGACATGGATGCCGCTGATCCTGCAAAGCTTTACCAAGATGGGGCAGGGAATCGGTGGCGCGAGCGCGGCATCCATGACCCCATCGGGGGTCATCGGAGAAGCATTCTCGGTGATCGACAAGCTTTGGGCGGCATTTCAGGCCCAACCTGGAGGGATCACGCACTTGGCGAGCAACTTTCTTGTTGCCATGATCGTCGCCATCACATCCGTCCTGGTGCTGGTCGGTTTCAGCTTGGTCGCACTGCAGCTGCTGATGACGCTCATCGAGAGCTATCTCGTGGGCGGCGCGGGACTTGTAATGCTGGGTTTCACCGGGTCGGGGCTCACCAGTACGTTCGGGGAAAAATATATCGGCTACATGATCAGCGTTGGGATCAAGCTGTTGATCATCTATGCCATCGTGGGGCTTGGCGGGAAGCTGATCGACAATGAGATCGGCTATATCAACAACTGGATGACGAGCAGCAAAAACATGCCGCCAATGGATTTGCTTTCGGTCGGCACCTCAATGCTCATGTACGGCGTGATCGGCATGCAGGTCCCTGGACTGGCTTCATCGTTGATGAATGGGAGTCCGAGCATGACGCTCGGCAACGTCGCTGGCGGCGGTGCCGGTATTGCCGCCGGCGTGGCCGGCGCAGGTGCGGCCGCAGTCGGCGCCTATGCCGGGGCGGTGGGCGCGGCGCAGGGCGGATTGAGCAAGCTGGCCGGGCTTGTGGGCGCGGGGTCTGGCGGTTCGGGCGCGTCTGCTGCGGGCGGCATTGGCGGCACGGACAAGCTCGCGTCGCTCGGGGCGATGACTGGCGCAGGCGCGCCGGGTGGTGGCATCGGCGGATCGAAGGGGGGTTCCGGCCCTATCGGAGGCCTCGGCGGAGCGTCAGCCAAGGGTGGATCTGGTGGTGGGGCGGCGCCGGCCGCTGGCGGGCCCGGGGCGATGACTGGCGCAGGCGCGCCGGGTGGCGCGGGGTCTGGCGGTTCTGGCGCCTCGCCCGCCGGCGGGGGGAGCAGCGGGATGTCGGCGCGGTTCCAAGGGGGTACGGCTGGCGCTGGCCCAACAGCGCCAGCGACTGGCGGCGCGGACGCTCTGGGCGCGCCGGCCGCGGCGGGGGCAGGTGAGGCGGGACGACAAGCAGGCCAATCCGGCGAGGACAGCAAGGAAAACAGTCCGTGGGACGTCATGAAAAACGGACTCGGTCAGGCAGCGGGCACCAAGGACGACATTGCGCGCCATGAAGGCGGTGGAGGCGGAATTCAGATCCGCCTCGGTCATTCGGAGTAAGCATGGACAGGAATGTGCTGCGAGACCAGTTAATGAACGACATGAGAGTGCGTCTCGCGCATGCCTGGCGTCATGACCGCCGGGCTCTGTGGATCCGCCTCATCAAGGTCGCGAACGCTGTGGCTTTTGCGATCCTGATCCGTAAGCCGGTGGGGTGGAAGTTGGGGCTGTGGTGCATCTTTTGCGCCATCAGCCTGGCCGTGGCCGTTCGCCTTGAGAAGTCGGGGGTGGCGCAAGGCCACCCCCGCACGAACTGACCAATGCCGAGCAAATGGCAACACCCTGTTCCTCCTGCTGCAACCGGCTGTGCAATTGAGGTAAGGGCACAGTCCCATCAGGCAATGCACAGGAGGAATAATGGCCGAAGCCAACCCCTATTTGAATGCGCGACGCGAGTGGGATGAGCGCTACGGCGATGCGCTCGCCCACGCCAGGACTTGGCGGTATGTGGCAATGGGGGCGCTGGCTGTCGCAGCCATCGCCGCTATCGGCGTTGTTTACATCGGCGCACAGTCCAAGATCAAGCCCTATGTGGTGACGATCGACAAGATGGGCAATCCGATCGCCATGGCGCAACCCGTCTCTGGCGGCGCCGTGGACCAACGCATTATCGAAGCACAGGTGGCCAACTGGATCTGGAATGCCAGAACCGTCATCCCCGATGCTGCCGCCCAGAAAGAGCTGATCAATCGAGTCTACGCGATGGCGAGCAGCGACACCGCCGCGTACCTCAACGGCTATTACAGCAAGCATCCCCCTTTCGGGGACTTCACGGTCAGCGCCAACATCAGCAGTATCTTGCCAGTGAGCAAGAACACGTGGGAAGTCGACTGGAAGGAGGTGCGGGTGAACGGCGGACAGCCGCAACCAGTCGAGCATTGGAAAGCCGATGTCACCACAGGGATCGACCCGAAGCTCGCCGAGAGCCCGCAGGTCATGATGGACAACCCGCTTGGGTTGTTCGTCAAGAACCTGACCTGGACGCAGATTTTCTCTAACGGCCAGTGAGGAACCGTCAATGAAACGTTTCCGCTATTGTCTCCTGGCACTCGCCATGGTGGCCACCTCTGCCGTGGCCATGCCGAGCACCTCGACGATTCGCCTGATCGGTGCCCCGGACAAGGGGCGCACCAGTGACCAGCTGGTCGAAGGCGTCGCTCCGGTCCCGTTGTCGGCCAAGACCACTATGGATGCAAGCCGGGAATGGTTGCAAACTGGGGTCGCACCGTCACTTGTGGGGACGAATGGCCAGGTGATGTACCCCTACGGCCAGAGTCGGCCCACGCTCACCTGCGCCCCGTTGCACATTTGTGTCATCAACCTGATGGCCGGGGAGCACATCACCAATATGTCCATTGGCGACTCGGTGCGCTGGCTCGTGCAATCGGCCGGTGCCGGCGATCGCCCCGTGGTGGTAGTCAAGCCTACGGCCGCCGGTTTGGTGACCAACCTGGCGGTCACGACCGATGCCGGGCGGATCTACTACATGACCCTGGTGAGCGATGCCCATGCCTATGTGCCGCTGGTTGGCTTCTACGACCCGCAGCGGTTGGTGATCAACATGGAGCAGCAGGCGGCGCAGGCAAGGGCGGCCGAGCAGGCTAAGGCCGAGGCGCAAAAAGAGGCGGTCGTGGCGCCGCTCGGCGACATCGACCCGGCAACCCTGGACTTCGACTTCACGTGCAAGGGGGAGGAGAATGCGGATTTCAAGCCCGTGCGCATCTTTGCGGGGGGCGGGCACACCTACCTGCAGATGCCTCCCGATATGCAATACACCGACGCGCCCGCCGTGTTCAACATCATCAACGGCCAGACCGAGCTGATGAACTCTCGCCTGGTGCATGGGTACTACATCCTCGATGGCCTGCCGCGGAGGTTCAAACTGGTCGTCGGCGTCGGCAGGAATGCCCGTAGCGTGACCTGTCGGCACGGCCCGGCGGGTGGCGGTTGGTTTTCTGGGTGGTGAGGGCGAGCCGTGACCGACACCATCCAAGACGATAACGCGCTGGACGAGCGCCTGCTCCACCAGGACCTCAATGGGGCCCAGCCGGCCAAGAAGAAAGTTTTGGGCATCAAGGGCACGCCGCGCGAAGGCGGCGCTCGCCTGAGCAAGAACTTCAAGAAGGCCGCTTTCATTGGCGGCTGCGTTATCGTGGGCGGGATGGTGATTGGCGTCATGACGGCTGGGAACAAGAGCCAGCCCGCTGAAGGTTCCGAGACCACGGCGATGGTGGGACAGACGGCACCTGACGTGGCCGCCATGCAGCGCGCGGCCCAGCAGCATTGGGCGGGTCCGGTGGCCGTGCCAAGTCCCCCAGGTACGGCACCATCTGCGCCCGCCGGCCCGGCAAGCAGCCCGGGCGCGCATTTGAACACGCCAGGCGCAACGCTGCCTGCAAGCGGCGAGCCGCCGAAACTCACGCCGGCCGAGCAGTACCGCCACTGGCTGATCGATCAGCACTACAAGGGTCTGGAAGGTGCGATACTGGCAGAACAGAGTGCGCACTTGGCCAAGATTAGCGCAGGGAACATGGGAATGATGGGTGGCGGCCGGCCGCAATCCGGCGCGCCACCCAAAAACGATGGGCTGCGCAAACTCATGGCCCTCGCCGCAACACCTGAGGGCACGGCTGACCCAGGTGTCCAGAAAGCCCTGGCGGCACTTCAGGAAAAGGAAGGAGGGGGAGACCGGCAAAGCGCTCAAGCGGGAAACAAAGCATTCCTGGCCGACCAAGCGCACAACAGTGCCAGCGGATACCTCGATGCCGCGGCGCAGGCGCCGATCAGCAACCATGAACTGTTCGCCGGGTCCGTTATCCCCGCGGTCATGCTGACTGGCATCGACAGCGATTTGCCAGGCACGATCACCGCGCAGGTGAGGCAGACCGTCTATGACAGTCTTAATGCGGGGGTGGTACTGATTCCCCAAGGCACTCGCCTCGTGGGCGAGTACAGTAGCGACGTGGCCTATGGCCAGCGCCGCGTGCTGGTGGCCTGGAATCGCTTAATTTTCCCCAACGGCGCCATGATGAACCTGAACGGGATGAGCGGCACGGACGGAGAGGGCGAGGCGGGATTCCGCGACCAGGTCGACAACCATTACATGAGAATCTTCGGCAGCGCCGTTTTGATGAGCCTGCTTGGCGTGGGTGCGCAGTTAAGCCAGCCGCAGAACTCCGGCGCGCTCAACACGCCGTCGGCGAGCCAGCAAGCCGCCTCGGCGCTGGCCGAGGAGATGGACAACGTTGGGACCAACCTGCTCAACAAGAATCTTAGCATCCAGCCGACGTTGACGATTCGACCGGGCTACGCGTTCAACGTGCTCGTGAACCGCACCATGATCCTGCCGCCATACGGTACGCGGAATCCATGAGGATGGATGGGCGAATACGAATTGCGGAGCAACACCAGAATTGCGGAGCAAAATGAAAGGGCAGTTTCGTCGGAAACGCCCGTGGATTGTGGCTCCCCGACCTGGACTCGAACCAGGGACCTGCGGATTAACAGTCCGTCGCTCTACCGACTGAGCTATCGGGGAATTGCAAAGCTCGCTATCTTAATCGCTCGGCTCGCGTTGGTCAACAGCTAGCCTTTTCCACCCCAGGATGACTCTGCTCTCCGAGATCTTTTCTGCGGCGGCGCTGGAGCCAAGGATTGACTCGCTATCGCATGCCCGATATCCGACACGCCGGCGGGCGGATTGCAACAACGTCATTCGGGTTTGCATCCGTGTGTATTCTTCCCGTCATCACGCCAAAAACACATTCAATTCTCGGGTGCCGCCTATCGGCACCCGAGATCGGCTGGTGCTCCACCGGTCAAGCGAGGATCTGTGCGAATCGGGCGACGGCTTGCCTCAGGTTGTCGAGCGAGGTGGCGAAGGAGAGGCGAATATAGCCTTCATTGCCGAACGCCGAGCCGGGGACGACGGCGATGGCGGCCCGTTCCAGCAGATACTCGCTGAAGGTGACGTCGGACGTGTCCTTGATGAGCCCCTTGCCGTGCAGGGCTTGAATGACACCGCGCACGTCGGGAAAGGCATAGAACGCGCCGCCGCTCGGCACGCAGCGCACACCGGGGAGCTGGTTGAGTGCCGGCACGATGAAATCGTGACGCTCGCGGAAGGCGTCAAGCATCGGTTGGATGCATCCTTGATCGCCGTTGAGGGCCGCTTCGGCGGCCACCTGCGAGATCGAGGTGGGATTCGATGTGCTCTGCGACTGCACGTTTTCCATCGCCCCGATGATCGTCGCGGGACCTGCGGCGTAGCCGATCCGCCATCCAGTCATGGCGTAGGCTTTCGAGACGCCGTTGAGGACTAAGGTGCGCGCATAAAGGTCCGGACACGCGTTGAGGATATTGGCGAAGGGCGCGTTGTCAAAGCGGATGTGCTCGTACATATCGTCGGAGGCGATGAGCACCTGCGGGTGACGCCGCAGCACCTCACCCAGCTTGGCCAGTTCTTCCAGGGTATAGACCGCGCCGCTTGGATTGCTGGGGCTGTTGAGAACGACAAGCCTCGTTTTCGCGGAAATGGCCGCGTCAAGCTGCGCGGGCGTGACCTTGAAGCCTTCGTCGATGGAGGTATCGATGACCACGGGCTTGCCGGACGCCAGCAAGACGATGTCCGGATACGAGACCCAATAGGGCGCGGGAATGATGACTTCGTCGCCCGGATTGATCAGCGCCTGGACGAGGTTGAAAAAACTTTGCTTACCCCCACATGATACGAGGATCTGGCTGGGCGTATAGTCGAGGGCGTTATCGCGCTTGAATTTCGCCACAATTGCCTTTTTCAGGCTCGGCGTGCCGGCCACCGGGGTATATTTGGTGAAGCCCCGCTGGATGGCGTCGATGGCGGCGTCCTTGATGTGCTGCGGGGTGTCGAAATCGGGCTCGCCCACCCCCAGTCCGATGATGTCCTTGCCTTGGGCCTTGAGGGCGGCCGCGCGTGTCGTGACCGCAAGGGTGGGAGAGGGTTTGATTGCCTGAACGCGTTGCGAGAGTTCCAAAATCCTGTCCTTCTCATGCCATGGGGGCCGCTGCCCGCATGATATAATTGAGCGTTGTCAAAAAATCTTCTCATTCTACCTGTGATCGTTACTTTTCCCAATAGCCCCTACAAGCTGCATCAGCCATTCGAACCCTCCGGCGATCAACCGCTCGCCATTGAAGGGCTGGTTGAAGGCATCGAGAGCGGGCTCGCTTATCAGACGCTGCTGGGCGTGACCGGTTCCGGGAAGACCTACACGATGGCGAACGTCATCGCGCGCTGTGGGCGTCCCGCCATGATCTTGGCCCCCAACAAGACATTGGCGGCACAGCTCTATGCCGAAATGCGCGAGTTCTTTCCGGAAAACGCCGTCGAGTACTTCGTGTCCTACTACGACTACTATCAGCCGGAGGCTTACGTGCCTTCCCGGGACCTGTACATCGAGAAGGACTCGAGCATCAACGAGCACATCGAACAGATGCGCCTGTCGGCGACCAAAGCGCTGCTTGAACGCGAAGACAGCGTGATCGTCGGCACCGTGTCGGCGATCTATGGCATCGGCGATCCGGTGGATTACCATGGAATGATTCTGCACCTGCGGGAAGGGGAGCACCTGCCGCAGCGCGAGGCGCTGAAGCGCCTGGCGGAAATGCAGTATGTCCGCAATGAGCTGGAGTTCCGGCGCGGCGTATTCCGGGTGCACGGCGACATCCTGGACATCTTCCCGGCAGAGAGCGGGGAGGCCGCCGTGCGCGTCAGCCTGTTCGACGACGAGATCGAGCGGATTTCGCTCTTCGATCCCCTCACCGGGCGCGTTCTGCAAGCGGTTCCCCGTTATACCGTGTATCCCTCGAGCCATTATGTCACGCCGCGGAGCACGACGCTGCGTGCGGTCGAGGCGATCAAGGTGGAGCTTCGGGAGCGGCTGGACTTCCTCTACAGCCAGCAAAGGCTGGTCGAAGCGCAACGGCTCGAGCAGCGGACACGATTCGATCTTGAGATGCTGAACGAAATCGGCTTCTGCAAGGGCATCGAAAATTACTCGCGCCACCTGTCCGGCAGGGCGGCGGGTGACCCGCCGCCGACGTTGCTGGACTATCTTCCGCCCAATGCCTTGATGTTCATCGACGAGAGTCACGTGACCATCCCCCAGGTGGGCGGCATGTACAAGGGCGACCGCTCACGCAAGGAAAACCTGGTGGAATACGGGTTCCGCCTGCCGAGCGCGCTCGACAATCGGCCGTTGCGCTTCGACGAATTCGAGCGGATCTGCCGTCAGACCGTCTTTGTTTCCGCGACCCCGGCCGAGTATGAAGCGAGCCACGCGGGCCAAGTGGTGGAACAGGTGGTACGGCCAACGGGGCTCGTGGACCCCTCGGTCGAAGTGCGCCCGGCGGCAACCCAGGTCGACGACCTTCTGTCGGAGATCACGCGGCGGGTATCCGTGGGGGAGCGCGCCTTGGTGACCACGCTGACCAAGCGGATGGCGGAGGACCTGACGGAGTACTTGGCGGAGCATGGGGTCAAGGTCCGCTACCTGCACTCGGACATCGAGACCGTCGAGCGGGTGGAAATCATACGCGACTTGCGTCTCGGGCAGTTCGATGTGCTGGTCGGCATCAATCTGTTGCGCGAAGGCCTCGACATTCCGGAGGTCTCGCTGGTGGCGATCCTGGATGCCGACAAGGAAGGGTTCCTGCGCTCCGAGCGCTCGTTGATCCAGACCATCGGCCGGGCGGCGCGCCACCTTCACGGCACGGCCATCCTCTATGCGGATCGCGTGACCGACTCGATGCGGCGCGCGCTCGCGGAGACCGAGCGGCGCCGGACCAAGCAGATGGAGCACAACGCGGCCCACGGCATTACGCCCAAGGGGGTCAACAAGCGCATCAAGGACATCATCGACGGGGTTTACGATCCCGACGCGGCCCAGAAGGCGCACCGGGCATCACGGACCAAGGCTGCGGCGGCACGGCTGAGCGAAAAAGATCTCGGGAAGGAGCTCAAGCGGCTCGAGAAGGAAATGCTCGCGTGCGCCCGTAATCTCGAATTCGAGCGCGCCGC
>JAKAFK010000040.1 GCA_021817985.1 Pseudomonadota bacterium | reverse complement strand
CCGAGGCGCTGGTCTCGATCGACATCAACTCGGGCCGCTCGACGCGCGAGCACAATATCGAGCAGACCGCGACCGCGACCAACCTCGAGGCGGCGCAGGAGATCGCCCGCCAGCTGCGGCTGCGCGACATGGCCGGGCTCGTCGTCATCGACACCCCCGGCTTGGATGTATTGCGGGCCGAACCGGAACTGATCCTGGGCACGCTGACGGAGGCGGACGTGGTCTTGTTCGTGGCGGGAGCCAGCGGCACCGTGACGGACGCCGAACTCGAAACCTGGAACCGCCATATCCGCCCCCATGTGCGCAACCGGCTGGCGGTCCTCCACCCGGCTGACGACGCCCAGCCGGAACCGCCCCCGCTGGAGGAGAGCGCCGCCCGCCTAGGGCTGCCCTTCGCGCAGGTCTTCCCGGTCTCGGCATCGGGCGGCATCGAACGGCTCAAAACCTACCTCGGCAGCCACGTGCTGCCCGCCAAGCGGGACTTTCTGGAGAAAATCCTGCGGACCCACGCCGTCCCCCTGGTGAGCGCGGCATTGCGCCTCGAGGCGGACGCCCTCAGGCAAGCCACGAAGGAAGAGCGCGAGCTACGGGCCTTGAGCGGGCAAAACCGCGAGGTGATGCGCGGGCTGCACGAAAAAATCACGGCGGACCGGCAAAGCCTGGCGGCCACCGTGCAGGACTTCAACCAGACACGCAGCGCCCTGGCACGGGCGGGCCGCACCCTGCTCGGCAACCTGGGTCCCGAAGCCTTCGAGGCCATCGCCGCCGACAGCCGGCAGGCGCTCGCCGGCAGCTGGACGACGGCCGCGCTGGTGCGGGGCATGCGAACCCTCACGGAGGAACTCAGCCGCCAGTTCGACAAGACGCTGGTCTTGAGCCACCAGATCCGGCGCTTGGTCGACAACGCCTACGCCAACTTCTCGTCGCGGCACGGCTTCGCTCCGCCGCCCGCCCCATCGCTGGATCTCGCCCCCCACCGCGACCGCCTGCGCGGGCTCGCCGCCCGCACGCGCGCCTTCGGCCGAGACCCGATCAACGTGATGACGGAGAAGCGCTTCCTGATCCGCAAATTCTATTCGACCCTGGTGGCGCGCGCGGAAGACAGCTACCGGCTCGCCTACGCCGAGGCCGACGGATGGCTTGGACACGCGCTCGAGCCGCTGCTGCGCGCAGTCAAGGAATACAAGGGGCACCTCGAGCGGCGCGCCGACAACCTGCGCCGAATCCAGGACAACCTGGGCACCTTGAAGCAGAGCCAGACGGCCGTCGCCGAACGGATCCAGGCCCTCCGGCAAACGGGAATCGAACTGCAGGACATCCGGGCGGCGCTTTCCGAGGCGCCCGCACGCGGCACCTCGCGCGCCGCCTAGATGAGGACGATGTCGTACTGCTCCTGCGTATACTGGCTCTCCACCTGAAGCGAGACGGGGCGCCCGATGAAGTCCCCGAGCTGTGCGAGGCTTTGCGACTCCTCGTCGAGAAACAGGTCGATCACCGGCTGGGAAGCGAGAATCCGGTACTCGCGCGCGTTGAACTGGCGCGCCTCCCGCACGATCTCGCGGAGAATCTCGTAGCACACCGTCTGGGCGGTCTTGACCTGCCCCCGCCCCTGGCAGGTCGGGCACGGCTCGCACAGGACATGGGCCAGGCTTTCGCGCGTGCGCTTGCGCGTCATCTCCACCAGGCCGAGCGCCGTGAACCCGTTCATGGTCATGCGCGTACGGTCGCGCGAGAGCGCCTGGCTGAACTGCGCGAGCACCGCATTGCGGTGCTCCTCGTTGTCCATGTCGATGAAGTCCACGATGATGATGCCGCCCAGGTTGCGCAGCCGAAGCTGCCGCGCAATGGCCTGGGCGGCCTCGAGATTGGTCTTGAAGATGGTGTCGTCGAAATTGCGCCCGCCCACGAAGGCGCCGGTATTGACGTCGATGGTCGTGAGCGCTTCCGTCTGGTCGATGACGAGGTAGCCGCCCGACTTGAGGTCCACCTTGCGGGAGAGCGCCTTCTCGATCTCGTTCTCGATGGCGTACAGATCGAACAGGGGCCGCTCCCCGGAGTAGTGCTCGAGGCGCGGCACGACGTTCATCATGAAGCTTTGGGAGAACGCCTGCAGCCGCTGATGGGTCTCGCGCGAATCGACCAGCACGCGCCCGGTCGCCTCGCTCACGAAGTCCCGCAGCACCCGCAACGCCAGATCCAGGTCCTGGTAGAGCAGGCTCTTCGGCGGGAAGCTGCGGGCCCGCTCGGAGATGTCCTCCCATAGGCGCAACAGGTACTCGATGTCGGCGGCGATCTCCTTGTCTTCCGCGGATTCCGCCACGGTGCGGATGATGAAGCCGCCGTGCTCGCCCGCCGGCAGCAGCCCCTGCAGCCGCTCGCGCAGGAGCTCGCGTTCCTGCTCGTCCTCGATGCGCTGCGAAATGCCGATATGGGTCTCCTGCGGCAGGTAGACGAGCAGGCGCCCGGCGATGCTGATCTGGGTGGACAGCCGCGCCCCCTTGGTGCCGATCGGATCCTTGATGACCTGCACCATGAGCGGTTGTCCCTCGAAGAGCAGCCGCTCGATCGGGACGCCGGCCGCTTCCTCCTGGCGGCTTTCCCAGATGTCCGCCCGATGCAGGAAGGCGGCGCGCTCGAGCCCGATGTCCACGAACGCCGATTGCATCCCGGGCAGAACGCGCGCCACCTGGCCCTGGTAGATGTTGCCCACCAGGCCGCGGGCCGAGGTCCGCTCGACGTGGAGCTCCTGCACGACGCCGAGCTGCATGACCGCGACGCGCGTCTCCTGCGGCGTCACGTTGATCAGAATTTCGTCACTCAAGATAGCTCCACACCCAATTGGGTCAAAAGTGCCGCCGTCTCGAAAAGCGGCAGTCCCACCACGCCTGAATAGCTGCCGGAAAGGCGGCGCACGAAGACCGCCGCACGACCCTGGACGGCATAGGCCCCCGCCTTGTCCAGGCTCTCGCCGGTCGCGACATAGCGCCGAACCTCCTCCGGCGACAGGGCCTTGAATTCGACCTCGGTCGCCGAGAGGGCCGTCTCGACGCCCCCTTCGAAGGCCACCGCAACCCCAGTCAAGACCCGATGGATCCGACCGGACAGCCGTTCGAGCATGGCCGTCGCCGCAGCCGCATCGGCGGGCTTGCCCAGGGTGATGCCGCCGATGGCGACCGCCGTATCGGCGCCGAGCACCGGCAAGGGGGGCAGGCCAAGCGCTGCCGCGCAGGTCCGTCCGGCTTGCGCCTTCTCGGCCGCGAGGCGCAGGACATACGCCTCCACGGCCTCGCCCGCCCGCACGGCTTCGTCGACCTCATGCGGGCAGCCGGACGGCAAGCGCTTGAACGGCACCCCGATCTGCCGCAGGAGCTCTTGCCGGCGCGGACTGTTGGAGGCCAGGTAGATGCCGGTATCGGCGCGCTGTTCCATCGGCTGCGCCCCCTTATGCCCGATGATAGGGATGATGGCGCAGGATGGACAGCGCACGGTAGAGCTGCTCGGCCAACACCACGCGCGCCAGGCCGTGCGGCAGCGTGAAGCTCGACAGCGCCAGCTGCCGTTCGGCGCGATCCTTCAGGCTCCGATGCAGGCCGTCGGGCCCGCCGATGAGAAACGCCACGTCCCGCCCGTCTTGCATCCAGTCCCCGAGCAGTTCGGCAAACCGGATGCTGTCCAGCTGGGCGCCTCGTTCGTCCAGCGCCACGACCCGGACACCGGGCGAGAGCGCCGCCTCGATGCGATCGCGCTCCGCCTCCAGCAGCCGGGGCACGGGCTTGGCGCCCCGCGGTTCCGGCCGGATCTCGGTCAAGGCGAGGGCGGCTTCATTCGGCATCCGCTTGGCATATTCGGCGAAGGCCGCGCAGACCCAAGCCGGCATCTTGTTGCCGACGGCCACCACGGAAAGCTTCATCGGCGCCTGCCCGATGATGCGTGCAGCCGCCTCAACTCTCGGCCACGTCGTGCGGTCGCCCCAAGCCGAAGGGCTGCTGCCGGGGCCGCGCCTGCGGCGCCGCCCCCCCGCCCCAGAGCTGCTCGAGGTTGTAGTATTCGCGCACGGCCGGCACCATGATGTGCACGACGAGGTCGCCCAAATCGACCAGGATCCACTCGCCGGCGTCAAGCCCCTCGACACCGTGGACCGTGGCGCCTTGCGCCTTGGCCTTCTCCTGGACATGGTTGGCAAGCGCGCGGGTCTGGCGGGTGGAGTCGGCGCTGGCGATGACCATCGTGTCGAAAAGCGACGTCATGCGCTTGACGTCGAGGACGACGATGTCATGCGCCTTGATATCTTCCAGGGCCGAAACCACGGCCGTCTCGATCGCGTTGCGGCTCATCATGCTCCCTGCATTCGTGCAAAACTCCTCTCAAGCCCCCGGCGTCGGGGTCTGCCGCGGCGGCCGGACGTATAGCTGATGGCGCTGAATATAATCGAGAACGGCGTCCGGCAGCAAATAGCGCGGGTTGCGCCCGGCCTCGAGGGCGCTGCGGATCCGGCTCGCGGAAATATCCAGCGGCGTGATGGGCTGGGCGTAGACGCGTCCGGCGGCCCCTTGCCGCAGTGCCGCAGGGTCGGTCTCGCGCCGGGTGCGCAGCATCGTCCTCAAGGCCTCGGGCATCGTGTCCATCCAGGCCCCTTCCGGGAAGCCCGGACGGAAGGCAACCGCCACATGGGCCAAATCGAAGATCTCCTGCCAGCGATGCCAGGTGGCGAGCCCCAGAAACGCATCGGCACCCATCAGCAGGCACAGCGGCCGAGTCGCGCCCAGCTCGGCGCGCAGGCCGCAGAGCGTGTCCACCGTGTAGCAGGGGCCGCCCCGCTCGATCTCGCGCGGATCGACGCAAAACAGGGGATTGGCGGCGACCGCCCGTTCCACCATGGCGAGCCGGTGCGGCGCGCTCGCCGCCGGCGGGGCCCGGTGGGGCGGGCATCCTGCCGGGACAAACCGCACTTCGGAAAGGCCGATGCCCTCCGCCATCTCCTGGGCGAGCCGCAGATGGCCGAAGTGGATCGGATCGAACGTCCCGCCAAGGATCCCCAGCGCGCTCAAGGCCGACGCCTAGCCTCGGACATGACCATCGCCCAGCACCACGAACTTCTGCGAGGTCAGCCCTTCCAGTCCCACCGGTCCGCGGGCGTGGATCTTGTCGGTCGAAATGCCGATTTCCGCGCCCAGGCCGTATTCGAATCCGTCCGCGAATCGCGTGGAGGCGTTGACCATCACCGAGCTCGAGTCGACCTCGCGCAGGAAGCGCCGCGCGCGGCCGAAGTCCTCCGTCACGATCGCATCGGTGTGCTGCGAGCCGTAGGTCGCGATGTGCTCGATCGCCTCATCGAGGCCGGCGACCACCCGCACGCTCAGGATGGGCGCCAGATATTCGGTGGACCAGTCCTCCTCGGTCGCCACCTTCATGTCCGGCACGAGGCGCCGCGCCGCGTCGTCGCCGCGCAGCTCCACGCCCTTGGCGAAATAGATCTGGGCGAGCCGCGGCAGCACCTCGCCGGCGACGCGCCCCGCGACGAGCAGCGTCTCCATGGTATTGCAAGTGCCGTACCGCTGGGTCTTGGCATTGTCGGCGATGCGCACCGCCTTCTCGAGATCCGCCTTGTCGTCGATGTAGACGTGGCACACCCCGTGCAGATGCTTGATGACCGGAACGCGGGCCTCGGCGGAGATGCGCTCGATGAGGCCCTTGCCCCCGCGCGGCACGATCACGTCGACGTACTCCTTCATGCGCACGAGTTCGCCCACGGCCGCACGGTCCGTGGTCTCGACCACCTGCACCGCCTGTTCCGGCAGCCCGGCTTCGACGAGTCCCCGGCGCACGCAGGCGGCGATGGCCTGATTGCTGTGGAAGGCCTCCGACCCGCCGCGCAGGATCGTGGCGTTGCCCGACTTGAGGCACAGCCCGGCGGCATCGGCGGTCACATTGGGCCGCGACTCGTAGATGATGCCGACGACGCCGAGGGGCACGCGCATGCGGCCGACCTGAATGCCGGAGGGCCGGTAGTTGAGGTGGCTGATCTCCCCCACCGGGTCGGGCAGCTCGGCGATCTGCAGGAGCCCGTCGGCCATGGCGGCCACGGTTTTTTCGTTCAGCGTCAGGCGATCGATCATCGCCGCATCGAGCCCCTGGCCCCGGGCCGCGTCCAGATCCTGCTGGTTGGCTCGCAGCAGCGCGTCCGCGTCCTGCTTGAGCGCCTGCGCGGTGACCGTGAGCGCGCGGTTCTTCGCCCGCGTGTCCGCGCTCGCCAGAAGCCGCGACGCTTGGCGCGCCGCGCGCCCGATGCCCTGCATATACGCCTTCACGTCCTTTTCCGTGCCGTCCATGCGCATGTCCTCAATCCTCGATACCTTCATTCTAGGACGCCAGAGCGCGCCCGGGCACCGAGGCGATCCCCCGGGCCAGCGCGACCCCCAGCGCCAACAATTCGTCCCACACATCCCCTGGACGCAATCCCTTGATCATGAGATCGATGCGCGCGGCATGGCGCAAGGCCGCGCGCATCGCCGCCGGGGACAGGCGGGCCGCCGCCTGCTTGACCGCGCCGGCACGCGACTCCCATACGCGCAGCCGCTTGAGCACCCCCTCCAGCGACTGCCCCTCGCGGCGCGCCCGTGCGAGCTTGTAGTAAATCCGCGCCTCCTGGGTCAGCACCCACAAGACCAGGGGGGCGGCGCCCGCATCGTCCTTGAGCACCGCGAGCATGCGGGCAAAGCGCCCCGCATCGCCCGTGGCCACCGCCTCCGCGAGCTTGAACGCGTCGAAGCGGGCCACGTCGACCACCGCCTCCCGCACCTCGTCGAAGGACAAGGCCCTCGGCGGATACAGCAAGGCGAGCTTCTTGAGCTCCTGATCGGCCGCCGCCAAATGACCCTCCACCTGATCGGCCAGGAATTCCAAGGCCTCCCGTCCGGCCTTTTGCCCTTGCGCCGCCAGCCGCCCTTCGATCCATGCCGGCAGCCGCGCGCGGTCGACCGGCTGCACCTGCACCCAGCCCCCCGTCTCCATCAGCGCCTTCGCCCAGGGCTGCGCCTGGGTCGCGCGATCGAGCTTGGGCAGCACGACGAGCGTCATCGTATCCTCGAAGGCTTGCGCGCAATGCTCGACCAGCAGCCGCCCGCCCTCGGCGCCCGGCTTGCCCGAGGGAATCCGCAGTTCGATGAGCCGGCGCGAGGCGAAAAGCGACAGGCTCCTCGCCGACTCGCGAAGACGGCCCCAGGCGAACCCCCCCTCGGCGGTCAGGACCTCGCGCTCGGTGAAGCCCGCGCGGCGGGCGGCCCCCCGGATGCTGTCCACGGCCTCCTGGACGAGCAGCGGCTCATCCCCGCACACCGTATACAGGCGCTCGAGCGCGCGCGCGAGGCGGGCGTCCAGGCTCTCGGGGCGAAGCTGCACCTAGCCTCCCCGCCCGTTGCGCAGCCAGCGCACGCGGCGCAGGATCTGCCGCGCGGCGTCGCGCTGCATGGCCTTGTACAGGCCGGCCTCTTCCGATTGCTTGGCGAGCACCTGGGAATCGTTGTAGGAGATATCCTGCGACAAAGCGACGGTCGAGGGCGGGATGACGAGGCGGTGCTGCCGGTCCGCCAGCTGGAAGGAGACCTGATAGTGCAGCCGGTATTCGCTCACCCGTCCGCCGCCGCTCAGGGCAAGGATCTCCTCCCACTCCCGTTCGCCCAGGATGGCCAGCACCACCTGCGCGCGCGCCGGCGAGGGCGCCAACTCGGTGGTGCCGGTCACCTCGATCGCGCGCCTGAGCTCCGCCACGACCACGGTATTGGGATTGCCCTGGACGTAGATCGACCGGTAGGGCAGCCGGATCGCCTCCTGGCCGCGCAGATGAAAGCCGCAGCCGCCCAGCCAGAGGCTTAGGGCTGCCACGAGGAAGGATCGAAGCATGGTGCCGCTCCTTGTCAGCCGACGACGATGTTCACCAGGCGGCCGGGCACATGGACGACCTTGCGCACCGCCAACCCTGCGGTAAATTTTTGCACACCGGGGTGCGCAAGCGCCAATGCCTCCACGGCCGCGCGCTCCGCCTGGGCCGACACGCGCAGGCTCCCCCGCAGCTTGCCATTGACCTGCACAACCAGTTCGATCTCGTCTTCCACCAGGGCCGCCGCGTCCACGGCGGGCCAGCCTCGCGCCGCCAGGGGCTCGCCGGGCGAGAGGCTGCGCCACAAGACGGTGCAGATGTGCGGCACGATGGGGAAGAGCATCAGGCACACCGCCTCCAGCGCCTCCTGCCGGACCGCGCGCGCGGGCGGCGTGCGCTCTTCCAGCCGGCCCAGCCGATTCATGAGCTCCATGATGGCGGCGATGGCGGTATTGAAGGTGTGCCGGCGCGCAAAATCGTCGGTGACCTTCTGGATCGTCTGGTGGGTGCATAGCCTGAGCGCCTTGAGCTCGGCGGACAGCGCCGCCGTGTCGCAAGGCGCCGCCTCGCCCTCCTCCACGTGCTCGTAGACGGCGCGCCACAGGCGCCGCAAGAAGCGAAAGGCGCCTTCCACGCCCGCGTCCGACCATTCGAGCGATTGCTCGGGGGGCGCCGCGAACATCATGAAAAGCCGTGCCGTGTCCGCCCCGTACTCCTCGATCAGGCTCTGCGGATCGACGCCGTTCTTCTTCGATTTGGACATCGTCCCGATGCCGCCGTACTCGACCGGCTGGCCGTCGGCGGCCGAGCGGATGCTGGCGACCCGCCCTTGGGCATCGCGCGTCACCTCGACTTCCTCCGGCGCATAGTAGGTGATCCCGCCCGCCGCGCCTTTGCGGAAGAAGATGTGGTTCAAGACCATGCCCTGGGTCAGCAGCGCACGGAAGGGCTCCGTCTGGCGCGTGAGCCCGAGATCGCGCATCACCTTGGTCCAGAAGCGCGAATACAGCAGATGCAAGATCGCGTGCTCGATGCCGCCGATGTACTGGTCGACCGGCATCCAGTAGTCGGCGCGGGCGTCCACCATCGCGGGGGCGTCCGGGCACGCGTAGCGGAAGAAATACCAGGACGAATCGACGAACGTGTCCATGGTGTCGGTTTCCCGGCGCGCAAGACCGCCGCAGCGCGGGCACTGCGTCTGAGCGAAATCGGGCGAACGCGCCAGCGGATTGCCGGCGCCGTCGGGCACCAGATCTTCCGGCAGCACCACCGGAAGGTGCTCGTCGGGCACCGGGACCGCCCCACAGCGCTCGCAATGGACGATGGGAATGGGCGTACCCCAGTACCGCTGGCGGGAAATGCCCCAGTCGCGCAGGCGATAAGTCACCTTTTTCTCGCCCAGGCCTTTGGCCGCCAAGTCCGCGGCAATGGCCTCGACCGCATCGTCGAACCCCAGCCCGTCATAGCGCCCGGAGTTGATGAGCACCCCATGTTCGGCATAGGCGTCGGACCAGGGCTCGGGGGTCGCATCGCCCGCGGACGTGCGGATGACCGGCCTGATCGGCAGGCCGTACCGGCGGGCGAAGGCGAAGTCGCGCTCGTCATGGGCCGGCACCGCCATCACGGCGCCTTCCCCGTAGCCCATGAGGACGTAGTTGGCCACCCACAGGGGGAGCGGCTCGCCCGTGAGGGGATGCGTCACGGAAAGCCCGGTGTCGCGGCCGCGCTTCTCCTGCGTGGCGAGCTCCGCCTCGGTCACGCCACCGCGCCTGCACTCCTCGATGAAGCGCGCAAGCTCAAGGTTCGATCGGGCGGCGAAAAGCGCCAGCGGATGCTCCGGGGCCACCGCCACATAGCTTGCCCCCATCAGCGTGTCGGCGCGCGTGGTGAACACCCACAAGGTGCCGCCGCCCGCATGGTGATGCGGGAAGCCCACCCGGACCCCGAGGCTCTTCCCGATCCAGTTGCGCTGCATGGTCTTGACCTGCTCGGGCCACTCGGAAAGCTGGTCGAGGTCGGACAAAAGCTCCTCGGCATAGCCGGTGATGTTGAGGTAGTACATGGGGATTTCGCGCTTTTCCACCGGCGCCCCGGTGCGCCAGCCGCGGCCGTCGATGACCTGCTCGTTGGCGAGCACCGTCTGGTCGACCGGATCCCAGTTCACGACCCCGGTCTTCTGGTAGGCGATGCCTTTCTCCAGCATGCGCAGGAAGAGCCATTGGTTCCAGCGGTAGTACGCCGGGCGGCAGGTGGCGATCTCGCGCCCCCAGTCGATGGCAAAGCCCAGCGACTTGAGCTGGCCGCGCATATAATCGATATTCTGATAGGTCCAGGCCGCAGGCGCCACGCCGTTGGCGAGCGCCGCATTCTCGGCCGGCAGGCCGAAGGCGTCCCATCCCATGGGCTGCAGGACATTGTAGCCTTGTTGCCGATGAAACCGCGCCAGCACGTCGCCCAGCGTGTAATTGCGCACGTGCCCCATGTGCAGCTTGCCCGACGGGTAGGGGAACATCGACAGGCAGTAATACTTGGGCTTGGCGGGGTCTTCCACCGCCAGGTCGGCGCGGGTGGCCTCCCATTCTTGTCGGGCATCGGCCTCGACCTGGGCGGGCGAGTAGTGCGGCTGCATGGCCTGGCATCCTGGTGACTGTTGTAAAGAGCCCGATTATACCTTAGCGCCGCGCGGGAACGGGAGGCCAAGCCGGCGACGGCCCCGCGCGCGGGCCGTGACAAGGGGCCGGCGCACCGGCTATACTGGATCATTTTTCGATATTATCCTTTGACTCAAATTGCAGGGAGATCCTGATGTCCAAAAAGCATCCCGTCATCGCCGTCACCGGCTCGTCAGGGGCCGGCACGACGACCGTCAAGCGCGCCTTCGAGCACATCTTCCACCGCGAGAAGATCAATCCGGCCGTGGTGGAGGGCGACAGCTTCCACAGCCTCGACCGCAAGGGCATGAAGGCGGCCATCGTGGCCGCCGAGAAGGCGGGCTCGCGCGCCCCCAGCCATTTCGGGCCGGAGGCCAACCATTTCGACAAGATCGAGCAGATGTTCCGCGAGTACGGCGAAACGGGCACCGCTTCGCGCCGCTACTATCTGCACAATGAAGACGAGGCGGCCCCCTACAAGCAGGAGCCGGGCACCTTCACGCCCTGGGCGCCGTTGCCCGCGGGCACCGACCTCCTGTTCTACGAAGGCCTGCACGGCGGAGTGGTGACGGACAAGGTCGACGTCGCCCAGCATGTCGACCTCCTGATCGGCGTCGTGCCCATCGTCAATCTCGAATGGATCCAGAAAATCCACCGCGACTGCGCGGAACGGGGCTACTCCGCCGAGGCGGTGACCGACACGATTCTGCGCCGCATGTATGACTACGTGCATTACGTCACGCCGCAGTTCTCCCGCTCGCATATCAATTTCCAGCGGGTGCCCACGGTGGACACCTCCAATCCGTTCATCGCGCGCGACATCCCGACGCCCGACGAGAGCTTCGTGGTGATCCGCTTCCATGATCCCAAGGCCGTGGACTTCCCCTATCTGCTCGCCATGATCCACGATTCCTTCATGTCGCGCCCGAACACCATCGTAGTCCCGGGCGGCAAGATGGGCTTCGCCATGGAGATCATCCTGACGCCCCTCATCCACGAAATGATCCGCGCGAAGGCCAATGCGCGGTAACTTCCCGGCGGGCCTCCCGATTCTCCTGGGCGGCCCGCCTCGTTCCTCCCGATGACGTCTTCCTACCTCGCGGGACTCAACCCCGAGCAGCTCGCGGCCGTGACCGCGCCGCAAGGCTCCACCCTCATCCTGGCCGGGGCGGGCAGCGGAAAGACCCGCGTACTGACCACCCGCATCGCGCACCTGATCCACACGGGCCAAGCGCCCGCGCGCGGCATCCTGGCAGTGACCTTCACCAACAAGGCGGCCAAGGAGATGACGGCCCGCTTGCAGGCCATGGCGCCGATCCACATCGGGGGCATGTGGATCGGCACCTTCCACGGCCTGTGCCATCGGCTGCTGCGCGCCCATGCGCTCGAAGCCGGTTTGCCTGCGCTTTTCCAGATCATGGACAGCGCCGACCAGTTGGCTGCCATCAAGCGCCTGCTCAAGGCCCTCAATGTGGACGACGAGCGGTACCCCGCCAAGGAAGTCCAGCACTTCATCAACAGCGCCAAGGAAAGCGGCTTGCGCGCCGGCAGCCTCGATGGCGCGCAGCCTTTCGAGCGGCGGCTGGCCGAACTTTTCGCCGCTTACGACGAACAATGCGCGCGGGAAGGCTTGGTCGACTTCCCCGAGCTGCTGCTGCGCACGCACGAACTCCTGACGCGAAACGAGATCCTGCGCGCCCACTATGCCGCCCGCTTCCAGCATATCCTGGTGGACGAGTTCCAGGACACCAACCGGCTGCAGTACCAGTGGCTCAGGCTCCTGGCGAGCGGCGGGGCGAGCGTATTCGCGGTGGGGGACGACGATCAGTCCATCTATGCCTTCCGCGGCGCCTACACCGGCAACATGCACGAGTTCCAGCGCGATTTCGGCATCCAGGGGATCATCAAGCTGGAACAGAATTACCGCTCCCAGGGCAACATCCTGGACGCGGCGAATGCGCTCATTCGCCACAACACGGGGCGCCTCGGAAAAGAGCTGTGGACGGGCCGCGGGCCGGGCTCCCCGATCATCGTGCATGCCGCCCCAAGCGACCAGGACGAAGCCGCCTTCATCGCGCAGGCGGTGGCCGGCTTGGCCGCCGAAGGCGTGCCGTTGTCGGACATCGCCGTCCTGTACCGCTCGAACGCCCAATCGCGCTCGCTCGAGCACGCCCTGTTCAACGCGGCCATTCCTTACCGCGTCTATGGCGGGCTGCGCTTCTTCGAACGGCAGGAGATCAAGCACGCGCTCGCCTATTTGCGGCTCGTCGCCAATCCGCAGGACAACGGCGCGCTAGAGCGCGTCATCAACTTCCCGCCGCGCGGGATTGGAGCACGCACGCTCGCCCAGCTCGCCGACACCGCGGCGCAGCATGGCATTGCCCTCTCGGACGCCTTGACCCGGGGGCCGGGTGTCGGGAAGAGCGGCGCCGCCCTCGCCCAATTCGCCCGCACCCTCGCCGAGATGCGCGCCGCCTGCCAAGCGGCCGCGCTGCCCGAACAGGTCGAGCACGTGCTTAGGCTGAGCGGGCTGTCCGCGCACTATGCCGCTAGCCGCTCGGAGGCCGATCGGCTGGAAAACCTCGCCGAGCTGGTCAATGCGGCGGCCGCCTTCGTCGACGAATACACCGCCGCCGCGGATCCCGGGCTCGCCCCGGTCGGGCTGCCGCCGCTCACCGCCTTCTTGTCCCACGCCTCGCTGGAAGCGGGCGAGTATCAGGCGGAAGGGGCCGCGCAAGCCTTGTCGCTGTCCACCGCGCATGCGGCCAAGGGGCTCGAGTTCCATACGGTGTTCCTGAGCGGGCTCGAGGAAGGCCTTTTCCCCCACGAGCATAGCCTCAACGACCGCGGGGGCGTGGAAGAGGAACGGCGCCTGCTCTATGTGGCCATCACCCGCGCCAAGGAACGCCTATTCTTGAGCTACGCGCAAAACCGGATGCTGCACGGACAAGTGCGTTACGGCCTCGCCTCGCGATTCCTGCGCGAGCTGCCGAGCGAACTCCTCGCGCATGCCGGACAGCGCGAGGCCGCCGCCCTCGACCCTCGCACGACGCGCGAGCGCGAGCCTTCATCGCCCTGGCATGTCGGGCAAAACGTCTCGCACCCCAAGTTCGGTACGGGGATCATCATCGACTGCGAGGGCAGGGGGCAGGATGCGCGCGTGCAGGTCAACTTCGGCGCGAGCGGCGTGAAATGGCTGGTGCTGGAATACGCGAGACTCAGCCCGGCGTGACGCGGCGAGCCGCCTCCAGTTCGGGCGACGGACGCTCCGGCACGCCGAAGACGTCGCAATAGCCGGCGTAAAACGAACCGATCAGCACCGGGCCCAGCACCAGCAGAAGAATGCCCGTGATCATCGCCAGCACCGTGCAGGCGAAGGAAATGACGCCATAGAGGAGGAAGGCCGGGATGTTGCGCAGGCACCCCCGGAAGCTCAGCTTCATGGCGGTCAGCGCATCCTGCCCGTCGAACAGGACCAGGGCCGGCGCGAACCAGGTCGCCATCGCCAAGGGGATTTCCAGGAGAAGCAAGGCGAGCGCGGGCAACAGGAGCCCGCGAACCAGGTGGGTCCAGCTCGCCGCATTGAGCGCCGCAAACAACTCCGCGCCCGTCTTGAAGGCCGTGAAACGTTCGAGTTCGCTGCCGCCCATGAGGGCAACCAGCTTGGAGATGACGATCATGCCGACCAGGTAGGCGCCGCCGACGGCCACGAGCTGCCCCCCGCCGCCCTGGAACCCCGCCAACAGATGGCGGGGCCGGAGCGTGGGCTCGCCTTGCGCGAGTGCCCAGCATCCCATCATGAATCCGGCGATGACGACCGGCGACAGGAGCTCCACCAGCAAAGGGCCGACGAAGGGGATCAGGGTCGCCAGATAGGCCGCCACGACGCAGACGAAGAAGGAGGCGACCCAGACGAGGGGGCTTTTTCGGAACAGCCGGAACCCTTCCCGGATCCACAGCCAGCCGTCGACCGCGGCGACCTGCCTGGGGCTAAGGTCGCGCCTTAATTGCATACCATCTCTTCTTCATCCATTGGGAGCATGCTCGCCCGGGCCAGGAAAACCGCCGGATCGGCTAGAACCGCAACAGCACCCACTCGGGGACGCTGGGCTGCGGGCCCAGCGTGTCCTCGCGCACGAAAATGCCGTTGCCCTTCTCGTCGATGAGATAATAGGGCTTCCCATGCGCGGGCGTGACCTTCACCATGTACACATGGCCATTGATGCTGTATTGCTCGACCCGCTTCTGGCCGCGCTTGATGATGGTGACGTGCGGCTTGAGCGCCTTGCCGCCCAGCTCCGGCGGCGGGGTTCCGCCCATCGGCACCTGCGGTGCGGCGTCTTGCGCCAAGGCGGTGCCGAAGCCAAGCCCAAGGAGGAAAACAAAGATCAGCGGCCGCATAACATTCCCTGTCGGTGGACACAAGCCCCTTTTGGCCCAGGCTATTGTAGCAGAAGGCGTTACAAGTTGAGCTGAATTTCGCGTTCCTCCACCGAGGGCTCGAAGCCGCGGGTCTCGTAGTGGTTGAAGATCGCGTCCACCACGGCCCGCGGCTCGTTGATGACCTTGATGAGATCGAGGTCCCGCTGGTCGATCATGCCTTGCTCGACCAAGGTGTTCTTGAACCAGCCGATGAGCCCCCCCCAGAACGGCTCATGGACCAGGATGATGGGGATGGTGCGCGTCTTGCCGGTCTGCACCAGGGTCAGGCATTCCATGATCTCGTCCATGGTGCCGAAGCCGCCGGGCATCACCACATAGGCGCTGGCGAACTTCACGAACATGACCTTGCGCGCGAAGAAATGGCGGAAGGTCTGGCTGATGTCCTGGTAGGGATTGGCATGCTGCTCGTGCGGCAGCTGGATATTGAGTCCGATGCTGGGCGACCTGCCGAAATAGGCACCCTTGTTGGCGGCCTCCATGATGCCCGGCCCGCCGCCGGAAATCACGCTGAAGCCGGCGTCGGAAAGCTGGCGCGCAATCTGCTCGGTCAGCATGTAATAGGGATGGTCCGCGGGCGTACGGGCGCTTCCGAAGATGCTGACCGCCGGCTGTATGGCATTGAGGCGCTCCGTCGCCTCGACGAATTCTGCCATAATCTCGAACACGCGCCAGGATTCGCGCGCGGAATAGGTGGATCGGGCGATCGCATTCGGGTCGACGAGCTTGGGCAATTTCTCAAAGGCACTCATTGTTTGGAAACCTGACTGGATGGACGACAAACCTCGCAGCTCCTCGCGCGGGACCGCGCCGGACGCCCCACCGATGCCCGACGCCCCGGAAGGCGGGCGCCCCAAACGGCTCTTGCTGGTCGACGGGTCTTCCTACCTCTACCGGGCCTTCCACGCGCTTCCCGATCTGCGCACGCGCCGCAATGAACCGACCGGGGCGATCTACGGGGTCATCAACATGCTCCGCCGGCTTACCCGAGATTATAGCGCCGATTACCGGGCCTGCGTATTCGACGCCCCGGGCAGGACCTTCCGCGACGACTTGTACCCCCCCTACAAGGCCCACCGCCCGCCCATGCCGGAGGCGCTGGCCGCCCAGATCGAGCCGCTGAAGGCCGCGATCGCCGCGCTGGGCTGGCCCCTTCTGGTGGTCGAGGGCGTCGAGGCCGACGACGTGATCGGGACCCTCGCCCGGGCGGCGGAGCGCGCCGGGGTCGCCACCCTCGTGTCGACGGGCGACAAGGACCTGGCCCAGCTCGTGGGACCGGCCACCCGGCTCGTGAACACGATGTCCAACGAAGAGCTCGACGAAGCGGGCGTGGCGGCGAAGTTCGGTGTCGCGCCCGAGCGCATCGTCGATTATCTGGCGCTCGTGGGCGATGCCGCCGACAACGTGCCCGGCGTCGAGAAGGTCGGCCCGAAAACCGCCGCCAAGCTCCTCGCGACCTACCGGAACCTCGACAATCTCGTGGCGCACGCGCACGAGGTCTCCGGCGCGATCGGCCTGAACCTGCGCCAGGCGGCCGCGTTCCTGCCCCTCGCGCGCAGTCTCCTCACCGTGAAAACAGACGTCGACCTGCAGGTGGGCCTCGAGGATCTGGTCCCGCGGCCGGCCGACCGCGAGAGGCTCCTGCCCCTGTTCGAACGGTTCGAATTCGAGAGTTGGGCCCGCGAAATCGGCGGCGCGGCGGGCCAGGCTCTGGTGCACCCGCCCGCGCTCGCCAGCACCTATGCCGTCATCCTGGACGAGGCCGCGCTGGGCGCTTTGGGCGCGCGCCTCGCGGCCGCCCCCCTGGTGTCGCTCGACACCGAAACCACCGGGCTCGACCCCATGAACGCCCGCCTGGTCGGGCTCTCCTTCGCGGTCGAACCCGATTCGGCGTTCTACATCCCGGTCGGCCATCGTTACGCGGGCGCGCCGGCACAACTTCCGCTCGAACGGGTGCTCGCCGAATTGAAGCCCTGCCTGGAAGACCCGAGCCTCCCCAAGGTGGGCCACAACATCAAGTTCGACGCCCACATCCTCGCCAACCACGGCATCCGCCTGGCAGGCATCCGTCACGATACGCTGCTCGAATCCTATGTGCTCGAATCCCACCGCCAGCACGACATGGACACGCTGGCGCTGCGCCACCTGGGGCTGAGGACGACCACCTACGCCGAGGTCACCGGAAAGGGCGCCAACAGCATCGGCTTCGACCAGGTGGCCATCGATACCGCCACCCATTATGCCGCCGAGGATGCGGATGTCACGCTCAAGCTGCATCAGGCGCTGTTCCCCCGGATCCGGGAGTCGCACGCGCTGGACTTCGTCTACGAGCACATCGAAGTGCCCTTGGCGACGGTGCTGCTCACCATGGAGCGCAACGGCGTGCTGGTGGACGTCGGGCGCCTGCGCGCGCAGGCTCACGAACTCGGGCTCAAGATCACCGCCCTGGAACAGGACTGCTACCGGCTGGTCGGCCAGCCGTGCAACCTCAATTCACCCAAGCAGCTGCAGGAAATCCTGTTCACCCGAATGGGGCTGCCGGTGATCAAGAAGACGCCCGGCGGCGCCGCCTCCACCGACGAGGAGGTGCTCGCGCAGCTCGCCCTCGATTACCCCTTTCCGAAGCTCCTGCTCGAGTATCGCGCGCTCGCCAAGCTCAAGTCCACCTACCTCGACCGGCTTCCGACCATGGTCGACCCGTCGACAGGCCGCATCCATACCCATTACAGCCAGGCCACGGCAGTCACCGGCCGGCTCGCCAGTTCCGATCCCAATCTCCAGAACATCCCGGCGAGGACCCCCGAGGGCCGCCGCATCCGGGAGGCCTTCATCGCGCCCCCGGGACACCACCTGGTTTCGGCAGACTATTCCCAGATCGAGCTGCGCATCATGGCCCACCTGTCGCAAGACCCCGGGCTCACCCGCGCCTTTGCCGAAAACCAGGACGTGCACCGGGCCACTGCCGGGGAGATCTTCGGAATCGCGCCCGAGGCCGTGAGCCCCGACCAGCGGCGCGTCGCCAAGGTCATCAACTTCGGCCTCATCTACGGCATGTCGGCGTTCGGCCTCGCCTCACAGCTCGGGCTCGATCGCGCGGCCGCGCAGCAGTATATCGACCGCTATTTCGCGCGCTACCCCGGCGTGGCGGCATACATGCGGCACACGCGCGAGGCGGCGCGCGCCCAGGGGTACGTGGAAACCGTGTTCGGGCGCAGGCTCTGGCTGCCCGAAATCAACGGCGGCAGCGGGCCGCGCCGCCAGGCGGCCGAGCGGGCGGCCATCAACGGACCGATGCAGGGCACGGCCGCCGACCTCATCAAGCTCGCCATGATCAGCGTGCAAGGCTGGCTGGAGCAGGAGAAATCCGCCAGCCGCCTCATCCTGCAGGTGCACGACGAACTCGTGCTCGAAGTCCCCGACGAGGAGCTCGGCCGCATCAAGGAACGCCTGCCCGCCCTCATGTGTGGGGTGGCCGCCCTCAAGGTGCCGCTTCTTGCCGAAATGGGGGTGGGGCCCAACTGGGAAAGCGCCCATTGATCCGCGTCGGCACGGGAAGACGCCGCGCGGTTGCGCACGCAACGCGAGTTAATATAGGATAAGGGATACGTACATCCGCTTACCGGCAGGGGGCCTTGTTCTCCTGCCGGGCACACACCCGATAAAGGTCACTTCGTTCGAAAGGCGAAGGCGCAAAGTCCCGGTCTAAAGGCTCGATGCCCATGACGGCGGGATTGCCCGGTGAAGCATGGCCGCACCCTATTTCTTGCTTGAGGCGACCCGTATGAACAATGCCCGCACCGAGCTCCTCCCGCCCGCCCGCGCCGGCTTCTTTCCCTGTTCCATTCCGCCTCCGCAGCGGCCCCGCTAGCGCTGCGCATCCGCCCTTCCATCACCGGGAACAGAACAAGCCCATGAAAATCAACCTTCCAGTGACGCAGAACGAAAAGCCCTATCCCAAAGGGCGATACCTGGTCTCGAAGACCGACCTCAAGGGCATCATCACCTATGCCAACGACACGTTCATCGAACTGGCGGAGTTCTCGCGCGAGGAGCTGATCGGCAAGAACCACAACATCATCCGCCACCCGGACATGCCGGCGGCGGCGTTCCAGAACCTGTGGGACACCGTCAAGGCGGGGCATCCGTGGCGCGGCATCGTCAAGAACCGGGCGAAGGGCGGCGACCATTACTGGGTCGCCGCGATGATCGTCCCGATACGCCAGGAGGGCCGGACGACCGGATACCTGTCGGTGCGCTCGGAACCCTCGCGAGAGAGCATCAAGGAGGCGGAAGCCCTTTACGCGCGCCTCAATGCGGGACATGCCTTGCCGACGGCATCGCGCTTGAGCTGGCGCGGACTTTCCATCCGCACGCGGATGTTCGCGGTCCTGTCTGCGCTGTATATCGGGATGGCGCTCGCCCTGGCGGCAAGCAAGCCCGCTCTGAACCTGTCCTGGAGAGAGGTCGGGCAGCTCGGCGCCTTCGCCTTCTCTTGGATCTCCGTCACGTTTGGCGCGTTCTACCTCCTGGCGCGCACCGTCATGGGCAAGCTCGATGTCGCCCTGGGGCACCTCGACCGCATCGCCCAAGGCATTCTGACCGACGACATCGACATCGGCGGCCGCAACGAGGAGGGCCAGTTGTTGAACGGCTTGGCGGCGATGCAGGCCAACCTCACGGTCATGCTGGACGAAATCAAGGAAGCGGCCCGGGCGATCGACAGCAAGTGCGCCGTGCTCGAAGGCGAGATGAAGAACGTGGTCGAGCAGTCGCACGAGCAGCGCGGCCGCGTGCAATCGGTCGCCGCCGCCACCGAGCAGTTCAGCGCGTCGATCGGCGAAGTCGCGGAAGGGGCGAGCGCCGCCGCGTTGTCCGCCACGCAGTCGCAGAAGCGGGTGGAGGACAGCAATGCCAGCATGACGCGAAGCCAGGACGCGACCGCTCGCGTGGTGGAAGCCGTGCAGGCCTCCAGCGCGACCATCGGCAAACTCAACCAGTCGATCGAGAAAATCGGCACCATCACCCAATCCATCAAGGACATCGCCGATCAAACCAACCTCCTGGCGCTCAACGCGGCGATCGAGGCGGCCCGCGCCGGCGAACTGGGCCGCGGCTTCGCGGTCGTGGCCGACGAGGTCCGCAAGCTCGCCGAGCGGACCACGCTGAGCACCGGCGACATCTCGGCGCGCGTCGCGGAAATCCAGAGCGTCACCGGTCAGACGGTGGCCGCCATGGCACAAGCCATGCACGAGGTCGAGTCGGGCACCGCCCTGATGAAAGAGTCCCTGGCCGACCTCGACCGCATCACCGAGGCCAGCGTCGATGTGGCGAGCAAGGCGCAGGGGATCGCCGAAGCGGCGTCGGCCCAGGCCGCCGCAAGCCATCAAGTGGCCGCCAATATGGAACAGGTCTCGACCCTGATCGACCGGAACACCCAATCCGCGCAGGAGGCATGGGGCGAAACGGAAAGGCTTGCGGCGACCGCCGGGGACCTGAAGCGCCTGGTGGATCAATTCAAGCTGGCGCGGACGCCGCGCTAGCGGGGTCGGCCGACCCGACGGAGAAAGCATGTTTTTGACCCAATGGAAAGAAAAAGCCCTCGCCTACGAAGGGCGCACCCGCGAACTGGAGGCCAGGGTTGCGGCGCTGGAAGCCGGACTCGCGGCGGAGCGGCAGGACAAGCTCGCCGCCCTCGCGGCGGCCGCAGCCGTGCGGCAGGAAGTCGACCACTGTCGCCGCTTGTACGAGACCCTCGGGGTCTTCTCCGCCTCCTTGCTGGACATCCAGCGCTCGCAGGCGAGCCTCGCGGAGTCCATGCAAGCCGAAAAGCAGCATGCGATGGAGGCCGCAACGGCCAGCGGAGCAAGCCAGACGGCGATGGAGCAGCTCTCGCGGCGCATGGAATCGATGTCGGCCGATTCCTCCGAGATGGCGGAAAAGGTCGGCCAACTGAGCGCACAGGCGGAACAAATCGGGGGCATCGTCCAGCTCATCAAGGAAATCGCGGACCAGACCAACCTGCTCGCGCTCAATGCCGCCATCGAGGCGGCACGCGCCGGCGAGATGGGACGCGGCTTCGCCGTGGTCGCCGACGAGGTCCGCAAGCTTGCCGAGCGCACCCGCAAGGCCACTGCCGAGATTTCCCATCTCGTCACGGCCATCCAGGCCCAGACCGAGCAGACGCGCACCCATATGAACGAATGGGCGGACAACACCGAAACCTTCAGCCGCAAGGGGCACGACACGACCTCCAGCATGACGCGGGTACTCCAGCTGTCGGAGGCCATGGAGGGCGTGATCGCCGCCTCCGCCCTGCGCAGTTTCGTGGAAGTGGCCAAGATCGATCATCTGGTGTACAAGCTGGAGATCTACAAGGTGTTCATGGGGCTGTCGCGCAAAACGGAAAGCGACTTCGCGAACCACCAGCGGTGCCGGCTCGGCCAGTGGTATTACGAGGGCGACGGGCACGACTGCTTCTCCGCCCTGCCCGGCTACCGCGAGATGGAAGAGCCCCACAAGGCCTTTCACGACAGCGGCATGGCTTCGCTGCAGCATTTCAGGGACGGTCGGCCGGACGAGGCCTTCGAGGCCATCAGCCGCATGGAGACGGCCAGCCAGCACGTCCTCGAGAGTCTCGACCGCATCGCCGAGAGCGGGGAGCGGGACAACACGCTGCTGTGCCACGCCGGATGACCGACGGCCGATAGCGCCCTCGCGCCGCGCCGACCGAAAGCCGGCTCGTTCCGCGGCACGGGCCCCTTTTCCCGACCGACCACGACACACGCGCCGGCAACGCGCGCCCCCCAAAGACCTCGCGGGGTGGCCTTTCGCTGCACACCGGATTAGGTATAGAATCTAGCGCTCTTCCCGAAAAAGAATCACCATGCGCATCGGCCCGTATCGCCTGCAGAACAAGCTCATCCTCGCGCCGATGGCGGGCGTCACGGACCGTCCCTTTCGTACCCTGTGCCGCGAATTCGGGGCCGATCTGGCCCCCTCGGAGATGCTGGCCTCCGATGGGCGGCTGCGCGCCACGCCGAAATCCCGGCGGCGCGCGGACCATGCCGGGGAAACCGCTCCAATCGCGGTGCAGATCGTCGGCGCCGATCCCGCGACGCTGGCGAGCGCCGCCCGCTACCACGTGGATCAGGGCGCGCAGATCATCGACATCAATATGGGCTGCCCCGCCAAGAAGGTCTGTCGGACGCTGGCGGGCTCGGCGCTGCTGAAGGACGAGCGGCTCGTGGCGCGCCTTCTGGACGCCGTGGTCAAGGCCGTGGACGTGCCCGTGACGCTCAAGACGCGCACGGGATGGGACACCGAGCACAAGAACATCCTGACGATCCTGCGCATTGCGGAAGACGCGGGCATCCAGGCCCTCGCGCTGCACGGGCGCACGCGCGCCTGCGGCTACGGGGTGCCAGCGGAATACGACACGATCGCGGCCGTCAAGGCGCAGGCGCGCATTCCGATCATCGCCAACGGGGACATCACCAGCGTGGCCGTCGCGCGTCGGTTCCTCGCGCACACCGGCGTCGACGCCCTCATGATCGGGCGGGCGGCCCTGGGGCGGCCCTGGATCTTCCGCGAACTGGCGCAGGCGCTCATCCATGGGGGGTCTGCGGGCGCACCGGACGCCGCGGAAATTTATCGGGTGATCCGCCGCCACGTGGCCGCGCTGCACGACTTCTATGGCGAGCCGCTGGGGGTGCGAATCGCGCGCAAGCATCTGGCGTGGTATGGGCGTGCGCTCGGATGCGAAGAGGTCGTCCGGAAAGCCGTCAACAGCCCCACGGACGCCCGTGCCCAATGGAGGGCCTTCGACGCCTGCTTCGCGGATGTTTGCCTACCGCCGCCCATGGCGGCTTGAGCGGTGAGACAATGGTCAACAAAGAAAGCGAAATCGCACGCTGCGTTCGGCAGGCAATGACCGAATACTTCAAGGATCTCGACGGCGAGCAACCCCGCGCCATCTACGAGATGGTGATCGGCTGCGTGGACAAGCCGCTCATCGAATTCGTCCTCGAATATGCGCAGGGCAACCAGGCAAAGGCAGCCGGCATTCTGGGCGTGAGCCGCAACACCTTGCGCAAGAAAATGCTGCAGTATGGCATCAAGTGAGCGCCGGGCATCCCGTCCGGCGCCGGACTCCGCCCGACCGGGCTTCATGCGTGTAAGAGAATCGATAGACTTATGACCTCCATCCGACGTGCCCTCATCAGCGTTTCCGACAAGACCGGCCTGGCCGAATTTGGCCGCGGCCTCGCCAGCCACGGCGTCGAAATCCTCTCCACCGGGGGAACGGCCAAGCTGCTGCAGGAGGCGGGCGTCAAGGTCACCGAGGTGTCCGACTATACCGGCTTCCGGGAAATGCTCGACGGCCGGGTCAAGACCTTGCACCCCAAAGTCCATGCCGGCATCCTGGCCCGCCGCGATTCCGCCGAGCATGTCGCGGCGATGGCGCAGATGGACTTTCCCTACATCGACCTCGTGGTGGTCAACCTCTACCCCTTCGAGGCCACCGTGGCCAAAGCCGGCTGCACGCTGGCCGATGCGATCGAGAACATCGACATCGGGGGCCCCACCATGGTGCGCGCGGCCGCCAAGAACCATGACCGCGTCGCGGTGATCACCGATCCGGCCGACTATTCCCTGGTCCTCGAGGCGCTCGCGCACCCGGGAGGGGAGATGGACGCCGCCGCCCGGCTAGAGCTCGCCAAAAAGGCCTTCGCCCACACGGCGGCCTACGACGCGGCGATCAGCAATTATCTGACGAGCCTCGACGATGCGGGCAAGCCTTCGCGTTTCCCCGATGCCCTGACCTTGCAGTTCCACAAGGGCCAGGATCTGCGCTATGGCGAGAATCCGCATCAGCAAGGGGCCTTCTACCGGGAGACGAAAGGCGCCTCGGGGTCGATTGCCGCCTTCACCCAGCTGCAGGGCAAAGAGCTGTCCTACAACAACATCGCCGATTCCGACGCCGCATGGGAATGCGTCAAGACCTTCGCCGCGCCCGCCTGCGTCATTGTGAAGCACGCCAACCCCTGCGGGGTGGCCACCGCGCAGGGTCTGCTGGAAGCCTATCGGCGCGCCTTCGCCACCGACCCGAGCTCGGCCTTCGGCGGGATCATCGCCTTCAACCGGGAGATCGACGCGCCCACCGCCCAGGCCGTGGTCGGCCAGTTCGTCGAGGTGGTGATGGCGCCGGCGGTATCGGCCGAGGCGGCACAGGTGTTCGCCGCCAAGCCCAACGTCCGCGTTCTCGCGATCCCGCTGGGCGACGGCGCGAACGGCTGGGACTTCAAGAGGGTGGGGGGCGGCCTTCTGGTGCAGACCCCCGACCTGCGCAACGTCGGTGCTGCCGAATTGCGCGTGGTGACGCGCCTGGCACCCAGCGCCGAGCAGCTCGAGGACCTGCTGTTCGCTTGGCGCGTGGCCAAGTTCGTCAAGTCCAACGCGATCGTCTTTGCCGGGGGCGGCCGCACCTTGGGCGTGGGCGCAGGCCAGATGAGCCGCGTCGACAGCACCCGCATCGCCTCCATCAAGGCGCAGAACGCGGGACTCGATCTGGCAGGCTCCGTCGTGGCGTCGGACGCCTTCTTCCCCTTCCGCGACAATGTCGACGTGTTGGCCGCGGCCGGCGCAAAGGCGGTCATCCAGCCGGGCGGGAGCCTGCGCGACGACGAGGTCATCGCGGCCGCCGAGGAACGGGGCATCGCCATGGTCTTCACCGGAGTCCGGCATTTCCGGCATTGAACCCGGGTTCGCATGACATGCCTTCGTTTTGCATGCGCGCTGGGCGCCTTGCCCTGGACCTTTCGGCGCGGCCGCCGGCCGCGTCTGTCCCCCAAACCATGGCCGCCGCGCGCACCGGGAAAGCACATCGCCGGGGCGTGGGAACCCGTCGGAAGGGACGGGTGTCCCACCCCTTGTCATTCGGTCTTGCCACCGGCCGGGCCTGGGAGAGCCTAACTCTATGAAAATACTCGTCATCGGCGGCGGGGGCCGGGAACACGCCCTCGCCTGGAAACTGCTGCAGTCGCCCAAGGTCTCCAAGATCTTCGTGGCCCCCGGCAATGGCGGCACCGCCCTCGAACCCGGCCTGGAAAACGTCGACCTGCGCGAGATCCCCGAACTCGTGCGCTTCGCCTTGCAAGAGCCGATCGGGCTCACGGTGGTCGGACCCGAAGCCCCTCTCTCGCAAGGGGTGGTCGACGCCTTCCGCGCCGCCGGCCTCAAGATCTTCGGCCCCTCGCAACGCGCCGCGCGCCTCGAGAGCTCGAAAGACTTCGCGAAGGCGTTCATGGTGCGCCACGGCATCCCGACCGCCGCCTATGCGACCTTCACCGACGCCGCTCAGGCGCGTGCCTACATCGCCGCGCAAGGCGCCCCGATCGTGGTCAAGGCGGACGGTCTGGCCGCCGGCAAGGGGGTGGTGGTCGCGCAGACCGTGGAAGAAGCCTGCGCGGCGGTCGACGGCATGCTGCTCGCCAACGCGATGGGTGACGCGGGTGCTCGCGTCGTCGTCGAGGAATGCCTCGAAGGCGAGGAGGCGAGCTTCATCGTCATGTCGGACGGCAAGCATGTCGTGCCGCTCGCCACCTCGCAGGACCACAAGCGCCTGCGCGACGGCGATGCCGGCCCCAACACCGGCGGCATGGGCGCCTATTCCCCCGCGCCGGTGGTCACGCCGGCCGTCCACGCCCGCATCATGCGCGAGGTGATCATGCCGGCCATCTCCGGGATGATCCAGGATGGCGAGCCCTATACCGGCTTCCTCTACGCCGGCCTGATGATTCGGCCGGACGGACAGTTGAAGGTATTGGAATTCAATTGCCGGCTGGGCGACCCCGAGACCCAGCCCATCATGCTGCGGTTGAAGAGCGATCTCGTCGGTCTGGTCGAGCACGCCGTGGCAGGCACCCTCGATCAGGCCGCACCCGAATGGGATCGGCGCGCCGCCCTGGGCGTCGTCCTGGCGGCCGAGGGTTATCCCGAGGCCCCCCGCAAGGGCGATGCGATCGACGGCCTTCCGCCTGCGGGCGCCGATTACCGCGTGTTCCACGCCGGCACCCGGCTCGACGGCCGTTCGGTCGTGACGGACGGCGGCCGCGTGCTGTGCGTCACCGCGCTGGGCGAGAACGTCCGGATGGCGCAGCGGCGCGCTTACGAGATCGCCCACCTGATCAGCTTCAAAGGGTGCCAGATGCGGCACGATATCGGAAGCCGCGCGATCAACAACAAGCATTGAGGGAGTGTACGATGAGTTTTGTGGCCATTCTGATGGGATCCGATTCCGATTTGCCGACGATGCAGGCGAGCCTCGACACCCTGACCGCGCTGGGTGTCCGCTGGGAAGTGCGCATCACCTCGGCCCACCGCACGCCCGAGCGCACGGTCGAGTATGTCCGCGCGGCGGAAGCACGCGGCTGCAAGGTCTTCATCGCGGCGGCGGGGCTTGCGGCCCACTTGGCGGGGGCGGTGGCGGCCAACACGCTGCGCCCGGTAATCGGGGTGCCGATGGCGGGCGGGCCGCTCAATGGCTTCGACTCGCTGCTTTCGACGGTGCAGATGCCCGGCGGCGTGCCGGTGGCCAGTGTCGCGGTCGGCAAGGCGGGCGCCAAGAACGCCGCCTATCTCGCCGCGCAGATCCTGGCCGTCGAGGACGCCGCGCTCTTTCAGCGCCTGAAGGACGAACGCGCCGAGAACGTCCGGGCCATCATCGCCAAGGACGAGGCGCTGCAGGCGCAACTGAAAAATGGGGCCCAGCCGCAATAAGGCCGGCCCCGCGCATCGCCCGATGCCCGGACCATTGTCCCCCCCCCTGGCGCGCATCCGGGCGCACCTCGCGCATGGGGGCCTCATCGCCTATGCCACAGAGTCGTGTTTCGGCCTGGGCTGCGACCCGCGCAGCGCGCGAGCGGTCCTGGCCCTCCTTCGGCTCAAAGGGCGCCCTCGCCATAAGGGCTTGATCCTCGTCGCCCATTCGTTCGCCCGCCTGGCGCCCTTCGTCTGCGCCCCCAGCGAGCGCGCACGGGCGGTCATGACCACCGTCTGGCCGGGACCCACGACCGTGCTCCTGCCTTCGGCGAGGCACACGCCGCGCTGGCTGACCGGCCGCCATGAGACCCTCGCCGTGCGGGTGAGCGCCCACCCCGACACGGCGCACCTCGCGCGCGCCTTGGGGCAGGCGCTCGTCTCGACGAGTGCGAATCCTGCGGGGCACAAGCCCGCCCGGACGGCGGCAGGGGTACGCCGGATGTTCGGCGGCCAGGTGCTTGTGGTCCGCGGACGCATCGGCCGGCGCACGCGCCCGTCCACCATCCTCGACCCGGAGACAGGGCGCATCATCCGCCCCTAGACGGCGCGCGCCGTTCCGGCCCGATCGGCATGCACGAGGAACGGGCGCAAACCGTCGCGCCCGGTGGTATCATGCCGTTACAGTTTGTTCATGTCCCGCGCGCCGCAAGAGGCGACGAGCCCCGCCATGCGATACATTCCGAACCTCATCACGCTCGCACGCCTGTGCATCGCGCCGCTCGAAGTCGGCGTCCTGCTGCAGGGCCGCTATGTGGCCGCCACCGCGCTTTTTCTCGCGGCGGGCGTCAGCGACGCCCTGGACGGCTTTCTTGCGCGCCGCTTCCGCTGGTTCACGCGATTGGGCGCCGTACTGGACCCGGTCGCCGACAAGGTCGTGCTTCTCGCCACCCTGGTGACGACGACCTGGCTGGGACTCGTGCCGGACTGGGTGGCCAGCAGCCTGATTGGACGCGATGCGCTGATCATCGGGGGTGCAGCCGCCTACCGCTGGCTCTTCGGGGAACTCGACATCGCCCCGAGCCGGCTCGGCAAGATCCACGTCTTCCTCGAGTTCGCGCTGTTGGGCCTCGTCATGGCCCAGGCGGCGGGCTTCGTCGGCGGCGGACGCTGGATGCATGCGCTGTTCGACGTGGTGTTTGCATCGGCCGCCCTGTCGGGATGCCATTACGTCTGGACCTGGTCCCACAAGGCCCGGCGGGCCGCGGCTGCGGGCGCCTCCTGAGGTTCCGGCTCACGGGGACGGCGCGGTACACCCGTCATCGAGCACGTCCAGCAGGGTGTCCAGCGCGCCGATCGGGGCCTGGCAGGTGGCGCCGCGGCACACCCAGGCGGTCGTTTGCGCAGACGCCGGCTTGTCGAGGCTGGCGGGCACATTCGTCTCCTCGCGCGCGAGCGAGAGCACCATCACGTCCGGCCGGTAGCGCGCCGACAAGGCCCGCGCCCACTCCCCCCGCGATGCCTCGTCGTCGCGCACGATGACCAGGCAGGGGGGCGAGAGCCATTCCTCCAGCGCCCCGATGAGGCTGGCAAAGCCCTGCGGCGCGTCCCGCATCGCGGGATGATAGAGGGCGAGCGCACGGCTTGCCGCTGCCGCATACGCGGGCTGGCCGGCCAGCTGCGCGAACCGGTTGAGCGCACGGACCGCGACCCCGTTGCCGGACGGCGTGGCTTGGTCGTGCGCCGGCTTGGGCCGGTAAATGAGGCGTTCATGGTCATGGCTCGTGAAATAAAAACCTCCGGCGCCAGCCGCCTCGAAGCGGGAAAGCAGCGTCTGGGCAAGCGCCTCGGCGAACGCGAAATCGTCCGCCCGAAACTCGGCCTGCATCAGTTCCAACAAGGCCTCCAGCAGGAACGCGTAGTCGTCCAGATAGCCGTTCAAATGGGCACGGCCCTCCGCATAGACCGCGTGCAGACGACCTTGCACCCACAGATGTCGGGCGATGAAGTCCATCGCCCTCCGGCTCGAGGCCACCCACTCCGGCCGCCCGAAAATCCGGCCTGCCCGCGCCATCCCCTTGATCATCAGGGCATTCCAGCTCACCAGGCGCTTCTCGTCGCGATCCGGGCGGACGCGTTTCCCGCGGGCCTCATGCAGCTTGCCGCGGGCCGCCGCAAGCCTTGCCTCGACCGCTTCCCGGGGGGCGCCCAGTTCCCGGGCAATGCCTGGGATGTCGCGCCGGTGGGTGGGATGCCAATGGTGCCCCTCGAAGTTGGGGGGCGCGTCGAAGCCATAGCGCAGGCGCGCGCACGCCCATTCCTCGGGGGTGAGGGCTTGCGCCGCGTCCTGCCGGTCCCAGACGTAGAAGGCCCCCTCGGCCCCGCCCGAATCGGCATCGAGCGAGGCGTAATACCCGCCCTCCGGCGCCTGCATCTCGGCGGTGACCCAGGCGGCCGTCTGCTCCGCCACCCGTTGGAAACGCGGGTCGCGCGAGACGAGGAAAGCGTCGGCGTAGAGGCCGAGCAGGAGGCCGTTGTCGGAGAGCATCTTCTCGAAATGCGGAATGGCCCAGCGCTCGTCGACGCTATAGCGGAAAAAGCCGCCGCCCAGCTGGTCGAAGATCCCGCCGTCGGCCATCTTACGCAAGGTGAACAGCGCCTTCTCGCGGGCGTCATCGCGGGTCGCCCCGAAGCGCAGGCAAAGTTCCAGCTCGGCCGGGTGGGGGAACTTGGGCGCCGCGCCGAAGCCGCCGTGGACCCGGTCGAACGCGTCCTCGAGGCGCGCCAGCGCCCGTTGCAGCGGCGCATGATCGAACGCGGCCGCCGGGGCGGGGGCAGGGTCCAGGGCGCGCAACGCGTCGAGCAGCGGGTCCGTCTGGCTGCCGATCTCGTCGCGGTGGTCGCCATAGAACTGCGCGATGCGCGGCAGAAGCGCCGCCAGGCCGGGCATCGCGCCTCGGGCCTCGGGGGGAAAATACGTCCCCCCGAAAAAAGGCACCTGCTCCGGCGTCAGGAACAAGGTGAGCGGCCAGCCACCGGGGCGCCCGGTGATGAGGGCGTGCGCGGCCTGGTAGATCTGGTCGAGATCGGGCCGCTCCTCGCGATCGACCTTGATGTTGATGAACTCGTCGTTCATGAGCGCGGCGATACCGCGGTCTTCGAACGATTCGTGGGCCATCACGTGGCACCAATGGCAGGCCGAATAGCCGATGGACAGCAAGATGGGCTTTTGCGTCTCCCGCGCGAGGGCCAGCGCCTCCTCCCCCCAGGGATGCCAGTCCACCGGATTGTCGGCGTGCTGCTTGAGGTAGCTGCTCGATTGCGCGGCAAGACGATTGGGCATGGAAGGCATCCGTGGAGGCATCCCCCGCACTCTAGCACGAAAGCACGAATACCTGAACGCATTAGTCGGGTATTCTTGTCGCCCGGCGGGCGGCACGCGGCTATGCGACAATACAGATAGGGGTCAACTTCCTGAAAGCAAAGGGCCTATCATGGAGCTTGCGATCATTGCCGCGCTGATCGTGTTGAACGGTGTGTTCTCCCTGGCGGAGATGGCGGTCGTGTCGGCGCGCAAGGCGCGGCTGCAGCGCCAGGCGGAAGCCGGCAGCCCGCGCGCGCAGAGGGCCTTGGCCCTCGCCCGCGAGCCGGCGACGTTCCTCGCGACCATCCAGGTCGGCATCACGCTCGTCACCATCCTGAACGGCGCCTATGGGGAGGCCACCCTCGCCGCCCCGCTCGCGCGCACCTTGCAAGCCGTGGCGTGGCTCCGACCCCATGCCGCGACGCTCGCCTTTTCGATCGTGGTCGTCGTCATCACGTTCCTTTCGCTCGTCATCGGCGAGCTCGTCCCCAAGCGCCTCGCCCTCCTCAATCCCGAGGGCATGGCAACGCTGATGGCAAGACCCATGCAAATCCTGTCCACGATCATGTTTCCCGCCGTCAAGACCCTGAGCGGCGCCACCGACCTCGTGCTGCGGTTCGTCGGCGCGCGCGCCTCCAAGGAACCGCCGGTGACGGAAGAGGAGATCCGGGTACTGATGGAGCAGGGCACCAAGGCCGGCATCTTCGAGAAGACCGAGCAGGAACTGGTACGGAACGTCTTCCGGTTGGATGCGCGCATGGTCGGCGCGTTCATGACGCCGCGCCCGGACATCGCCTACCTCGACGCGGCGAGTCCGATGGCGGAGAACCTGCGCCGCATCGAAGAGAGCGGGTTCTCGCTTTTTCCGGTATGCAAGGAGGGGCTCGACAACGTGCTGGGATTCGTCCAGGCGAAGACGCTGCTCGCCCGGTCGCTCGCGGGCAAGACGCCCGATCTCGTGAGTACCCTCATCCCGCCGGTCTATGTGCCGGAATCGCTGTCGGGCCTGGACCTCCTGGAGACCTTCAGACGTTCGGCGATCAATGCCGCCCTGGTGGTCGACGAGTACGGCGAGATCCAAGGCCTGGTGACGGCGACCGACCTCCTCAGTGCGGTCGTGGGCATGATGCCGGAAGACGTGCGCGAACTCGCGGTCCGGCGCGAGGACGGCTCCTGGCTGCTGGACGGCATGCTGCCCGTCGAGCAGTTGCACGAGATCTTCCAGATCAGCGAGGCGCCGGACGAAGCGGAGCGCGGCTACAATACGCTGGGCGGCTTGATCATGACCCGGATGGGACGCATCCCCAAGGTGGCCGACCATTTCGAATGGCAGGGTCTGCGCTTCGAGGTGGTGGACATGGACAAGACCCGCGTCGACAAGGTGCTGGCGACCCAGGCCGCACCCGCCGCCGGCACCGCGGCGCAAGACGCGCCGGCCGCCCCCGAGGCGCCGGGCTAGGCCCCCATCCCGCCGCGGCCTTCGACCTGCTCGACGTTCCTCACCGCGCCCGTGGCCGCGCTCGTGGTCAGCGCGGCATAGGCCCTGAGCGCTTCGGACACCACGCGCTGGCGTGCGGTCGGGCGAAATGCCCGCGCACCGCGGGCGACCATGGCCGCGCGGCGCGAAGCCAGCACATCCTCGGCCACGGCAAGGCTGATCGAGCGGTTGGGAATATCGATCTCGATGCGATCGCCGTCTTCGACGAGGCCGATGTTGCCGCCCTCGGCCGCCTCGGGCGAGACATGGCCGATGGACAGCCCCGAGGTCCCCCCCGAAAAGCGCCCATCCGTGATCAGCGCGCAGGCCTTGCCCAGGCCCTTGGATTTGAGATAGCTCGTCGGATAGAGCATTTCCTGCATGCCCGGCCCACCCTTGGGGCCCTCGTAGCGAATGACAACCACGTCCCCCGCCCGGATGCGATCGCCAAGGATCGCCTCCACCGCCTCCTCCTGGGATTCGAAGATGCGCGCCGGCCCCGAAAACTTGAGGATGCTCGCGTCCACCCCCGCGGTCTTGACGATGCACCCGTCCTGCGCGAGATTCCCATAGAGGACCGCCAGGCCGCCGTCCTGGCTGTAGGCGTGCGCCGCATCCCGAATGCACCCGCCGGCGCGGTCCGTGTCGAGCGCCGGATAGCGGCTGTCCTGGCTGAACGCCACCTGGGTGGGAATGCCGCCCGGCGCGGCACGGTAGAAATCGGTCACCTTGGCATCCTCGCTTCGGCGGACGTCCCAATGCGACAGCGCCTGGGCGAGGGAGGGGCTGTGGACCATCGGCACCTCGCGATGGAGGAGCCCGGCCCGGTCCAGTTCGCCCAGGATGGCCATGACGCCCCCGGCGCGATGGACGTCCTCCATGTGGTACTGCGGACTGGCCGGCGCCACCTTGCAAAGGTTCGGCACCCTGCGCGACAGGCGGTCGATGGTGGCCATCGTGAAATCGACTCCCCCTTGGTGGGCGGCGGCGAGCAGGTGAAGCACGGTATTGGTCGACCCGCCCATGGCGATATCGAGCGTCATGGCGTTTTCGAACGCCTGGTGCGTCGCGATGGAGCGCGGCAGGACAGAGGCGTCGTCGCGTTCATAGTAGGCGCGGGTCAGGGCCACGACCAGATGGGCCGCCTCGATGAAAAGGCGCTTGCGCTCGGCATGGGTGGCGACGAGCGACCCGTTTCCGGGCAAGGCCAGCCCCAGCGCCTCGGTCAGGCAGTTCATGGAGTTCGCGGTGAACATCCCCGAGCAGGAACCGCAAGTCGGGCACGCCGAACGTTCCAGCTGCAGTTCATCGGCATCGCTCACCTTCGGGTCCGCGGCGGCGACCATCGCGTCGATCAGGTCGAGATGGAGCGTCTTGCCCCCGATCGTCGCCTTGCCGGCCTCCATGGGCCCGCCGGAGACGAAGACGGTCGGAATGTTGAGGCGCAGCGCCGCCATGAGCATGCCCGGGGTGATCTTGTCGCAGTTCGAAATGCACACCAGCGCGTCGGCGCAATGCGCGTTGACCATGTATTCCACCGAGTCGGCAATCAGCTCCCGGGAGGGCAGGCTGTAGAGCATGCCGCCGTGGCCCATGGCGATCCCGTCGTCGATGGCGATCGTGTTAAACTCCTTGGCGATGCCGCCCGCCTTCTCGATCTCGCGTGCGACGAGCTGCCCCAGATCCTTCAGATGCACGTGTCCGGGGACGAACTGCGTGAAGGAGTTGGCGACCGCGATGATCGGCTTGTCGAAATCTTCGTCCTTCACCCCTGTGGCACGCCACAGCGCCCGGGCACCGGCCATATTGCGGCCGTGGGTGGTGGTGCGGGATCGGTATTCAGGCATGGGAAATCCTCACGGTGGAATCTGTTTTGACGACGGGCAAGGGGGACGAAAACCATGACCCCGGAAACAATTGCCGCAATGTGCTGACTAAAAATCGATATAATGCCCAATTCTAACGCAAAATGCCGGTACCAGCCCATGATGGCTTCGCGGGTCGCGCCCCGATGATGGGCGTGCGTATGCGGGCAGTCTCCGGCACGAACTGAAAGTCCGTTCATGTTCATTCATCCGAATATCAATCCGGTCGCCTTCCGCATCGGCCCGCTCGCCGTCCGCTGGTACGGGCTCATGTACCTGGCGGCCTTCATCAACGTCATCATTCTCGGGCGCTACCGCATCCGGACGCGCCCCCAGGAAGGCTGGTCGTACACCGAGTTGGACGACATGCTCTTTTACGGGGTGCTGGGCGTCGTCCTGGGCGGACGGCTGGGCTATGTCCTCTTTTATCAGCCCGCCTATTACCTGATCGACCCCTTCACCGCAGGCCACATCCTGGCGGGGCTGAAGGAATCCTTCATGCGCATCATCGCCGTATGGCAAGGGGGCATGTCCTTCCATGGGGGGTTGCTGGGTGTGCTTTTTGCCATGTGGCGCTTTTCCAAGCGAACGGGCAAGCCCTGGTTCAAGATCATGGACTTCATCGCGCCGCTTGTGCCGCTCGGGCTGGGCGCGGGGCGAGTCGGCAACTTCATCAATGGCGAGCTGTGGGGACGCCCGACCGATGTCCCCTGGGCGATGATCTATCCCAAGCATGACATGATTCCCCGCCACCCCTCGGAGATTTACGAATTTTTGCTTGAAGGGGTGCTGCTGTTCATCATCATGTGGGTCTTCTCGGCGAAGCCGCGGCCCCGTGGCTCGATCTCCGGGCTTTTCCTGCTGGGCTATGGCACCTTTCGCTTCATCGCCGAATTCTTCCGCGCGCCGGATGCCTTCCTGGGACTCTTGTGGCTGGGGCTCAGCATGGGGCAGTGGCTGAGCATTCCCATGATCGTCGTCGGCCTCGGCATGCTGGTCTGGGCCTATCGTCGCCGCGGTGACACCGCATCCGCGGCTTCTCCATCGGATGGGATGGAACAGCCCCGGCGGACGACTCGGCCATAGCTCGCCAACGCAATCCTCTCGACAAATTGGCGGTTAGTGTGGGAGAATTCGCATCCTCGGCCCGGATGCCTCGTGACCTCTCAAGGTGACCCGTTCGGGTGTCAGAGCATCTTCAGTTCAAACGTGGGGCGGTAGCTCAGCTGGGAGAGCGTCGCGTTCGCAATGCGAAGGTCGGGAGTTCGATCCTCCTCCGCTCCACCATCATCGAGAAGCC
>JAKAFK010000039.1 GCA_021817985.1 Pseudomonadota bacterium | reverse complement strand
CACTCCTGCGCTGGCTGCTCGAGGGGGATTTTTGGCTTGGAACGAGCCGCACAGGCGAGGATTGCGGCGGAACGCCGCGCCTGTCCGAAACTCCCACTATAGCCGCAGCTTAGCGGGAGTCGTTCATTTTCGGATATGAAACCAATCCGGCAGACCGATCTCACCCCGGCAGCCGATCAGGCCAGCGCGCGCGAGGCCGCGGTGCGGGCGGTCGTGCACGGTTATGCGATGTTCAGACGGGACAAGCCCTGCCCTTTATGGCAGGACCGTTGACAACGACAGAATGATCCACAGGCCGGGAACCAATTCTCATGCATAGGGCGGCCCTCTAACATTCCCATCACGCCGCCCGTGGAACTCGATCACTCATGCGAAACCCTCTGGAATGCGCAAGCACCCATCGCTCTGTATCGCCCGCCGCGGCGGCCTGCGCCCAGAATGGCGCACAGGGCCGACCGCGACAAACACGTTTACAGATTCGAACTCGGACGTTGTTGCGGCTTGGCGCCAAGCATTCTGCAAAACGGACTTGCCGAGACCTTGGCCGTAACCGCGGTGCCGACCTTATGCGCGCGCAGATCCTTCTTAGACGCGCGGAACTGATACCGTCTGCCGTTGCGGGCGAGCAGCGTCAAGGTTCCACTGCCCATGTTTTCGTGGACAATCTTGCCGGCGACCTTCTTAGGGACATGCACGCCGTGTTCCGGTGGCTTGCATACCGTTATGGTACCGGCCGCCAGCGATACGCCGCTCGCCATAATCATGAGCGCCCCTAGGATGCCCGTGGTCGTATGTAACATCTTGCTGGTCATAAAAACCTCCATCACGAGGAGAGTGGCCTCGCCCATGCAGCCGCGAGCCGCGCCGATGAGGCCCGGCCAGTCATGCACCCCGACATCTATGCGGTCAGCGAGGCGAGGTGGAAAAAGTCCGCAGGTGCGAAGGACGCAAGCGGACGGCTAGGTGGGGGTCACGTACGGGCGTGCCGGCCGCTCAAACGAGCGGCAACCGATGGCCCCTGGGACAACGTTGATGTTAGGGGTGTTTTGTTTGTTGGGTGCATTCCACAGCAACCGGAAAGCCACATGCCATTTAGAGAGTGCATAGTTTTCTTATAGAGCCGGGGCGCCGCCGTGTCAAGGGAACCATCCGTCTGCGCACAAGACAATTTTGTAATGTTGCCAGTGACCGGCGCGTTAGGGGCGCGGCAGCGCGCATCCGCAGAGAGCCCACCCCGGAATCGGGGCAGCGGTCAAGGTGTCGCGAACGCAAAACCGGAGTGTTGCACGGCCGCGGCACCGTCCTCGCCGGGGGCCTTGCATCGGCTTTGCTGCGACACCCGTGGCCGGCCGCGGCGAAGGGAACGGAAAGCCACCGAATTCTTCTCGCCCGCCCGTTGCGGTTCGCGGCTCACTTTCTATATGATGGATCACACCGACTGGACAGGAAACGCCAAGCCATGGCCCATGCCACCCCCCGCGCCTTCGCCGACGAGAGCGCCCGCGGCCCCGATGACGCCGACGCCTTCGACAAGGGTCAGGACGTGGGCCGACTCATCGAGCGCATTCGCTCGAAATACGCCCAGCGCATCACCGGCGAACTGGTCATCCCCCCACGACCGGGCCAATTTGCCCGCTTTCCCGCAGGGCTCGATCCAAGGCTTGACCATGCGCTGCGGGCGCGCGGCATCCACCAGCTCTACAGCCACCAGCGCCAGGCATGGGACGCGATCATGGACGGCCAGTCGGTGGTCATCGTCACGCCCACGGCCTCCGGCAAAACCCTGTGCTACAACCTGCCGGTCCTCCACCAAGCGCTCACGACGCAGGCGAAGGCGCTTTACCTCTTTCCGACCAAGGCGCTGGCCCAGGACCAGGTGGCCGAGATTCTGGAGTTGAACCAAGCCGGAAGCCTGGGCGTACGCGCGTATACCTTCGACGGCGACACGCCGGGTGATGCCCGCAAGGCCGTGCGCACCCATGGGGATATCGTGGTCACCAATCCCGACATGCTGCACCAGGGCATCCTGCCGCACCATACGAAATGGGCGCAATTCTTCGAGAACCTGAAGTACGTCGTGATCGACGAGATGCATACCTATCGCGGCGTCTTCGGTTCCCACATGGCCAATGTGCTGCGCCGTCTCAACCGCATCTGCCGCTTCTACGGGAGCGCGCCGGTATTCGTCTTCTCCTCGGCCACCATCGCAAATCCGGGAGAACTCGCCCACGCGCTCCTGGGCGATGCGGTCACGCCCATCCTGGAGAGCGGAGCGCCGCAAGGGAAAAAGCACTTGCTCTTATGGAACCCGCCCGTCATCAATGCCGATCTGGGGATTCGGGCCTCCAGCCGTTCCCAGGTTACCCGGCTTGCGCGCTTCGCGCTCAAGAGCGGCCTGAAGACGATCGTCTTTGCGAATTCGCGCCTCATGGTGGAAGTTCTGACCAAGTACATGAAGGACGTCTTCGACCATGACCCGCGCCGTCCCGCCCGCGTGTCGGCCTATCGCGGGGGGTACCTGCCGACCGAGCGGCGCACCACGGAAAAGAGCCTGCGGGAAGGCCGCATCGATTGCGTCATCGCGACCTCGGCCCTGGAACTCGGTGTAGACATCGGATCGCTCGACGTCTGCCTGCTGAACGGCTATCCCGGCACCATCGCCGGCACCTGGCAGCGGCTCGGGCGAGCCGGAAGACGCCATCGCGCCGCCCTCGGCGTGCTGGTGGCCTCCAGCGACCCACTCGATCAGTTCATCGTGCGCAACCCGTCCTTCTTCCTGGGCGCATCCCCCGAACATGCGCGCATCAGCCCGGACCAGCTGCTCATCCTGATGGATCACGTGCGCTGCGCCGCGTTCGAGTTGCCTTTCCAGGACGGCGAGCGCTTTGGCGGCGAACCTCTGGGCGACATGCTGGGCTACCTGGAAGAAGAGGGCGTCGTTCACCACGAAGGCGCCCACTGGCATTGGATGGCGGATAGCTATCCCGCCAACACCGTCAGCCTGAGGTCGATCGCCGAAGGGAACTTCGTGGTCATCGACACGACGGACGGCAAGAAGGAAGTCATCGCCGAGGTGGACTATTCCAGCGCCGCCATGACGATTTACGAAGGGGCCATCTACATGGTGCAGGCTCAGCCCTGGCAGGTGGAGCGCCTCGACTGGGAGGGCCGCAAGGCCTTCGTGACGCGCACCCAGGCGGATTACTATACCGACGCGATTGACTACACCAAACTCAAGATCCTGGACGAGTTCGAGCACAGCGGCGAGCCGACGACGTCCTGTGCCCGCGGCGAGGTCCATCTGGTTCGCCGCATCGCGGGCTACAAGAAGATCCGCTACTATACCCACGAGAACGTCGGCTACGGCCAAATCAGCTTGCCCGACCAGGAGATGCACACCTCGGCGGTGTGGTGGCGCGTGATGCCCGCCGCGCTCGACAGCGCTTTTGCCAACCGCTGGAGCGCGCTCGACGGTTTCCTCGGCGCAGCCTACGCCATGCACTCGGTCGCCTGCCTCCTCAGCATGTCCGAGCGCCACGACATCGGGCGTGCGGTGGGCGACAGCCAAGCCGGCTGGTTCGCCACGGTGGCCCCCGACGGACGGGGGAGCCCCGCCTCCTCTACCGGCGTTGCGCTCGATGAACTCATGCAGCGGGACCAGTTTTCGGCGACGCTCTTTCTTTACGACAACTATCCCGGAGGGGTGGGATTATCGGATCAGCTTTATGAGTTGCGCGATGAAATCGTCGAGCAGGCCCATGTGCTGGTCAGCCGTTGCGAGTGCCGCGAGGGCTGTCCTGCCTGCATCGGTCCCATTCTTGCCGGGGAACAACAACGCGGATTCTCGCCCAAGGCGGCGGCACTCAAGGTGCTCTCCCTGCTTAGACCGCCGCACGATGCCTAGCCGCGAATCATGGATCTCAAGCGGCGGCTGAGCCTGCTTCGGACACAGAGCGGACACGCGGACGGCGCACCGCACGCCTCTTCCCCGCCACAAGCCTCGTTCAAGGCGCGCATCGAGCAGCTGACGCGGCCCGAAAGCACCCGCACCGGGAGGGCAGCGTGCGACCGGGACCTGGAACTCGCGCAACGGCTCAATGGCCGTCTGCTGGCCGCCGGCTTGATCGAAGTGGACGCTGTCTTTCCTCTCGCCCACGCGCACGGGCATCGGCCCCTGGCTCGCATTCTCGACGCGCCCCTTGGGACACTGGCGGCCGGCGGCCCATTCGACCCCGAGGGGCTCCTGCTGGTCGACACCGAGACCACGGGGCTTGCCGGCGGCACGGGCACCCTCCCTTTCCTGCTGGGTCTCGGACGCATCGAACGCCAGGAACTGCGCGTGCGTCAGCTGTTTCTGACGCGCTTCGGCGGCGAAGGCGCCCTGCTGACCCGCGCACTGGAATGGTTCCAGGCGGCGCGCACCCTCGTCAGTTTCAATGGCAAGTGCTTCGATCTGCCGTTGCTCGCCACGCGCTATCAGCTCCATCGCATGCGCCCCCCCTTTCAGCCCCTAGGCCACCTTGACCTGCTGCATCCGACGCGCCGGCTATTTTCCAAGGCATGGCCCGACTGCCGTTTGCGCACCGCGGAAGAGCGATTCCTGGGCTTCACCCGCACCGATGACCTGCCCGGCCACCTGGTGCCCGTCGCCTGGTCCGCCTTTCTTCGCACGGGCGTCCCTCAGTCGATCCCCGCCGTCCTGGAACACAATCGCTGGGACATCGTTTCGCTGGCCGCGCTGGCCGCCGAACTCGCCCATCTTTACGGTGGCGCCACCCACCCCGACGCCGACCTCGTGGCCGTCGCGCGGCAGAAGATCGCCAGCGGCAGACTGCGGGAGGCTGAGGAACACCTGGACGCACAGGGCGGACGGCTCACGACGCAAGCATGGGAAGTGCTGGCCAACGAATATCGCAGGCAAGGGGAGCATGTCCAGGCGATGGCCATCTGGGAGAGGCTGGCCGCGCACGGATCGAATGCGGCGATGGAGCATCTTGCCAAATATCACGAGCATGTACGGAAGGATTATGCCCGCGCATTGGACTATACCCGCGCCCTGATCGAGCAGGCGCCGGGCGAGGCGCGGCACTGTCGACGACAGGCGCGGCTCATTGCCAAGGGGCGGCGCGCCGGCTTGCCGCCTAAATGAGCCGCCTGCGCGCCGGTCGGCCGATGCCCGCCGAGAGGCTTGGGTCGAGCGCCAGCGCGGCCCTGTCGGGCAGGGCGGCCGCCGCCTGTTTAAGCGGCTGCGCCGGGTGGCGCTTGGGCGCAGCCTTCGGCAGCGGCCTCTGGAGTATCCGCACGGCCTGCAGGAGTTGTGCATCGCTGCTGGCGCGCCATGCGTGGGCGTTCATGTGGGCGAGGTTGTCCGGGAGATCCGGCAGCGCGTCTTGAGCCAACGCCACCGTCTTGTTCGGGGAAATGCCGCGATGCCAGATGCTATGCCCCAAGGGCGTCAGCCATTCCTCCACGGCAAGCAAGATCGCGGAGCCGTCCGGCAGCTTGAACTCGCGCAGCACGGTGCCCGTGCCGAAGGTCTTCTCGCCCACCAGCACGGCCCGGTGCGAATCCTGCAGGGCGCCCGCCACGATTTCGGCAGCGCTTGCGGTGCCGTTGTCTACCATGACCACCATGGGAAAATCGGTCTTGGGCACGTCCGCCACCACGGCAATCGGCGTGACCTTCCCGGCCGCGTCCCTCTCCAGGACGACATTCCCGCTCGGCAGAAACTGGCTCGCCACGTCGACGGCTTGCGTCAGGAAGCCGCCCGGGTTGCTGCGCAAGTCCAGGATCAGCTTCGTAGCCCCGTGCCGCCTGGCCGCGGCCAATGCGTTTTCCAGATCCCGCGAGGTATGCTTGCTAAAGGTGGCGACCCGCACATCCGCGATGGAGGTGCCCGCCAGCATGGCCCAGCTCACGCTGGGGACGGTGATGCGCGCCCGGGTGAGCGTCACCGTGCGAATGCGATCCGTCTTCGGCGCGCGCAGCGTCAGCGTGACCTTGGTCCCGGCCGGGCCGGTGATGCGCTCGACCACTTGCTGCAAGGTCAAGCCGGAGACGTCCTTGCCCGAGACCTTGAGGATGATGTCCCCCGGCTTGAGCCCCGCCTTTTGAGCGGGTGTTCCATCCATCGGCGCGACAACCACCACCTGGTTGTTCTTCATCTGGACCTTGGCACCGATCCCGGCGAACTGCCCTTCCAGCGAGTCGTGCTCGAGGTGGAGCATCTTGGGGCTCAGGAAGGTGGAGTGGTCGGTATCGCCCAGGGCATTCACCATCCCGCTGATGGCACCATAGGTCATCTCGCGGCGAGAAATCGTCGCGCGCGCGACATAATGCTCCCGGATGATGTTCCAGGCATTCGCCATCAGCCCGAAATCCGCCTGCGCCGTGGCCGGTATCTGTCCGTCAGGAATCGCGTCGGCCAATACGCCCCGGTCCAGCAGAATCCCGCCGACAAGGCCCGTGGAAAGAAGCAAGAAGACGAGCGTGACGAGCCACCCCCGGCCGCCGATGGATTTTGCCATTAGTTCCCCCGACTCCCACGCTTCCCGTTGCCCGCGCCCGACATTCCGCTACCCTCCTCCATACCACGCGCCCGCTGCCCGACGCCCGCATCGTGCAGACGTAAAAGAACGACATATTACCAGCTTGCAAGCCAAACGCGTCATCTGAATCGACAATTCTCGAAGCGCCGTCCGCCCATTGTGCGCATCCGCATTTGACGGCCGTATGACAGGCCGGGCCGCTCCGGTCATGGGCGCGCTCGTCACCTCAATATGGAGGCGGTGGCCGGCGTTTTCCATCCCCTCTGGGCTGCCGCACCGCTTGAACCCAAGGGGGCCTTTGCTATATTTAGCTTAACCCTACGCATCTGGCCGACGCTCCAGGATCCCGTGCCTTCTGCCGCGGATCAGCCCCCCGCCGGTTCATGCCGGGAGCGGGATGACGGCCCCAAGGGAATCCCGCCGTGAAGAACGGCGCGCCGACCGGCCCGGAGAGGTTTCGGTTTCACACAGGTTGGGGCGGCACGACGGAAATTTTCATGTCCGCGAGGCCCTTGCTGCGTTCCGGATGGGAAGCCTGTTTCGATCGCGTTTCGCTGAACGTCCGCCAGAGCGTGCCAAGCGTCGAAGTCGCCGGCGGTGACGGCTCGCCGCGGCCGCTGCCCGTGTTTTGAACAGCCCTGTGCGTGGCCCCCCAGGCCCCCCTATTCCGGACAAGCCCCGCTGAATGACCGATTCCGAGCACACCATCGTCATCGCGTCCGTCTCCCCCGAACTCGACTGTGGACGCTATCCCGTCAAGCGGGAGGTGGGCGATGTGCTGTCCGTGGAAGCCGATATCTTCAAGGAAGGCCACGATGTGCTGGCTGCCGTCGTCCGGTTCCGCGAGGTGGGCACACCGACTTGGCACGAAGCACCGATGGCACCCACGACAAACGACCGCTGGCAGGGCGAATTCCCGTTGCCGCGCAATACCCGTTACCAGTATACGGTGCAAGCCTGGACCGACGCATTTGCCTCGTGGTGCGAAGACCTCGAAAAGAAACTCGCGGCTGGGCGGGCGGTCGGCCTGGAACTCCGCGAAGGGCGGCTCCTGGTCGCCGATGCGTCCCAGCGCGCGAACAGTGCGGACCGCCACCAACTGCAACTCGTGCTGGCGAATTTCGACGGCTTGGCCGATGCCCCCGAGCAGGAGGCGCAACGAACCGAGATCCTGTTGGCCCCGCATGTACGGACGTTGATGGCCCGCACCTCTGACCGGCGCGATGCCACGGCGTATGACCGCGAACTGGAAGTGGTGGTCGATCGCCCGTTGGCGCGGTGCGCGGCCTGGTACGAAATGTTCGCGCGCTCGCAGGGTACGCGCCCGGACGCAAGCGCGACTTTCCGCGATTGCGAGGCGCGTCTGCCTGACATCCGCGACATGGGCTTCGACGTGGTCTACCTGCCGCCTATCCACCCCATCGGCCGCACCCACCGCAAGGGACCGAACAACCGCACCGAGGCGGGCCCGGACGATCCGGGCAGCCCGTACGCCATCGGCGCGGCCGAGGGCGGCCACAAGTCGATCCATCCGGACCTGGGCACGCTGGACGGGTTTCGTTCGTTCGTCCGCAGGGCAGGCGAACTGGGCATGGAAGTCGCATTGGATTTCGCAATCCAATGTTCCCCCGACCACCCATACCTCAAAAGCCATCCGGAATGGTTTCGCCATCGGCCAGATGGCACCATCCGCTATGCGGAGAACCCGCCGAAGCAGTATGAAGACATCGTCGCCCTGGATTTTTATGGCCCTCACCGCGATGCGTTGTGGGGCGAGTGGCGCGATGTCGTGCTTTTCTGGGTCGGGCAGGGCATACGCATCTTCCGGGTCGACAATCCGCACACCAAGCCCATTCCCTTTTGGGCATGGCTCATTCGCGAAGTGCAGGCACGTCATCCCGACACCTTGTTCCTTTCGGAGGCCTTCACCCGTCCGAAGATCATGAAGACCTTGGCCAAGGCGGGATTCAGCCAGTCGTACACCTACTTCACGTGGCGCACCTTCAAGCACGAACTCATCGAGTATCTGCAGGAGCTCACGCTGGGCGAGGTCAAGGAATATCTGCGCCCGAACTTCTTCACCAATACGCCGGACATCCTGCCGACCTTCCTCCAGACGGGAGGGCGCCCGGCGTTCCAGATCCGTTTGGTGCTCGCCGCAACGTTGTCGAGTCTTTACGGCATCTACAACGGCTTCGAGCTGTGCGAGGCGAAAGCAATCCCGGGCACGGAGGAATATCTGGATTCCGAGAAATACCAGTACAAGGTATGGGACTGGGACCGTCCCGGCAACATCAAGGCCTACATCGCCAGAATCAACAAGATCCGCCGGGAAAACCCCGCGCTGCACGAACTGGAGAACCTTCGCTTCCACCCGGCCGACGACGACAACATCCTGTTTTATGGCAAGGAGACCTTGGACGGGTCGAACAGCGTCTTCGTCGCCGTCAATCTCGACCCTTTCGAAGCCCATGAGGCGACGCTGGAATTCCCGCTGCAAGCGCTCGGGATGCCTCCTGACACGAGCTTCCAGGTGACCGAGTTGATTGGCGGCCGCCAGCGCCTCTGGCGAGGGGCTCGGCATCGGGTGCGTCTCGATCCCGAGTCCAATCCGGCGGAGGTTTATCGGATCACGCGGTGGGCCTACCGCGACTATGTGGAGACGTGCTTCTGAGCACGCCGATGCCATGAATGAAGATGCGTTGCCGCTGCCGGAGGGCTGGTCAAGCCTTCTTCCCGGCCATCGGGAGGCCATGAACGACGCGCCGACGCAAGCCCGCCTCGCGCGCCTCGAAAATGAATGGCTGCCGCGCTTCGCCGCCCGGCAGCGCTGGTATGCCGCCAAGGGCGAACCGCCACCGCGCCTCGCGCTCACGGACTATGCGCGATGGGGCTCTTCGGACGGCAGCTGTCTGCTCGCTTTTGTCCGCGCCGAAGATCCCGCGCGCACACTCTACTTCGTCCCGCTGGCCCTCGACTGGGAAAACCCCGGGCAGCCCGCCCAGGGAGGCGCCGTTGTGGGACCGATCTCGGGACCGGCGCACCGCGGCCTGCTCAAGGATGCGTTTGCCGTGCCGGAGTTTTGCCGCGAATGGGTGTCCGCCATGGGACGCCACCAGGAACTGTCCTGCCTGCGAGGGCGAATCGCCTGGTCGTCCACCTCGGCCTTCGCCGCGAGCGCACCGGGCGAGGTCTCCGGCGCGCCGGTGCGCGCACTCAGCGCCGAAAGCAGCAACACCACCGTGCGGCTGGGCGAGCGCTTGCTCCTCAAAGTTTACCGTCGTCTGCACGCGGGGGTGCATCCTGAGCTTGAGCTGGGCCGATTCCTCACTGAAATCGCGCACTTCCGGCACGCCGTGCCGCTCCTGGGCTCCGCCGAATACCGCGGGGATGACGGCAGCACCACGACGCTGGCCCTGCTGCAGGAATACATTGAGAACCAAGGCGACGGGTGGCGCTATACCCTGGACCACCTGCAGCGCTTTCTGGGGGAAGAACCTGCGCTCGCGCCCGCCGACGCCATGCGCGCGGGGCACGACAGGTTTCTCGCGCTTGTGCGAACCCTGGGCCGGCGCACGGGCGAACTGCACACGGCGCTTTCGCGCCCCAGCGGAAACCCCGACTTTGAGCCGGAAGTGGCGACCGATGGCGACAGAAAGGCCTGGGTCGCGCGTGTGCATGACGATGCGCGGGTCTCCCTCGACTTGCTGGCACACCGCCTGCCGACGCTGCACACGGCCATCCATGCCGACGCGTCGGCGCTTCTGGCGTCGCGCGGCGCACTCGATGCCTGGATTGGGGCCCACCTCCCCCCCCCTTCGCGCGTGTTTAAAACGCGCTACCACGGCGATTATCACCTCGGCCAGGTCCTGCTCACGGATCAGGACTTCGTCATCATCGACTTCGAAGGGGAGCCCGCCCGCGCCTTGGCCGAACGCCGCGAGAAACACTGCGCGCTCCGCGACATCGCCAGCATGCTGCGCTCGTTCAACTACGCGATGTATTCGGCATTGGCCGCCCATCCCGCACGATCGGAGACACGCGCGGCCGAAGACGAGGATCGGGGCCGCCGGTGGGAAATGGCCACACGAGCGGCCTTTCTGGAGGCATACCGCAATGCCGCCGACCCGGCCGGGCTCTATGCGACATGGGACGACGCGCAGCACCTGATCGAGCTCTTTCTCATGGAAAAGGCGCTCTACGAGTTGCGCTATGAACTCGACCATCGACCGGATTGGGTGTCGATCCCGGTAAAGGGCGTCCGCGACATCCTGTCCGGCCCGGACCCACGGTTCGGGCCGCCTTTGCTGACCTGAAGCCCTAAACCTGTTCTGGGCGCTGCGCGCCCCGGGAAACCTTTGGGCTGTCCAGCCCAAAGCCTGCGTGTCCCCCCCAGGGGTCCGCTTCGGTCACAGGCCTCGCCGCGGACACCGCCAGGTTCGAAGCGTAGGCTTCGCAACGGCAATCCTCTCCAGCCTCCCCTGCATGCCATGGACGCAATACACGTCCGCTGCAAGGCCGGCCATCTGCCCTTTCGGCGTGAGCATCGAGCCTTCTCGCGCGTTTCGGTGAACTACTCTGACATATGACGATCTACCCAGATGACATCCGTATGCCCGGTCAGTCAGGGGGGGGGGGTCGCACGCCCGGCCTCGAGGCATGCCAGTCGCGGCTCGGACGTGCTTGATTGCCGGGCCGACCGCTTTCGCCAAGACCTGCTCCGAGTGATATATTCGGCCGGAGGGCCGAGGACGCCATGGGCTGCTCGACGCAACCGCGGGCCGAATCGACTCCTATGGCCCGCGGCAAGCCTGCTCGTCTTCCCGCCCCGCGACCTTTCGGGGCGACGGATCAGGCAGGCGTCGCGCAACAAGGCGGCGGACTGCGCAGTGCCTGTGGATTGCGTACTTTAGGTCAGGGCGTCCCGCTACTGGCCCCCGGGGCGACCACCCAGGGCCGTTCGGAGGCCCTGGTCGTGGAAGCGGAAGGTTATCCGGAACATTCGAAGACACTGAAAAAAGGAAACCCGTCATGGCTGACCGACACTCCCTCGATGCCGAGCGGGCGCGCCTCGAAGAACAGCGGGAAGGACGCGAGAATTGGCGTTTGTGGGGCCCGTATGTCTCGGAGCGCGCTTGGGGCACCGTGCGGGAGGACTACAGCCCGGACGGCAGCGCGTGGGAGTATTTCGACTACGGTCAGGCAGTCCACCGCGCCTATCGCTGGAGCGAAGACGGCATTGCGGGCCTGTGCGACCTCGAGCAGCGGCTGATCTTTTCGCTGGCTCTCTGGAACGGCCGCGACTCCATCCTCAAGGAACGCCTGTTTGGTCTGACCGGCAACCAGGGCAACCACGGCGAAGACGTCAAGGAATGCTACTTCTATCTCGACGCCACCCCCTCCCACAGCTGGTTGCGTTACCGATACAAGTATCCCCAACGCGAATTCCCCTACGCATGGCTATTGGCGGAAAACGCCCGCCGCACACGCGCCGATGCGCCCGTGAGCCTGCAAGACAGCGGCGTCTTCAAGGACAATCGCTACTGGGATGTCGAAGCACATTACGCCAAGGTGGGGCCGGAACATATCCTGATCCGACTCACCGCCGCGAACCGCGGACCCGAAGCCGCCACGCTTTGGCTGCTGCCGACGCTTCTGTTTCGCAATACCTGGAGCTGGAGCGAGCGCGCGGCCCAGCCCCGGCTGCGGGAAATCGCCGCGCCCACGGGCGCGGCGTGGGCCATCCAAGCCGAGCATCCCTCCCTTGGCACGTACTTTCTCTATGGCCGGGACCCCGCCGAATTGTTGTTTACCGAGAATGAAAGCAATGCGGAAGTCCTGTGGGGCGTTCCGAACGCGAATCCCTACGTGAAGGATGCCTTTCATCGCTACCTGATCCAGAAGGAGGCCGGCGCGGTCAACCCGGCGCATGTGGGCACCAAGGTTTCGGCGAGTCACCGCTTGAGTGTCGCGGCGGGGGACACCGCCATGACCGAAATCGTGCTCTCACGCCAGCCGTTGCCAGCGCCTTTCGTCCGCTTCGATGCCACCTTCTCTGCCCGCGAGGCGGAAGCCACCGCGTTCTACGACAATCTGCTTCCCCAGGCCACGGCGGAGGAAAACCGCATCCTTCGCCAAGCGCTCTCGGGGCTCATCTGGAACAAGCAGTTCTATCACTACGATGTGGCCTGCTGGCTGGACGGCGATTGTTGTCCGCCCCCGGATGCGCGCAAGCTCGGTCGCAACCACCAGTGGCGCCATCTGCGGCTCAAAGCCGTCATTTCCATGCCGGACAAGTGGGAGTATCCCTGGTTCGCCGCCTGGGATCTGGCCTTCCACAGCGCGGGCCTGGCGATCCTGGATGTGGATTTTGCCAAGGACCAGCTCGAACTCTTGCTGAAGGAGACGAGCCTGCATCCCGACGGCCTCATTCCGGCCTACGAATGGGGCTTTGGGGACGTCAATCCCCCGGTCCATGCTGCGGCCGCCTTGAAAGCATATCGCGCCGAGCGCATCCATCGGGGGCGCGAGGATCGCGGTTTCCTCAAGCGCGTGCTGCACAAGTTGCTGCTCCACTACGCCTGGTGGATCAACCGCAAGGACCAGGGCGGGCAGGGGGTGTTCGAAGGCGGGTTCATGGGCCTGGACAACATTTCCGTATTCAACCGTTCCCGTCGGCTCCCCCCGGGCTTTGCCCTGAAGCAGGCCGACGCGACCGGCTGGATGGGCATGTTCGCCCTGAACCTCACGTTGATCGCCCTGGAGCTGACGATCGAGGATCCGAACTACGAGGACATCGCCATCCAGTGCTACAAACAGTTCCTCCACGTCGCCGCCGGCATTGCCGGGCACAACGGCAACGGGCTGTCGCTCTGGGACGAGACGGATGGTTTCTACAAGGATCTGCTCCTGAGCCCCGATGGGGGGCAGCACCGCATCGATGTGTTTTCCTGGGTGGGCATCATTCCGTTGTTCGCCTGCGAGGTGGTCGATCAGCGGTTGCTGCAAACCGCCCCGCGCTTCGCCGCAATGCTGGAGGAACATGAGAACGGGGGCTTCGACGGGCGCGTGGTGTGCGCCTGCCCCGTGAACCAAAATGAGCGGGGCGAGCATCTGCTCTCGCTCGCTTCGCCGGACCGGCTCACCCGCATCCTGAGTCGCGTGCTCGACGAGGCGCAATTCCTGTCCCGCTTCGGCGTGAGGAGCGTCTCCAAGGCCCATGCCACACGGCCCGACGTGGGCGAACTGCCGGGCATCGGTCCAGTGCGCATGGAATACCAGCCGGGCGAATCAAGCAGCGGCATGTTCGGCGGCAACTCCAACTGGCGCGGTCCCATTTGGCTGCCGACCAACTACCTCCTGATTCAGGCGATCGAGAAGTACTATCGCTATCTGGGCAAGAGTTTCACGGTGGCCGCCCCGTGCCTGGGCGGGCAGCCGATCACCCTGAAGGCAGTCGCCAATCTGTTGGCCGAGCGGATCGTCGATATCTTTCGCCGGGACGCGAAAGGGCAAATCCCGGCCTTTCCGGCCGATTCTCCCCTGCAGAAGGATCCTCACTGGGAGGACTTGCTGCTCTTCCACGAATACTTCCATGGCGAAAACGGGCAAGGCTTGGGCGCTCAGCACCAGACCGGATGGACTGCGCTCGTCGCCAATCTCGTGTTCCGACGTCATCGCGAGGAGGTTCCGGCCTATTGGAGAACTCGCGAGGACGAACCCGCCCTCGCCCGCCGCCAGAATCGCTGAAGCGCGTTTCGGGTCGGGGCCGCAAGGTCCCGCATCCGGCCCGAATCCCCCCTTCGCGCGCGTCAATTCACGCGCAAGCCTCGGGCCGCCGCTCCACGCAGCGCCGTTTTGGGTTCCAGAATGATGCGCACCGGCACTCGCGCCAGCATCTCGGAGAAGCGCCCCTTGTCGACGAATGCCGCCATGAAGCCGCCCTCCCCAAATTTCTCGAGCAGCTTGGGCGCGATTCCGCCGCCGATGTACAGTCCTCCGGTCGACAGCGCCTTGAGCGCCAGATTGCCTGCGGCAGCGCCGTAAATCGCGAGGAACATGTCGAGGGCATGGACACCGATGGCCGCCTGCCCGCTCAAACCCGCCGCAGCGATGGCAGGAGCGGGATCATCACCCGCCTTGAGCGCCTCTGCAAGCCACGGCGGCTCCTTCTCGCCCTGGACGTCCCGGAGGAAGGCATAGAGATTGGCAAGGCCGGGACCGGAGAGCACCCGTTCGACGCTCACATGCCCATAGCGTGCCGAGAGCCACCGCAACAATGCCATCTGCTCCTCGCTGCGGGGTGCGAAATCCACATGTCCCCCTTCCGACGCCGAGACCCGGTAATGGCCATCCACGTCGATGAGGAGCGCCTCCCCCAGCCCGGTGCCCGCCGAGATGAGTGCCCGATTGCCCTTCGCGCCGGGCTGGCCCGCGTTGAGCGTAAACAGCTGTTCCGGGCCAAGAGTGGCGATCCCCAGCGCATTGGCCTCGAGGTCGTTGATCAACGTCACGGCCTTCATATTGAGGCTTCTGGCCATGGCCTCTTCCGAGAGCCTCCAGCCCAGATTGGGCAAGACCGTCCGGCCCTCCATCACCGCACCCGCCACGCCGAAGCAGGCCGTTGCAGGCGAGCAGCCGGTGTCGGCCAGAAACCGGCGCACGACCTCTTCGAGGCTCGCGAACTCCTGATTGGCGTATGTGCGCTCCATCAACGCCACCGGCGATGCCGGGGAACCCTGGACCAATGCAAGAGCGCTCTTGGTGCCGCCGACGTCCCCGGCAAGAACCATGCTTGTCTCAGCCATGAGGGGAGTCCTTGTCAGCGATGGGGCGCCAGGTGTGACCGTTGCGCGCGAGCAACGCGTCAGCTTCGCGCGGCCCGTCGCTGCCCGCCGGATAGCCCGGGAGCCAGCTCGAGGCCTGAGACCACGCCTCCTCGATCGGCGTGATCAAGCGCCATTGCGCCTCGACGCCGTCGCCCCGCGTGAACAAGGTGGCATCGCCGCGCATGGCATCGAGCAACAGCACGGCATACGCCGACGGCGCGTTTTCGCCAAAGGCCGAGCGAAACGAGAAATCCATGCTGACGGGCACGGCCTTCCTTTCCGTGCCCGGCTGTTTTGCACCGAAACCCAGGCTGATGCCGTCGTCGGGCTGAATGCGCAGCACGATGGCGTTCGCCTTGAGTCCCGCCTCCTGCGGAAAGAGATTCTTCGGCGGATGGCGGAAATGGACGGCGATCTCGGTCGCATGCCGTCCCAGGCGCTTTCCGGTGCGCAGGTAGAATGGCACCCCGGCCCAGCGCCAGTTGTCGATATGCAATTCCAGCGCGGTGTACGTCTCCACCTGCGAATCGGCGGCCACCCCCGCTTCCTGGCAATAACCCGGCACGGCTTGCCCGTCGATGTGGCCGGGCTGATACTGTGCGCGCACGGTACGTTCAAGAACCTCTTCCGGCGTCATCGGATGGATGCTTCGCCAGATGTCGGTCTTCTTGTCCCGCACCGCGTCGGCATCGAACGCCACGGGGGCCTCCATCGCGGTGAGCGCGAGGAGCTGCATCAGATGATTGGCCACCATGTCCCGAAGCGCCCCGGATTCCTCGTAATAACCGGCGCGATGCCCCACGCCCAGAGGCTCGGCCGCGGTGATCTCCACATAGGCCACGTGATTGCGGTTCCACACCGGTTCGAACAAGGCGTTGCCAAAGCGGAAGAACAGGATGTTCTGCACCGTTTCCTTGCCCAAATAGTGGTCGATGCGATAGATCTGCTTTTCCTCGAAAGCCGACGCCAGGGTGCCGTTGAGCGCGCGGGCGGACGCGAGATCGCGCCCGAATGGCTTTTCGACGATGATGCGCGACCATCCCGCCTGTTCACCGTTCAAGCCGGAAGAGGCGAGGCCCTGGATGATTGCCGGTGCGGCAGTGGGCGCCGTGGCCAAATAGAAGAGCCGGTTTCCGGAGCCCGGGCGGGGCAGCCGCTGCAGGTGGCCCGCGAGCCGCTGATAGGTGTCTGGATCGGTGAAGTCGCCCGGAAGATACGACAGGCGCGCCGCAAACGCTTCCCACGCCCCCGCATCGAACGCCCCGATCTCCTTGGGCTGGGCGACCCATTCTCTGAGCGAGGCGCGAAAGGCGGCGTCATCCATCGGCTGGCGCCCGATGCCCACCACGTGGAAAGTATCGGTCATGCAGCCGTGGGCTGCCAGGTGAAAGAGTGCGGGGATCAGCTTGCGTCGGGTGAGGTCGCCGCTCGCGCCGAAAATCACCATGACGCAAGGATCCGCTTGGGGCAGGGTCGCGGCAGGAAAGTCTATGTGGGTGGTGACGTCCATCTCGGGTGTCATCGCTTGCCCCCCTCATTTGCGGGCTCCTTGTGCCCGCCGAAGCCCTGCCGCATGGCGGACAACATCTTCTCCGCGAAGCCGTGCTCCCGGCGTGACCGGAAGCGCGCGTACAGCGCTGCGGTCAGAACCTCGGCGGGGACAGCCTCCTCGATGGCCGCCTGCACCGTCCAGCGACCTTCGCCCGAGTCCTCGACGAAGCCGCTGAAATCGGACAAGTCGGGATTGTGCGCCAAGGCCGAGGCCGACAGGTCGAGAAGCCAGGAGCCCACGACGCTGCCACGGCGCCAAAGCTCGGCGACGTCGGCGAGATTAAAGCCGTAGCGGCGATCTTCCGGCACCGCGTCGGAAGAGGCGTGGTTGAGGATATCGAACCCTTCCGCGTACGCCTGCATCAGGCCGTATTCAATGCCGTTATGCACCATCTTGACGAAGTGCCCGGCGCCCGCGGGCCCGCAATAGAGATAGCCCTCCTCCGCCGTTCCGCCCGCACGGCCCGGGCTTGGCGCCACCCCAGCCCGCCCCGGCGCGAGGCTGCGCAAGGCCGGTTCAATATGCGTAAACGCGCCGCGCTCGCCACCGACCATCAGGCAGTAACCACGCTCCAACCCCCATATGCCACCGCTCGTTCCGACGTCCAGATACCGAATGCCCTGTTCGGCCAGGGTCTTCGCGCGCTGGACGTCGTCCTTGTAGTAGCTGTTGCCGCCGTCGATGATGATGTCGCCTGGAGCGAAATGCCTTGCCAATTCCATGACCACGCTTCCCGTCGCGTCTCCCGCGGGCACCATGACCCAGGCCGCACGCGGCGGCGTAAGCCTTTCTGCGAGCGCAGCGAGGCTTGCGACTCCGGTCGCGCCTTCCGCCACCAGTTGCGCAACGGCTTCGGGGGTGCGGTTGTAGACCACACATTCATGCCCTGCACGCATCAGCCTGCGCGCCATATTGGCGCCCATCCGCCCAAGTCCCACCATGGCAATTTGCATCGTTCGTCCTCAGTTTCTCGTCAGCCGAGGCTGGCCAACAGTTTGTCGTATGCCTCCACGAACAGTCTCACCCCATCCTGCAACAGCCCATCCGTCACCTCATCCAGGACAATTCCCTGGCCTTCCAACTGTTCCATGATCCGCTGCGCGTCGTCGACCCCGTCCGTCAGGGCCGGATGCGCCCGTCCATGGTCGCGAAAGGCCTCCAGGGTGGCCGGCGGCACCGTGTTCACGGTATCGGGCCCAATCAGGTCCTCGATGTAGCGCACGTCACGATACGCCGGGTTCTTCACCCCGGTGCTCGCCCACAGAAGACGCTGAGTGCGCGCGCCATGTTCGGCCAGCGCCTGCCAGCGCGCGCCGGAAAATATTCCCTGGTAGCTGCGATAGGCGAGCTTGGCATTGGCGATGGCAACCGTCCCCATCAGCCGCTGAACCCGGCCACGTTGCCGTTCGTCTTGAATCGCGTTCAAACGCTCGGCGAGGCGATCGTCCACCTCGGTATCGATGCGGCTGACAAAAAAACTCGCCACGCTGGCCGCCCCAGCCACCGAAAGACCCGCAGCCACGCGCTGTTCCAAACCGGAAATGTAGGCTTGCGCGACCCGCTCATACATCGATCGCGAGAAAAGGAGCGTCGCGTTGACGTTGATCCCTTCGGCAATCAATTGGGTGATGGCAGGCAAACCCGCATCGGTCGCCGGAACCTTGATCATGAGGTTCTCACGGCCGACCGCTCGCCACAGGCGCCTTGCCTCGACGATGGTCTGATCCGTATCGAACGCCAAGGCGGGCGGCACCTCGAGCGAAACGAAGCCGTCACGCCCCCCCGTGCCCGCATAGGTCACCCGCAGCTGCGCGGCAGCCGCCCGGATGTCGGGCAGAACCAGGCGTTCAAGAATCACCGCAGGCGCAAGGCGCTCTGCCCGCAATGACGCGAGTTCGGCGCGGTAGTCCGCATCCGTGCGGATCGCCTTCTCGAAAATGGCCGGATTAGACGTGACCCCGCGCAGGTCGTCTTCGGCCATCAGCCGCGCCAGGGCGCCGCTTTGAACGAGATGGCGGTCGATGTAGTCCAGCCAGACGGATTGCCCGAGTTTCGGAAGCTCTGTAAGCGGATTCATTATTATTGACCTCGTCGAGGCAGACTGCGTTATTCGGAAGACACGGCGTTCCCTGATCCGGATGCTCCCAACGCCAAAGATCCGGGCGACAGGATACCTCGCCTGTTTTACAGGGAGGATATCGCATGCGACCACCATGCATACGTTCAGTTCAACAAACCGCGCCGGAGCCCGGGCCAGATCATGGCGAGGAGGGACAGCGCCGCCGCGCCCAGGACTGGCCCCGGCGGTGTTACAGCGGCCTCGCCGCGGCGCCGAGGTCCACCGCCCTGACCGAGACCTTCAACCTCCAGCGCGACTGGTCGACCCCCTGGAGGGGCCGTGCGCTGCCGCTACGAAGCGGTCCGGCACTTCGAAGGGCCGCGCAAGCTGTCTTTTCCGTGGCGAGCGGCCCCGTCGGTCCGCGAGTCGTCGATGAGACAGGCCGCACGGACAGACGAAAGCCTGCGCCACAACGGCGGCCATGTCCAGGCAAGAAGGCTTCCGATTCGGCACCTGGCGATTCGGAAGCCGCGGCGGCGCCCCGGCGATCCGACGCCAAACCGGCCCGGGCCCGCGGGAAAACTGTTATTCTTGAGCGGCCTTCCAAAAGCGGTCACTCGTGCACAAATGAAACGCTTAATCCTAAGACGCGGACGTGAGAAGTCACTCCAGCAGCATCACCCCTGGATCTTCTCCGGGGCCATCGATCGGCTCGAAGGGTTTCCAGAGCCCGGCGAGACGGTCATGGTCACGGATGCCCACGGAGAGTTTCTCGCGCAGGCGGCATACAGCCCCGCTTCGCAAATTCGGGCCCGGGTGTGGAGCTTTGACGACGAGCCCATCGATGCCGGCTTCTTGCGGCGGCGTTTGGCGCAGGCCTGGTCCACCCGGGCCGCCCTCGTGCCCCTGGGCACCAATGCCTTCCGCTGGGTCCATGGGGAATCGGACGGGCTGCCCGGTCTGGTGATCGACGTCTACGACCGGACGCTGGTTATCCAGGTGTTGTCCACCGGCGCTGAGTATTGGCGCGACGCAATCGTCGAGGCGGCGACCGTCGTCAGCGGACGAGCCGATGTATTCGAGCGCTCGGACGCCGATGTGCGCGCCCTCGAAGGCCTGTCGGCAAGGGTCGGTGTGCTGTGCGGCGATCCGGAATCGTTCCCGCTCATCGAAGAGCATGGATTGCGTTTCCGCGTGGACATCAAGGCGGGCCAGAAGACCGGATTTTATTTGGATCAACGGGACAACCGGCAACGCATCGGCGACCTGGCGAAAGATGTGGATGTCCTCAACGGCTTCTGCTATACGGGCGGCTTCAGCTTGAGCGCATTGCGGGGCGGCGCGCGCTCAGTGCTCTCCATAGACAGCAGCCACCCGGCGCTCGAGGCCGCGCAGGACAACATGCGACTCAATGGGCTCGACGCGCAGAGGGGCGAATGGATGGAAGCCGATGTGTTCGCGGCGTTGCGTCGGCTGCGCGATCAAGGCAGGACGTTCGGATTGATCGTTCTCGACCCGCCCAAGTTCGCGCCCACGGCGCACCATGCGGAAAAGGCATCCCGTGCCTACAAGGATATCAATCTATTCGGGCTCAAACTGCTGAAACCCGGCGGGCTGCTGGCGACTTTCTCATGCTCCGGGGGCATCGGGCGCGAGCTCTTTCAGAAGATTGTCGCAGGCGCGGCGCTGGATGCCGGCATTGACGCGCAGATCGTCGGACGTTTCAGCGCGGCGGCCGACCATCCGGTCGCCCTCAATTTTCCCGAAGGGGATTATCTCAAGGGCCTGCTCGTCCGCCGCATGGGTTGATGAACATGGGCGCATGATCGCCTGACCGGAAGGAGCGCCTAGAAGAGCGACAGCTGACGATCGCGGGACGGCACACGAAAAAGGCCCGTTTCGAGGGTCACGCCGGCGTCCCGGTATCCCAGCCGCCGGTGCGCCTTCCGAAAGCGCTGCTCAAGGAGAGAAGCAAAGATGCCGGTGCCGCGCATGCGCGCGCCAAAACGCGGATCGTTGTCCTGCCCCCCGCGCGACTCGCGGATAAGGCTCATCACGCGAGCGGCCTTGAGCGGATAGTGGGCGTCGAGCCACTGCTCGAACAGGGGCGCCACGTCGTGCGGCAGGCGCACGAAGACGTAGCCGGCCTCGGTCGCGCCCGCCTCGCGTGCCGCCGCAAGCACCCGTTCCATGTGCGCATCCGTGAGCCCCGGAATGACGGGGGCGACAAGGACGCCCGTGGGGATGCCCGCCTTGGCGAGCCGCTCCACGGTGAGCAGGCGGCGCTCGGGAGAGGCCGCACGGGGCTCCAGCGTGCGCGCCAGGCTCCGGTCAAGCGAAGCGATCGAAACAAAGACCTGCGCCAGCCCCTGCGAGGCCATGGGCGCCAAAAGATCGAGGTCGCGCTCGATGAGCGAGGACTTGGTGACAATCGTGAACGGGTGCCGATGGTCCGCCAACACCGCCAGGATGTCCCGCGTGAGCCGCCATTCCCGTTCTATCGGCTGATAAGGGTCCGTGTTGGAGCCGAGAGCGATGGGAGCGACGCGATAGCTTGCCTTGGCCAGTTCGCCGCGCAGCCGTTCGGCGGCATTGGTCTTTGCGACGAGGCGGGTCTCGAAGTCGAGCCCTGAGGAGAAGCCGAGATAGCCATGGCTCGGACGCGCGTAGCAGTAGATGCAGCCATGCTCGCAGCCGCGGTAAGGATTCACCGACTGGGAAAACGGGATGTCGGGCGAGTCGTTCCGGCTGATGATGCTGCGGCTCGTTTCGGGATAGACCACCGTCTGCGGCGCAGCGCCATCGGGCGGACCTTCCCATCCGTCATCAAACGCCTCGCGCGACAGTTTCTCGAAACGCGACAACGGGTTGGCACATGCCCCACGACCCTTGACCGGTTCAGCGGACATGCCCAGGGGCTCCGCTGCCGCTGCCAATCGTGGCGTTTCGTGCGCTCAGGCGATTTCCCGGACTCCCGGCAGAAAAACCGCGAAAGGGCTCACTGCTCGGGCTCTTCGAGCGTCTCCCGCGACTTCCTTTCCCACACATCGAGGCAGTCCAGCCCGCAGAAATAATGCACATAGTCAGGCCCCTCGATGCTGTGCGCCACCGACGCCGGAATCTCCGACAGGCAGATCGCACAGGCGACGACCGTGCACGCTTCATCCTCTTCGCAGGCGCTGATCTTGGCGCCGCCGGGGCTCACATTTTCTGGATCATCCATGATAAGCTCATCTCCCACAGACTCCGCACCACCTACAATGAATTATACCAGACGGACTCATCGCTCTCGAGAGCCTATCCCGTGAGCTTTTCTCCTCTCTATCGCGCCCAGGCGTTGCGCGAAATCGAGCGTCAAGCCGGCGCCCAAGCCCGTCCCCCGCTGATGGAACGGGCAGGCCTCGCCATCGCCCGCGCCGCCGACACGCTGAAACTGGACCTGCCGCTCCCCATACTCGTGGTGGCCGGTCCGGGCAACAACGGCGGCGATGCCCTGGTGGCGGCCCGCCACCTGGTCGATTGGGGCATTCCGGTCGATCTGGTCTTCACCGGCCGAATCGATCGGCTGTCCGCGGATGCCCGTCGCGCCTGGGACGCCTGGGCCTCGACCGGCCGCCCGTCCCATGAGGACATTCCGCCCGCCGGCCGCTGGTCCCTGGCCATTGATGGCCTTTTCGGGACCGGGCTCACACGGGACATCGAAGAAGCGGACCGCCGCCGCATCGCGAAAATCAACGCCCTCGCCTGCCCTGTCCTGTCCATCGACGTGCCCAGCGGGCTCGATGCGGACACCGGGGCCGTGCGAGGCGCCGCGGTGCGCGCGAGCTTGACGGTTACCCTGCTGGCCCACAAGCCTGGGCTCTATACCTTGGACGGCAAGGATCTGGTCGGGCGCATCCAGTTCGAAGCCCTCGGGGCGGATGCCCCCAGCCTCGTCGCGCCCCAAGGCTTCCTGCTCAACCGCTCGGTGTCCTCCTTTTTGCCGGCGCGCCCGGCCAACACCCACAAGGGCCACTTCGGGCAGGTGGGAATCCTGGGCGGCGCCGATACGATGGTCGGGGCTGCGTTCCTGGCAGGTTCGGCCGCCCTGCTGGCCGGGGCCGGACGGGTCTATCTCGGCCTGCTCGCAGCCGACCTCCCCGGTTTCAGCCCTTACCAGCCCGAACTCATGGTCAGACGCGCCGAGACCCTGCTCGCCATGGAAAGCCTCACCTGCCTGGTGGCAGGACCCGGGCTCTCCCAGTCGACACCCGCCCAGCAATGCCTGACGCAAGCCCTGGAGCGCGACTTGCCACTCGTGCTTGATGCGGACGCGCTCAACCTGCTCGGCCGGCATCCGGCGCTCGCGGCACGGATACCCACCCGCACGGCGGCCACCCTGCTGACCCCCCATCCGCTTGAGGCGGCCCGGCTCCTTGGGCGCGAACCGGCCGACATCCAGCGCGATCGCATCGGCGCCGCCGGCGATCTCGCGCGCCGCTTCCAATCGTACGTCGTCCTCAAAGGCAGCGGCAGCGTCTGCGCAGAGCCTGGGGGGACCTATTATGTCAATCCGACGGGCAATCCGGGCCTCGCGTCTGCCGGAACGGGCGATGTCCTCTCGGGCATCCTGGGCGCCCTGATCGGCCAGGGGCTCGCCGTTCCCGACGCCCTGCGGCTAGGCGTGTATCTGCACGGTGCCGCGGCTGACGATCAGGTCGCCCGCGGGGACGGGCCTGTCGGCCTCACGGCCTCCGAAGTGGCCCTGGCGGCGAGGCGTCTCCTCAACGACTGGATATACCGGCCCGCGCCCTAAGCCGATCGGGGCGCCTCGCCCAATACGCCAAGCTCTGCCGGGATTTGAAGATACACGAGGTGGAGATTCTCGTTCTTCAGCCGTTCGATGAGGGCATTGGTCTGCTCGGGCTTCGCCGCAAACACGACCTCCATCGGCAAGTCGCCCGCCAGCTCGAAGAAGGTTTCCTCGTGAATCACGCCGTGCCGCCCATAGCCCGCAATGGCCCGGAAGACGGAGCCGCCGGCGATGCCGATGCGTTGTGCTTCCTCGAGGAGCCACTCGTAAAGCAGCTTTCCGCCGTGTTTTTGCGACTCCAGCACGAAAAATTTGAGATAGACGCCTTGCATGACTCGCACTCCCTAGGCCTTCAACAATTTGATCGTCCAGATGCCGAGGCCGGTCATCACCAGGGATCCTGTCACATGCACCAGGACCTCCGTCGCGCCCCAGAAGAATTGTTGACGTGAGAACAGGGTGACGACCTCGGCCGAGAAGGTCGAGAACGTCGTCAATGCCCCGAGGAAGCCGGTGATCGCAAAAAGCCTGGCCTCCGGCGCAAGACCGGGGTGCTGGGCAAAGAATGCGATGGCCAGCCCAATCAGATAGCCGCCCATGAGGTTTGCCGCCAGGGTTCCCAGCGGCAGCGTCGGAAATACCGGGTTGAGCCAGACCCCGAGTCCCCACCGCGCCCACGCGCCCAATGCCGCGCCGAGGGCCACGGAAATCACCGAATACAGTCCCACCGAAACCTCCTCCCGAATTTTCCGTCAATATAGCGCCGATCCCTGCGCCAAGGCAAAGGCGGCGCGATTCAGCGCATCACCTCGAGCCACGCCGCAAGCCCCAGCAAGGTTGCGCCCAGCACCGGCAACGTCAGGATGATCCCGGTGCGGAAATATTCGCCCCAGCTCACGTTCAGCCCGCGCCGGCGCAGCACATGCAGCCACAGCAAGGTGGCGAGACTCCCGATGGGCGTCATCTTGGGGCCGAGATCGCACCCTACCACGTTGGCGTAGGTCATCGCCGTGCGCATGGGCGGGGCGAGCGCGACCGCATCGTGAATCGACAAATTGCCGAGGAGCACCGTGGGCAGGTTGTTCATGACCGCCGACAACGCGGCGAAGAGCCCGCCCGCCCCCAGCGCGGCCAGATAGATCCCATGCTGAGCCAAGTGGTCCAGCACGAGCGCGATCATGTGAGTGAGACCTTCGTTGCGAAGACCGTACACGACGCAATACATGCCCAGCGAGAAGACCACGACTTGCCATGGCGCCTCGCGGACGAGCGTCGCCAAGGGAATGACGCTTCGAGGCTGCTGCGGCAACCAGTGCTCGCGGGAGGCGGCGGCGATCAGGAGCGCCGCACCCGTACCGACGATGGCGGAGGTCGGAAGGTGCAGATACGACTCCAGCAGGTAGCCGCAGGCCAAGCCGACCAAAACGACCCATCCGGCATAGAAGACGAAGGGATCGCGGATGGCCGTGCGCGGTTGCGCGACGCCGGAAGGGTCGAACCGCCCGGGCAGGTGCCGACGATAGAACAGCCACAGCACGCCCACCGTGGCCGCCAGCGCCACCAGGTTCACCGCCATCATGACCGAAGCATACTGCGTGAAGGAGATGCCGAAGTAATTGGCCGTCAGGATATTGACGAGATTCGAGATCTTGAAGGGCAGGCTGGTGGTGTCGCAAACGAAGCCCGTGGCCATGATGAAGGCGGTCATCGCGGCCTTGTCGAATTTCAGGGCGTGCAGCATCTCGATGACCAGGGGCGTCAGGATGAGGACCGCTCCGTCGTTCGCGAAAACCGCCGAGGTGAGCGCCCCCAGGAGCAGCACCAGGACGAACAGGCGATGGCCGTGCCCCCCGCCCAGGCGCACCACGTGAAGCGCCGCCCATTCGAAGAAGCCCGCCGCATCCAGCACGAGGGAAATCAGGATGAGCCCCACCAGCGTGAAGCTCGCATCCCATACGATATGCCACACTGCGGGAATGTCGGCAAACGAAATGACGCCGGCGGCCAGTGCCAGCGCAGCCCCTCCCATGGCGCTCCAGCCCACGCCGAGTCCGCGCGGCTGCCAGATCACGAAAGTCAGGGTGCACACAAACAGCGCGACGGCGATGGCCATGGAGATTTTTCTTGTCGAAAGGATCGCGAGACGCCTGCAATGGCGCCCGTCGGCTGCGCGGCGCGCCGGCTAGGGCACGAGCGCCACGCTTTTCACCTGTGCAAACACGCGCTGGCCTGCGTGCAAAGCGAGCAGGCTGGCCGACTTGCGCGTGATCCGCGCGAGCATGCGGCTGCCGGGGGCCAGGGCGATATGCACGAGAAGCTGTGCCGGGGAATGGCCCGCGAGTGTTTCGATCGTCCCCTCGAGTATGTTCAAGATGCTGGTGTCGGGGGCGCGGCTCAGCGCGAGGCTCACATCGCGCGCCAGGATGCGCACCCGGACCGCCGTCCCCACGGGCAGCGGATTGCGACTCAGGCTCAAGCGTCCGCCGGCAAAGTCCACGTATGTCAAATGGAACGTATTGTCGTGTTCGGCAACGACGCCGTCAATCACCGTCGCCGCGTCCTCCAGATGGGCCAAGGGAGAATCCGGGCAGGTGGCCAGTTCCTGAAGCGGCCCCGATGCTTCGACACGCCCCTCGGCCATGAGCAGCACGTGGTCGGCAAGGCGACTGACCTCCTCGAGCGAGTGGCTCACATAGACGATCGGGATCGACAATCGGCGATGCAGTGCTTCCAGATACGGCAGGATCTCCCCCTTGGCCGCCGCGTCCAGCGCCGCGAGCGGCTCATCCATGAGGAGCAGCCGCGGGCTTGCAAGCAAGGCACGCGCGATGGCGACCCGCTGCTTCTCGCCCCCCGAAAGCCGCGGCTCGCGACGGTCGAGCAAAGGTTCCAGCCCCAGCCAGTCGATGACCTGATCCATCTCGAGGGCGCGCTCGGCTCCGGGCGTTCGCCGCCATGCAAACCGCAGGTTGTCGCGGACGCAAAGGTGCGGGAAGAGTCGGGCATCCTGGAACACATACCCCAAGGGGCGCTTGTGTACCGGCAGGAACACGCGCCGCGCCTCGTCCTGCCACACTGCCCCGGCCACACTGAGGAACCCCGCGGGCGAGCGCTCGAACCCGGCCAGGCACCGCAGCAAGGTCGTCTTCCCCGACCCCGAGGGCCCGAACAACGCGGTCACGCCCCGCGCGGGAACCTCGAACTTCGCCTGCAGCGCGAACCTCTCCCGCGCCAGATCGAAGGCGCCCTGAATCATCGCGCCCACCGTGGGCGGTCCAACGGGCGGAGCGAATAGAGCGCGAACAGAACCGCAACCGAGAAGATGACCAGCACCGCTGACAAGCGATACGCCTGGGCATAGGCCAGCGCGTCAACGTGGTCAAAGATCGCAATCGAGGCCACCCGCGTCCTGCCCGGAATGTCTCCGCCGATCATGAGCACGACGCCGAACTCTCCCACAACGTGGGCGAAGCCCAAAGTCACTGCGGTCAGGAGGCCGGGGCGCGCAAGCGGCAACGCCACTGCGCCGAAACGGTCCAGAGGTCCTGCGCGAAGGACGGCGGCCGCCTCGAGCAGCCCCGCATCCACGGCCTGGAATGCGTTTTGCAGCGGCTGAACGACGAACGGCAGGGAATAGACGATCGAGCCCAGTACCAGGCCCGAGAACGAGAAGACCAACGGTGCGCCGCCGAGCGCGCGCCACACGCTGCCGATCGGTCCTTGCGGGCCGAGGAGCATGAGCAGGTAAAAACCCAGCACGGTCGGCGGCAGCACCAGCGGCAAGGCCACCAAGGTCTCAATCGCGGGCTTCCATCGCGAGGGGGTGCGCGCAAGCCACCATCCCAGGGGCACGCCGAGCAGCATCAAGCAAGCGCTCGCCGTGCCGGCAAGCCGCAGAGTAAGCCACAGCGCCGAGACGTCCGCCGACGACAGCATCAACAGGCGCTCTCAAGGCCCATAGCCGGCCGCCTCGATCACACTGCGCGCGGGCGCGCTGCGCAGGAAGCGATAAAAAGCGACCGCCGCGGGATTGCCGGCTCCCGCCGTCAGCAGCACGGCCTGCTGTCTGAGCGGACGATACAGTGTCTGGGGCACCTGCCAATAGGACCCGTGATACGCCCCCGCTTCGGCGCGCACCTGGGCCAGCGCGACGAACCCAAGCTCGGCGTTGCCGGATGCCACAAACTGGAAGGTCTGGCCGACGTTCTCGCCATCGACGATTCGGCCGGCCAGTCGATGCCAAAGCCCCAGACCCGCAAGAACCTGGCGCGCTGCGGCGCCATAGGGCGCCGTGGCCGGGTTGGCGATGGCCAGATGAGAAAAACCTCCTCGCGCCAGCACCGCCCCGTGCGCGTCCACTTCTGCGGGTAGCGCGCTCCAGAGGACAAGCCGACCCACGGCGTAGGTGAAGCGGCTTCCGTTCACGGCGAACCCTTCCGCGACAAGCCGTTTCGGCGTCTTCGCGTCCGCCGAAAGGAAGACATCGAACGGCGCACCGTTCGAAATCTGAGCATACAGCTTCCCGGTCGAGCCCATGCTGATCAGCACACGGTTGCCGGTGGCCTTCTCGAAACCCTGGGCCAGCACGGTCAGCGTCGGCACGAAGTCGGCGGCCGCAGCGACCCGCACTTCCCCCGCCCGCGCGCCGTACGCCGCAAGCAGGACGGCCGCCCCCAAGATCCAATGCTTCAACCGAACCGCCTCTCGCCTTCGATGGCGTCTTTGCGCCTGCGCGGGCAAAGACGCCGGGCCTCGTTATGTGCGGCCCAATATAGCGCGCCCCAAAGACGCCCGTCAAGAGCATTCCCCGAAGACGACGCCCGATCCGGCGCTCGCCGCCCGGCGAGCCCAATAACGAAAAAGCAGGGGGAAGAGCGATCGGAAAGGAAAGGCGGAAGTACACGCTGCGGGCAAAACGGAAACACGGACTGGGGACTGCGGGGAAGGGTTTGCGAGCGATCCCAAGCCGCCGCGATCCGGGACGCACCCCGTCGGTCGTGGGCAAGCCACCTGATTCGCCATGCGCCGGGCATGCAACGCTCAACAACCGGGCGTCGCCACGCTCTGCGCCAGAGCATGGCGACGCCCCAAGTTCAGCGCACCGGCGGCTTGCGGCGACCGCTGCTATTTCTTCTTGGCAACGGCCTCTTTAAGGCCCGCGCCGGCCCGGAAAGCAGGCACAGTCGCTGCTGCGATCTTCAGCGTCGCACCGGTGCGCGGGTTGCGGCCGGTACGGGCCGCGCGCTTGCGGGTCTCGAACGTGCCAAAGCCCACCAGCGTAATCTTGTCACCCTTCTTCAACGTCGCGCCGACCGTGTCCACCAAAGCATCGAGCATTTTGCCGGCTGAAGCTTTCGATACGTCCGCTTTGTCCGCAATGGCATCGATGAGTTCGGATTTGTTCATTAAGACGCTCCTTTTATTGTGTAAGAATAGCACGAAGGCCCGAAAGCGCTAGCCTTCCGCCCCGCTAGCATATCAAGAAATATGGCAAATGCAACTAAAATACGCGCCGGCTGCGCGGTTTTGCGACCCCTCAATTCCGGACGTTCATGCCCATGCGGCCCGATCATGCGCCGAGGATGCCATACAGCCGCTCGTTTGAATCACTAACCGCATGTTTAAACGAGATTCTTCAACGTCCGCTTCGAACAAACTCGATCAAGATCCCTGCTCATCGGCAGCGGTGGGCTGCGCCATGAGCCGCTGCAAGTCGGCGATATCCGGCGCAACGCAGGCGGTCGCCTTGCGCTCGATCAGCCGATAGCGCCGCAGGATTTCCATCCCCAGCTCGGTGACGCGCGCCCCGCCGCCGCGGCTACCGCCCGCCGCGGTCTCGACCAGGCGAGCCCGGAAACTCCGGTTGAGGGTGTCGACCAGAAGCCAGGCCCGGCGATAAGACATCGCCATCGCGCGCGCGGCGGCGGAAATGGAACCGGTCTGGCTGATCGCCTCGAGCAGATCGGCCTTGCCCGGGCCGATGGCCGTCGCCTGACCGAACAGCAGGCGCACGGCCACCTTGGGCGCGCCGTCACGAGCGTTGCGCGGATTCATCGTCCCCACCCTCCCATTTTCTCGCGGCCTGTTCGTCGGCCGGCCGCGCTTCGACCCAGCGCGGACCGTCCGGCGTGTATTCCTTCTTCCAAAAGGGGGCCCGGGTTTTCAGGGCGTCCACGATGAACTCGCAGGCGGCAAAGGCTTCCTTCCGGTGCGCACTCGCCACGCCCACCCACACGATCTGCTCCCCCGCGCGCAAGCGTCCCACGCGATGGATGACCGCAGCGCCGAGCAGCGGCCAGCGCGCCTGCGCCTCCGAGACGATGGCCGCGAGCGACTTCTCCGTCATCCCGGGATAGTGCTCCAGCACCATCTCCGCGACAGGCGCCGAGGCCAAATCGCGCACCAGCCCCACAAAGCTCGCCACCGCACCGATGGTCCGGTCGCCGGCACGAAGCCGCCGCAACTCCGAACCGGCATCGAAGTCCTCGGTCTGCACCCGTATCGCCATTCATCCTCCCGTGACTGGCGGGAAAAACGCAACCTCGTCCCCGTCCCGGATTCGCGTCTCCTCCCGGGCCATGGACTGATTCACCGCCGCACGAATCGGCCGCCCCGGCGCCAGTTCGCGCGCCCACGCATCGCCTCTGGCGCGCAGATGCCGCGCAAGCGTCTCGACGTCGACCACTCCCGCCGGCAGCGCGATCTGCTCTGCCGCCACGCCCAGATTCTCGCGCAGTCGTGCGAAATAAAGCAACTTGAGCATGATGTTACCCTGTTATCTCGGCGAACGGCAGGAACCTGACCCAGTCGCCGCGTTCGACCGCCCGGCCGGGCGGTATTTCGAGGAGTCCATCGCCCCAGCACAGCGAGGTGAGCACCCCGGAGCCTTGGTTTCCATAAGGCATGGCCATGCTGCCCTCGGGCCCGTCCTCGATGCGGGCACGCACGAATTCCCTGCGCGCATCGGGCTTGCGAACGCTGAACCCGGCCCGCACCTGGCAGCCTTTGGGGGTCACCTCATGGACCCCCTGAAGCCGCAAAATGAACGGCCGTGCAATCATGCAAAACGTCACGAACGCCGACACCGGATTTCCCGGAAGCCCGAGAAAATGCGCGCCCCCCACCCGCCCGTAGGCGAGCGGCTTCCCCGGCTTGATCGCAATGCGCCACAGATCCAGCCGGCCTTCGCGCGCAAGCGCTCGCTTGACGTGATCTTCCTCGCCGACCGACACGCCGCCGCTCGTCAGCACGAGATCCGATTCGCTGGCCGCACGCCGCAAGGCCTCGCAGGTGGCCTCGAGATCGTCAGGGATGATGCCGTGGTCCTCGATCGCGCAGCCCATCGCGGCCAGCAACCCCGTGAGCGCGTACCGGTTGGAGTTGTAGATCTGCCCCGGGGCAAGCGCCTCCCCCGCCATCACGATTTCGTCGCCGGTAAAGAACATGCCGACCCGCACCCGCCGCCTGACAGGCAAATGCGCCAGGCCCACCGAGGCCGCAAGCCCGAGTTCCTGCGGCCGCAGTTTCCTCCCCGCCGGCAGGATCTGGGTCCCCGCCGCAATGTCCTCGCCCGCCCTCCGGACATTGAGGCCCTGCGCGGGCAATCGACGGATCCATACGTTCTCCCCCGCTTCCGTGCAATCCTCCTGCATGACCACCGCGTCCGCATTGGGTGGCATGGGCGCTCCCGTAAAGATGCGGGCCGCCGTGCCCGGTTCCAGCAGCATGCCCACGGTACCCGCCGCGACCCTCTGGCTGACCCGAAGGAGAGCCTCGCCCTGCGGCGGGAGATCGGCGCAACGCACGGCGTAACCATCCATCGCGCTGTTGTCGAGCCCCGGCACGTCGATGCCGGACGTCACGGGCTGGGCCAGCACCCGTCCCGCTGCCGACTGCGTGGCCACGGGCTCGACCTCGAGCACGGGCGCTGCGCGCGCGAGCAGGTGTGCAAGAGCGTCCTCCAGGGAAAGCATGGGGACGTGGGCTGCGCCATTCATGTCAAACCGACCTCCTTGACGATAAATCCGGCGATCCGCGCGACATCATTGATGTCCATCTGGGGTAGCGCGGTGTTCAAAAGGACATCGGTGGCGACGGCCACGATGGTCTCATCCTGCACGTGCAAGAGCGGCTTGTCGGCGGCACGGCGGTACACCTCGAGCTTCGGAATGGGCTCGCGCTTGAAGCCTTCGACCAACACGAGGTCGCAGGGGGACAGGCGGGCCAGATGCTCGGAGAGCATGGGCTCGGCTTCCCCCCGCAACTCGTGCATGAGCGCCCAGCGCCGATCCGAGCTGATCAAGACTTCATGCCCGCCCGCCGCGCGATGGCGGAAGGAATCCTTGCCCGGCTGGTCGATGTCGAAGTCGTGATGCGCGTGCTTGATCAGCGACACCGTCAAGCCCTCGCCGACAAAGATCGGAATCAGCTTCTCGATCAATGTGGTCTTTCCGCTGCCGGAGAATCCGGCAAAGCCGAACACCTTCATGTCACCCCCGTTGTCCCGTGCCCTCGGCCCATTCCAGTGGGCATCCGCTGCTTTGACAGCCATCCGGCACTGCTATATTCTAACGGACATAACGCTTAACGACCATGCGTCTCGTGCGCGGACCCCAGTCTCGATCATGGACAATCATCCCCAAGACTTGAGCGATGGATGCGGCCGCCGCATCGAGTACGTGCGCCTGTCAGTCACCGACCGCTGCGACTTGCGCTGCACGTATTGCCTGCCGAAGGGCTTTGTCGCCTTCGAGGAACCCGGGCATTGGCTGACCTTCGATGAGATGGTGCGGCTCGTTCGCATCTTCGCCCATCTGGGAGTGCATCGGATCCGCCTCACCGGGGGCGAGCCGCTCCTGCGCCGGAACTTGCCCGCGCTCGCCGCGCGCCTGAACGCGATCCCCGGAATCACGGATCTTTCCTTAAGCACCAATGCCACGCAGCTCGCCCGTCACGCCGCAGCGCTCAGGCACGCAGGCATCTCGCGCCTGAACATCAGCCTCGACTCGCTCAAGCGCGAGCGCATCGAACAAATCAATGGGCGTGCCGCCCATGAGCGCATTATGGCAGGCATCATGGCTGCGAAGGCGGCCGGCTTCGCGCCCATCAAGATCAACATGGTGGTCCTGCAGGGGATCAACGACGACGAGATCGACGAGATGGCGGGCTTCTGCCTCGCGCATGGATTCATCTTGCGGCTGATCGAGACCATGCCGATGGGGGAAACGGGGCGAACGGCGGGCTATCTCGACCTGCAGCCCGTCCGGCGCAGGCTGAAAGCGCATTTCGGCTTGATCGATACGGTGCTGCCGGGCGGCGGGCCCGCCCGGTATCTGAAGGCACCCGATGGGCGGTTCAGCGTCGGATTCATCACGCCCTTGTCGCAGCATTTTTGCGACACCTGCAACCGGGTTCGCCTGTCCGTCGATGGCACCCTCTACCCCTGTCTCGGGCAAGACAACAGCCTGGCGCTGCGCCCCCTGCTGCGCGGGCAGGCCACCGATGCGGCAATAGCGTCGGCCATCCGGGCCGCCGTCGCATCCAAGCCGGCGCGCCACGAATTCCGGGAGGCACCCGGCAAAATCCTGCGTTTCATGTCCCAGACGGGCGGCTAGCCGCTATCGCCTGCGCGGCCACCCGCCCCGCGCCGATCAAGCCGACGCGCTCATTGCGGATGACATGCACCGGAAACGAATGCATGAGCGCACCAAAGCGCCCCTTGTTCCGGAATGCGCGCATGAACGCGCCCTCCTGGAGCTTGGGCAGAATCTTGGGCGCAATGCCCCCCGCGATGTAGACGCCGCCGCGCGCCATGAGGGTCAAGGCCAGATTGCCGGCCTGCGCCCCATAGATCTCGCTGAACAGATCGAGGGCCCAGGCCGCCTGAACGTTGGAATGATTGAGGGCGCCTTCGGCGATGGCCGCCGCGGGGTCGGGCCGCGCCAGGACATCCGCGCCCGCGCGCGGCTTTTCGTGGACAAGCGACATCAAATAACGATAAATGTTGACGAGCCCCGGTCCCGACAGCAGGCGCTCATACGACACCGTGCCGAATTCCTCCTGCAGGAAGCGCAACAGCCCGACCTGGGGCTCGCCGACGGGCCCGAAATCCGCATGCCCGGCCTCCGTCGGAACAACCTGATAAGCGGATTCGTTCCGAATCAGGAAGCAAACACCGAGCCCCGTCCCTGCGCCCAGCACCACGCGATGCCCGTGCGCATCCGCCCGCCCCCCTTGCAGGCATACGAGGTCGTCAGGGCCAAGCCCATCCACGCCGTGGCCAACCGCCTCGAAATCGTTGACGAGCCGCACGTCGGGAATGCCGCAATTTTCGGCCAGTACGGCCGCATCGATCTCCCACGGCAGATTGGTCAGCTTGACGTGCGTGCCGGACACCGGCCCGGCCACGGCGAAGCAGGCCGCCACGACCCGCCCGGGCAGCGCGCCGGCGGCCAAGAAGGTCGACACGATCGCGGCAAGGCTGTCATAGGCGGCGTTCTCGAAACGCTGCTCGCGCACGGGCGCGAGGCCGTGAGCCCCTTCGGCCACCTCGGCCACCTGGAGCAACGTTTTCGTGCCGCCCACATCGCCTGCCAGGACAAGCCGGCGAGTTCCCGGCGATACCGCTTCATTCATGAATTGAACGCGAGAAACCCCGCCGCTCGCGACGGGGAGGGATAGCGCGCCACGCGAAGCGCGGCCTGATTCTCGCTCTCCTGAATCCAGCTATCCTTACAGGCGATGGCCGCGGCCGTCGCCCTACCGAAGGCCTGCCGCAACGCCCCCATATGGGCGCCGCCGGCTTTCCCAACGCTGCTTCCGATACTATAGCCGCCGGGAGCGAAGGCTACCCGCCGCTAGCCCTCGGCCAGTCCTTCAAGAGGCTCGGGGACATGGAGCGCATAGCCTTGCACGTAGTCGACCTTGATCTTCCGCAGGCTCTCGAGCGTCGCCTCATCGTCGACGAATTCCGCCACCGTCTTCATGCCCATCACCTGCGCGATGCGGCTGATCGCTTCGACCGTCGCGAAATCGACGGGATCACGCGCCATGCCGCGCACGAAGCAGCCGTCGATCTTGATGCAGTCGACAGATCGG
>JAKAFK010000038.1 GCA_021817985.1 Pseudomonadota bacterium | reverse complement strand
TACACGAGACAGAACACAGAGGGCGTGAACCCCTAGGGTTACCGTTGTATTACTCCCCCCAGAAACATATTGGGTCTGATTAGTAAAATTCGGACGAATCCATTCCCAGATGCCGGATTGGCAAGAAAGTATTACGCCTGTCCCGTCTTGGGCGATCCGCCCGTTCGGGGAACAAGCCGCGCCGACTGTAGCCGTGGGAGTCACCTGCAGATTGCCCGCGAGGGCGTTCACAGTTGCGGTGCCGCTCACGGTCGCGTTGTTTGCGGTCAACGTCCCCGGCACAGTCAGATCGCCGGCGTCATCGAGTGCGAGCGCGATCCAGGATGTCCCGTTGCAGGTATAAGCCCGCGGCCCTGTCCCGACGCTCGGCGTGTCCACCACGCGCGTCTCCCATGCAGTCGACCCGGTACACGATGGGAGGCTGGCAAAGTTCGCCACCGGGTTCTGCCAATACATCGACCCCTGCGTCTGCCACGACCCGCTTTCGCACGACAGCAGCACGCCCGTTCCGTCCTGCGCAATCGCACCCGTCGTCGAGCATGCGCCGCCGATCGCTTCCGTCGCATTCATGATCAACGGCGTCGTCATCGTGTTGAGCTCGGGATGCCCGGAGACGGCAACTCGATAGAGATAACTCTCATTCAGCGTCCCGTCCCCGTTGAAATCGAGCAGCGCGACGACGTGTCCAGGGCCTGGGTTCGGGTACGTGCCCCCCACCGTAATTGGGCCCCAGGCAGCGTATGCGCCGCAGGCCTGGTTAGCGGCGCATCCGGCCACGGCGAGATCGCCGGACCCGCCACCGATCGCACCGCCAATCTCGTGTACTTCGCTGGCAATCCGGGCCGCGTCCGTTCCGTCGATCGGCACCCCGCCCGACGACTCGACGAGGGCTTGGAGATTGCCGTTGGTATCCTTCCCGACGATGATCGACCAGGTTTGCTGGTAGGGATTCGTGTTGCGGAAGCCTTGCGGCAAGTATCCGTTCGTGAGATCCGGCTCGGTGCCCGGGCAAGTGCCGGGGGTGTTCGGCACGCACAGGATCATTGATCCGTTCGCGGTGACTGTCGACTGCACGGTCGCGGAATTCACGAGGACATAATGCTGCGCGGCATTCGCGATAACGGTCAGCTCGTGGGCCGTGGCGGCATCTGATATGGCCTGCCCGCCCGATTCCGCGAGATGGTTCATGATCGGGAACAGAAGCGCCAGCGCCGCCAGCACGAATACCATTGTGATGCCCATGTGTCGTCCTTATCTCAAGGGGCGTAGACAATCGCGTCGTTGGGAATGCCCGCCGGGGCGGGCGCGCTCCCGCCCATCGCCGGATTCACCAGGACACCGTTCACGTCCATGTACACTGCTTCGTTGCCGGCAAGATCCGGATCGTGCTTGATCAGCATCCCCAACGCTTCGCTCGACTCGGAGAGCGGCAGCACGCCCCAGGCATACGCGCGATTGGACGACACAAGCGCGCCGTGGGTGATGCCGGCGTTCGTCATGGCAGTGGGAAGATTCCCCCAGGATGCGAGACCCGTCGAGATCTGGGCGTCCGTAATCGTGCCGGAATAGCCCGGATTAGCGTTCAGGAACTGCTGCGCCGCTTCGCCGTATGTGACGAGCCATTCGACTTCAGTGGTTCGCATGTTGTCGCGCGGGGATGGCACAGCATCGTTCTCGACGTGCGCGAACACCGTGATGGCGGCGATGAGCAAGATGATGAACGCGTACGCCATGATTTATCTCACCGCAGCCATGCGGCAACCAACAGCACCTGGACCATGGGTCGCAGCCTGTCGAAGATGCGCCGGGTCCACCCGAAAGCGGCGGACAGCAGGCACTGTGCGCCATAGACCCCGTTGAAGATGATCAACCATCGAGCGCCGCCATGCATGGCTTCTGCAAACGCCCAGGCCAAGCTGGCAAGCCCCACCAGGAGGTCGACGACTCGCCAGATGTCGAAGCGGTTGGTCGCGTTCATGATGAGTGATTGAGCGCCTGGAACCGTTGCTTGTCGATGTCGGAAGCCAGCAGGCCGACGTTTCCGTCGCGGATTTTCGCGCGGATGCCGTCGCCGTCGACGCCGTCCAGGACGAGCGGCTGCAGCCCCATGACCGTTTCGTTGCCCATACGTTCCAGCCGCACGGTGATGACGGCCTTGAGCATTTGGGCAAGGGCCGCCCACCCGACAAGTGCCCCCATCTTCTGAATGGCCTGTTGGGTGCTCTCGGCATGCAAGGTCGAGGCCACGAACATCCCTGACGCCGACGCCAGCACGGCGGCCTCGGCACCCGCCTTCTCGCGGATCTCGCCGATGAAGAACATGTCGGCGCTCGATCGAAGGGTGTCCGACATCACCCGCAGTATCTCGTCGTCGGAGGCAATTTCCTCCTGACAACAGTATCCTTTCCCGTGCGGCCCTTGCATGTCATACTCGACAGGATTCTCGGCTGTCCAGCAGAACCCGCCCAGCCTCTCCATGCGCGCCTTGAGCGTCGCACATGCGAACGTGGTCTTCCGGGATGCGGGCGGCCCGCAAAACAGCACCGCCCCGCCTCTGATCTTCGGGTCGACCAGCTTGGCGATGATCGCGGGGGAAATCCGCATCTCCTCAAGCGTCCGGACCGTCTTGTTGCCGCGGCGCACGACAAACACGATGCCGGCCGGGGTTGTGCGACGCGTGGCCCGCAAGGTCATCCCAGACCATTCCGTGCGAAAGGATGTCTGGTCACCCTTCGCACAAAGGTCGCTGTAGAGGGAATGAACCTCCGGCCACAACTCTCGCGGAACTGGCGACAACTCCATCGTCCCGTCCGCCCCCTTCACGCGGCACTGATCGGGGTTCGCATGCAGGCTCAGGTCGACGAATGGCAGATCTGAAAGCGACATCAGGATTAGTCCGAAAGCGTGTAGGTGAACGTGAGTTCGTTGCCATTCGCCGCCGTGCAGATGGTCCCGGCTTCCGCATCCGTCGCGGGATCATTCGCCGTGTTCACGCCCGCTCCGACGGTGGTGCCGCTGTTGATCCCATAGGCCGCCTGCGTCGTCGCGAGGTCGATGCAATCTTGCTGCGACATGTTATTGACCGTCAGTCCAAAAGCATTGTCAGTTCCGCCGTTAAGACTGGCGGGACCACCCACCACGATGGTCCCGCCATACGAAGTGTCGACGGCCCCGCCGGTCACATAGGATGACTCGATGTCCCCATTCGCGATTTCCGTGGCCGTCGTGATCCCGGCGAAGCTACCCAGTTGTGCATAATGGCCCTGGACATTCGACGCGATCGCCTTGATCTCCTGCGAGACCGCGGTGGTGTCGCTCTTCCCGAAAAGCGAGTGACCAAACTTCCATGCCGCCCCGGCCATCAGGACGACAACGATTACTGCGAACAAAACGGTAAGTCCCATTTTCTCCTCCCTTGCAAGCATCAATGAATGGATGCGGTCATGATGCTCTCCAGCGACATCATGCCGATGACGACGACGACCATCACCCCGTTGACGAGAACGATCGAGCCGATCCCCGCCATCGTAATGAATCCCATGAGACGGGTCTCATACTCCTCGAGCCATTCCCGTCCAATGTTGCCCAGCATCTCGGCAAACCTCTTCGATCCCGAGAACGCCCTGATATCCGCGATCAAGATGCGGTCGGGAAAGTCGTGCCCCGCATCATGAAGGGCCGCCCCCAGCTCCATACCTCCCTCGACACGATCGCGCGCGGCCTCCAGCCGTTCTCGCAGCCAGGGCGTCGACCACTGCTCCTGCTGTCGCAACGCCTGCGCGACTGGGGTGCCCGCATCCACCATGGCCGCGAACCCGGTCATCCAGGATGCCGCCTGCATCGCCTTGTAGATCGACCAGGGCGGCAGTTTGTCGAGATGCTTGCGGAGCGGACCCGTAAAGACGGGCATCGTCACGAAACTCGCGATGGCGAGCATGACAAATCCCACAATCACCCAAACCGTCATAGGCGATGTCGCAATGGCGCCCATCGGGATCAACAGTTTCGCCATGCCGGTCCATTTGCTGGTCGGGACTTCCGCAGAAAATGGCCCCACCATGTTTTTCCCGATCACGAGAACCAGATAGACCACGCCAGCCAGCATGATCCCTGGCTCGAAGCTCGCCATCACGATCTTCCAGACAAGACGCGAGATCATCCCCTGCTGCCCGGCCGCCGATCGAAGGGCATCCACAACGGCACCCGAGGCCTCACCGGCGCGGATGATTCCGCGCTCCGACAGCGGCGCCCATCCGTCGAGCGCGTCCGCCAGCGGCGCGACCGTCAGGCGATCGGATATCTCGGCAAGCGCCTTGAGATTGACGTCGAACCGACGCATCCATTGCGGTCCCATGGCGCTCGCTTGGTTGTGCAACTCCATGATGGCGTCTCGCAGTCCCACCTCGTTTTCGTTGTACATCGCGAGCCGCCTGTAGAATGCCTGGCGTTTTTTTGCCGACCACATCTTGCGCTCGATGATCGTGTTCCATTCGATGAGCGTCGAGACGCCGGGCCAATCCAGCATGGCGTCCAGCACGGACTGAAGGAATGCGGGCAGGCTCACAGATCATCCTCGGTCAGTTTGCGGTGTTCCTGCGGGGGCGCGGTCAGCGGACCCAATGCCTCCACGAGGTCTCTCGGGTCGATGCGCCCGGACAACACCTTGAGACAGCCATGCGCCATCATGCCGACCTCGGCATCCTCGCGCGCCATGTATTTCCGCCGCGCCACAGCGGCGCCCTCATCGAGCGCGTCCCGGAGCAGTTCCTCGTCCGTCAGAAGCACTTGCGCGATCACCGTGCGCGGTCCTTCGCCGGTGCCCCTGCAATGAGGGCAGATGTTCTTGTCGCCATTGGGCCCCGCGTCGACGCCCGTCACTCGCCCCGTGCCCCGAAGGCGCACCCCGGAGAACGAGCCGAACGTGCTCAATTCCGCCCATGCCTCCAGTGCCCGCGCCTCATTCTCCGGCAAGATGGCGCGCGGGTCTCCCATCAGGACCTGTTCGCAATGAGGGCAAACCGTTTTGACGAGACGTTGCGCCGTGAATGAGGACAGCACGGACGGGTCGCCCAACATGAAACGGTCGACCCCCATTCCCACGAGCCGGGGCACGATCATGAACGGATCCGCCGCATGTAGCGTCGACCAGACAGGGTGCCCTGTGATGGACGCGTTGATCGCCTCCTGCGCGACCTCGAGTCCGCGGATTTCCCCTACCATCACGAGGTCCGGATCCTCGCGCAGGGCGGTCTTGAGCTTCTTCTCGAAAAGCGCCGCCTTGGCCTCGTCGCTGTTGGCGTTGGCCATCCTGTATTGCCAGATGCGCGGGTGGTTGAATTCGTGCTCGATCGGATCTTCCATCGTAATGACCCGGATCCCGTCCCGCGTGTCGACGATCGCGTTGATCTGCGCAAACAAGGTGGTGGATTTCCCTGACCCGGTAGGACCGGTCAGCAGGTTGATCCCCATTTTCAGGCGAGCCAGATGGGCGTAGGTACGCAAATGGCGCCGCGAATAGCCAAGCGTCGTCAGGCGATCGTTGCCTTTCGCATCGCTCTTGTGGTTGTAGAGCAACCGCAGCGCCATGCACTGGCCGTGCACGATCGGGCTCCTGGCCAGACGTATCCCCGCCAGGGAAACCTGGTTGTCGCGCGTGCTGTCGGATAAAAGGGAGTGGTCCGAAATCACCGCATGCTGGTCATCCGTCTCCATGACGTTGGCGTCCTTGACTGTCGCCATCGACTGGAACAAGGCGCGGAACATCGGTTCGCCGTGAGCCAGGGGCATGTCCGGCATGCGAATGAGTGATCCGTTGAGACGATATTGCACGAGCACCGATCCCTCGCCATCGTCGTCCTTCTGCAATGTGAGGTGGATGTCGGACGCGTTCCGCCGCGCCGCGTCGAGAAACATCGTCTTCGCGCGCCGCACGGCCTTGTGCTTGACCAGATCGCTCCGGCGCTCTCCGGTGGCCGCCTCGCGCTTGAGCCTGGCCCATTCCTCCGAATCGCACGTCTTCACCTCGATCAAGTCGCCCACGCGGTGCCGCACATGCTGCCGCCATGACAAGAGCGCCGAGCTTCCCTCTTGCCCCGCCATCACATAGACCACATGCCCGATCCTGACCGCATAGCTCGAGGCCGAGTCGGGCATGGGGGGCAGGCCAACGCTATCGGCCTGCTCGGAGGCGATGGTGCCCAGTTCCTCCTGGGTGACGACGCCCATGTCCAGAAGGATGGCTCCGATACGCCCTTTCACTCTCGATTGGGTTTGGCGCTTGATGGCCTCGTCGAGCTCCTCCTGCGTAATCATGTCGTTGGCGATCAACATCTGTCCGAGGCGACGGTCGGAGTCGCTCAAACCGTTGCGAGTCGCTTCGGCAACTGAGCCTATGAGAGACGGAATCATGGCAAGCCTCCTTTTCGGACGTACAAGTCTCCGCTCGACATCCAACCCCCGTTGGCCCGTGACCATGACGCTTCCTCGAGCCGCAAGCCCGGAATGGCGTCAAGACGATCACCAAGATCCAGAGACCACAGCGGCGCGGCGGATTCGATATGCACCTGCGCAACGCCCCAAGGTTGGGCGGGAGACGTATTCATCGCCGGGTTCGGGCCCGGCTGCGCCTGATCGCGCCGGATCGCGATCTTGGCCGCCCCGATGGACTGGATGTCCAAAAGGCTCCGTGCGGCGGCATCGAAGTCCTCCACGATCGGCGGGCTCACCGGATCCACTTGAGGACCAGTGCCCGCCAGACGGGATGTCATCCCGTCTGGAGAAATCGTACCGGGCGCCTCGAAGGGCGTTCCGCCCGCATTCGTCCATCGCGTCCGGATGGATACGCCTGCCCCCTCGAGGACGCAATCCCATCTGGCGAGATTCCAGCCCCCGATATCGAGGGATTGAGCATTCCATGCCCTCTCGCAAGCACCAAGGAAATTCCCGACGGTAGGCACCTGCTGCCAGGGCACGACATGTTGCGCGGCAGCGGCGGCCTTCTGGGCCATCGCGCGTTCAATGGCACGCTCTCGCGCCAGCGCCTGCGCGCGTTCGATGGCCACCCGGGCCTCGTGGGCATGCCAGAGATGCATCCCCACACCGCCCACCACGGCGACGCCGGCGGCGGTCATCATCGGCGCGACCCACGATTTGTGCTGTAGGTCTTTAATTCTCGCGGAGGAGAGGTACTTCGCGCCATCGGTCAGAATGATCTGCGCGAGCTCCTGCGCATTGCCGTGCCGGTAATCCCATTGCGTGTGCGACGTGATCGACGCGATCTCCGCCTGCAGGCGCACGATGTCGTCGTAGCCTCCAATGGCGTCACCGCCGGGGATTATTTGCTGGTTATCGCGGACGGCGATCAGCCAGTACACGCCATCGCCCAATTCATACATGCCCTGCCACGGCTCAGGCCGGACATCGGCGATGACCGCCGCGAGCGACAGGATTCCATCGGTGGACTTCACTCCCGGGATGGGAGCGGTGTAGCCCGATTGCCAGCTTTTAAGCAGTGTTTGCCGGCCAAGCCCCCATCGCCCGAATTCCTTCGAGTTCTTCGCAAGCGTGGCCGCGCTTGGCCGGCGTTCCTCGTGGTTCCAGTACATTCCCGCGGCGAACCGGTGCTTGATACCGGGCAGCGTGACGATCCGTGCGACTGTTTGCTGTTGTGCCATCTGCCTTCTTCTCTAAGCCCGGATCGCTCCGAGATTGATATCGCTCGCGGCGGCGATGTCTTCCGGCCGCACGGTGCCGTTCAACGCCAACAAGGACTTTCGCAGCGTCATCGCGCATCCGTCGTTCCCGTCGCGCGCGATGATTTCCCCCAGACGCTCCACGTCGGCCACGTTCTTCGTGAACCTCCGCTGGTAGTTGAACATCCACTCCGACGCCAGCGCCCAGCCCTTCCGATCGGCCCTTGGAAGCAGCTGCTGGCTCATCGCCCCAACCAAGTGGGCCGCAAGCACGCCCGCCTTGGCCTCCCTCTTTTCCGGGGGGAAGAGGTTCAGGAGCTTCTGGATGGAGAGATGGATCGTGGACCCGTGGGTGCCGGCGAGCACGAGGTGCCCTGATTCCGCGGCGAGAAAAGCCGCCTCAGCCGTCTCGTGATCGCGGATCTCGCCCACGAGAATGATGTCCGGGCTTTGACGCATGGCGTCGAGCACCCCTTTGTGGAAAGACTCGACATCGAGCCCGACTTCGCGCGGCGTGATGATCGACCGCTTGCGCTCGTGTGCGAATTCGATCGGGTCCTCGATCGTGACGATGTGCTTGGCGAAACCGCCATTGATGTAATCGATCATGGCGGCGAGCGTCGTCGATTTGCCCGATCTTGTCGGCCCCCCCACCAGGAAGATCCCGCTCTTGCTTCTCGCGATGTCTTCCAACACTTCCGGGAGGCCATAGCTCTCGATAGTCGGCGGGGCCACGGGAATGCGGCGGACGGACACGACGTATTTCGTGCCGGCCGATGCCATGCAAGCGGTGAGACGCACGCGCCATCCATCGAAGTGCGTCGTTCTCTTGATGGACTGGGTACCGATGATCCGTTTCCACTCATGGTTGAGCTTGCCGAGTAGCTCCTCCATTTCCGGCTTCCCGGGCTGATAGTCCGTTTCGACTTCGGCCCACCCGCCCGGCACCATCGCCATCACCGGCGCGTCCTGTTCGATGTGCAAATCCGACCACGGCACATCGGACCGGATCTGTGTGATGATCTTGTTCAGCAGGCTCATGGGCTCACCTAGATTCGCAGAGTTTTGACGGAACCGCCGCGCTTGAGGATGACGGTCCTCGTCGTGATCGTCGCGACGCGCCATCCGCCGTTGACCGCGTCCCCCTGCCGCACGTCGACGGCCTGTCCGTCCACGGAGAGCGTGGCGACGAATCGCCCTTCGCGGCGCGCGATCGACCACACCTTGATTTGCGCGGACGGAGCGGGAGGCAACGCCCCCTGCCCGCCCGGCGGCAGGGGCAATGCCGCGCCTGGCGCAGGCAGAGATGACGACGGTGCTCCGCCCGCCGCGATCTCCGTCCTCAGCTTGGCGACCTCCAGTTCCTTCTTGAGGATGGTGATTTCGGTCGACAGATGACTCATCTGTCGAGCCGGCGTATCAGTGGCCGGCGCCGGCGGAACCGTTGGGGCCGCCCATGCGGACACGGCAACGAACGTCATGATGGCGGCGATCAGAATCCGTGGTCTCATAAATGCTTCCTTCACGCCTGCGGCGATGGGATGATGATGGGCTGGATCACGATGACCAGGACCATATGCTGCCGCTGGCCGTCCACGCCCCCTCCGGCCAGCACGTTGGATGCGTTGCCTATCCCTTGGGTGTTCGCGGACTGGGTGTATTGGTCGAATCCGGCAAGGACCAGGGTCTGGCCGGAAGCGACCAGAAACCGGTGAATGGTCTTTTGCTTGTCGGTTGTCGGCTGCTGCACAGTCGTGCCGTTTTCCACCTGGGTGTTCATGGCCACCAGATCCGCATTTTTAAGCGAGAACTGCATCATCAGCAGGCGATCGGACAGGATGTGCGGGAGCATGACCATCGAAAAGCCAGTTGACAGCGTGGATTGCTGGATCGTCGTCGTCGGCGCCACGCCCGCCGTGGTCGAAGGCGTCGTCTCGGTGTTCGAGACATAGACCTGGTCGCGCCCGTCCACCAGGGGAACAGGCTGGTCATTGAGAGTCAGCTGGTCGGCGGACGTTCGAACGGCGACGGCGCCTTGGGTCGAGAGCGCCTGCAGGAGCGCCTGCGACCCGGTCCAGGCGCCGATGTCGGCGCCGGTATTCGCTCCCGCCGTGGGCAGGATGTTCAGCGTCAAGCCCGCCGCAGCCTGATTCGTCACGAGGCTGTTGATGTTCGAGTAGGCCCACCCGACGTTTTTCGCGAGGGACTTGTAGACCACGCCCCAGTTGATCCCGTACTGGTCCTCGTGGGAGAGCGTCACGCGGTACACGTGGACGCGGATCTCGACTTGTCGCGAGAGCGCCACGTTTTGCTGCCGGATGTATGCGGCCACGCGATCGACGACCATGGGAATGTCAGTGACCGTGACCGTGCCGACAGCAGGCGACACGACCACTTTCCCGCCATGAGAAAGCATCGCGGTGATGGACTTGTCGATCCCATCCCAAACCGACAAAGATTTCGCGGTGATCGTCGTCTGGTTGGAGTCACCCGTGCCCGATGTTCCGCCAGTTCCGGTCGTCCCGGTGGCATTGGACGATTGCCCGGCATCCGACACGGTGCTCTCCAGCGACGAATTGCCGGGGATGGCGTCCAGCACGAACGTTTTGGTCTCGTACCGGAAAAACTGGATGCGGCCGTCACCGTACCGCCAGCTGATCCCGTACTGTCCTGCGATGGCATCGAGCGCACCGGACGCGGGGCCTACATATTCGATGGACGACGGCCCATACGGCGTGCCGTAGAGCATCGCCGTGTACGAAGATGCGCTGCCGGGCGGCATGCCTTGTGGCGCCTGCCCGCCCACCACAGGTATAGGTGGTGGCATGCCTGCCGGCATCCCGATGCCCGGGGTGCTCAACCCGGACATCCCCCCCGTCGAGAAGCCGGACATGACATCCGGTGCGACATAGGACGGGATGCCAGTCACTTTCGTGATATAGGCCGCGGCTTCGTACAGTGAGCCGAAGTGCCGGTGGATCGCCACTGTCGCCTTAAGCGCCGCCGGCCACGACGCGGCGATGTTGTGGACGGTCTTCGCCGTCACGGCCATGAACACATCGTTGCCGACGGTCACCGCCGACTGCGGGTTGTTCGCCGCGATTCCACGGGCGACATCGCCGTTGGCGTGCGCCAGCGTCCGGTGCACCGACTGGCGGATTGGACGGACATATGCGGTCGAGCATGAGGCGAGCATCGCCCCGAGGACAGCCGCGCAAAGAAATTTGGTCTTATGCTGCACGATTCACTCCCCAACCTGCGGCATCGACGTGCCCCAGATCTCCAAGACTCGGTTGCCGCCCGAGAAATGTGCGTGCAGCCACACGCCGCGGGCATTGAGCGCGGCCACCAACCCCATTACCGCCGCGCGGAAGTTGCCCGTGAACGTCGCGTCGCTGCTCACCGTGTAGACCTTGTCTTTCGGCAGCTCCCAGTAAGGCGTCCAGCCGGCCTTCGCCGCCCAGGCGGCGATCGTCTGGTTGAGCGAGGCCCCAGCGGTCACCTGCCAGAGACGGATGCGGACGTGTTGCGGCGATGCGTCCGAAACGTGCGATGCGTTCGTGTTCTGGTGGGGCGGATTCGTCTGGGCGAGGGACGTGTGCGTTGACGGGACTGGTTTCGCCAAAGCTGGTGTGGTCACCGATCCGCGTGTGTCGGACGGGTCCAGGCGGACATGGACGATGCATCCGCTCTGGCTCCACGTGACATGAGCGAAGCCAGCCATTTTGTTGAGGACCACATCAAGCGGGCCGCTCACGTGTCGCGCCCCAATCTTCAGGGGGGTATGGCTTTCCATGTCGATCCCCAATGGCGTGCCCTCGACGGCTTGCGCCAGCGCCTGTCCCAGAGGGATACGATCGAAATTCATGTCGCGGACCTGGTATTGCGCGGCCGGCTCGCAGGTGGCTGCTGCCGCCAATCCGCCCGTCACAATAGTCGCGAACAGCACGACGACGATGTTCTTACCGTTCATTTCCCCCCTCCAGAAGGTGCTGAATTTCGGCGTAAATGTAACGGGCATACAGACCCTGATAGCGTGCCGAATCCGGTGAGTTGTAGACACCCACGGCTTTCCAAGTCATCCCATACCGCTGGACGCCTAGCCCGAGTATCCATGCCCCCACCATGATGTTCGTGCATTCGTGGAAAAGGTCTCGGGGCGTGATCCCGAAGCGCGCAAGTCTGGGATACCATGATGAATTGATCCCCATCAGCCCGATATCCACCGATCCATTCTTGTTCCGATGAACAAGTCTCGGTCGAAACCCCGATTCGTGGCCTGCGATGGCTTCGAGTAGAATCGGCGAGACGCGGTAACGCACCCCCGCCTCGGCGAAGCACATATACGCATGCGCCAGCGGGGCCACTCCGACGATCGCCGCCACAAGCACCAGACGAAGCCACGTTTTAATCATGTTTCCGCGACACCAAAGACGATGACGTGATTGGGAACCACGCGGGGGCTGAAACGCATGCGGACGCTCCGCATCGCAGCGCCGAGGCGAAGGATCTGGTGCCGGATCGCGAAACCCCGTTTGCGATCAAGGGGGCTAGTGCCCGCATTGACCACGAATATCGCATGCGGACCCACCTTCTCCATGTAATCCGAGAGTCGGACGATGTCGCGCGGGACGACCATTGCCGAATGCCCGGCAAACGTGAAGACGGCGATGGCCGGGAAAACACGATCTTGATTCGTCGGCGCAGACGCGCCGTCTACCGGCTTCGCGTCCATGATCCCGCGAGCCAGTGATGTTTCAGGCCGTGGATCCACGGAAAACGATCCAGAGAACGGGATGGAATCGACCGCTTGGTTTGGCCGCATCGGTCGCACCCCCGCCGCCCGCGACCTGTCTGGCGCGGTACCCGGCAGCTGGGTGGCGGAAAATTCAACCGCCACTCGATGAATTTGGGGCAGGCGGTAAATCAGCACCGCGGCCGCCCGAGGGGTGAAGCGGACGCCCAACCCCGCGGACGCCGCCGCCTGGCGCAGCTGGTCCTCCCAATCGCCTTGGGGCGCCCACGACACCTGCGTGTCCGTCGGGATGCTTTTGTCGACGCTGATCTCGTATGGCTGAGGCACGATCAGCGCCAATGCCGTCAGCAAGCGAGCGGACTGCGGCTGGGCCGACAATGCCGCGGCCGCAGCCACCTGACCGATGAAAATCAATGCGGAGAGCATTACGAAACCGCGTAGCAGAGGATGTTGCATGAACCCTCGTCCTTGAATGGCCGTACTGAGATTCGGTGGCAAGTCGCACGGGCCCGGCGCGACGCGCCAGTGAACCAACCCATGGGACCCGTCGCCGCACTGACCACTCTTGAGCACTGCGCGCCGCGCGTGGCGCCGTTGACGATGGCGGCCATCGTCCAGCAGGAAAGCGGCGGCAATCCGTTGACCATTCACGACAACACCACGGGACGGACCTATCACTTCGAGACCGTGTCCACGGCAGTGCGCCTTGCCCGTACACTCATTCGAGGCGGACATTCGGTCGATATGGGGCTGGCGCAGATCAATAGCGCCAATCTGGCGTCCATCGGGGCGGACGTCGATCACATTTTTGACCCATGCACGAACCTCCGCGCGGCGCAAACCATATTGCTGCGCGCCTGGTCGCAATCAGGTGGCTCGCTCCGCGGCACCTTATCGGCCTACAACACGGGCAAGACAACCGGCATCCTGGGCGCGCGCTATTCCGCCAGCGTGTATGCGCAGGTCGACGTCGCCGTCCCGGCGATTCCTGGCGGCAAAATGCCCCAGTGGGTAACAGGCTCCCGCCTCCCACCGATTCGCCCTGTCATCACTTGGACACCACAGGCCAGCCCGCTGGCTCCAAGCGCAAGAGGCATCACGGCGCGCTGGTGACAGCCGCGAGCGCGACATGCACGTCTCCTCATCGGAGTATGTGAGTATGCACACCCATGCGCTCGCGTGTGGTATACTCATCTACACATCCACTCCGGGGAGTATGTACACCTATGAAGATCATCGCCCTATTGAACGAAAAAGGCGGGTCGGGCAAGAGCACGTGCGCGATCAACCTGGCCTGCGCGCTGCACCGCAGCGGTCGGCAAGTCATCCTGATCGACGCGGATCCACAAGGCACGGCGCGCGACTGGCGCGAGGCGTCGCCGGCGGCAACGGACCTTCCGCCCGTGATCGTTTTGGACCGACCCGAGTTGCTGCTGACCTCCATCAAGACCCTGGTCGCCGAAATCATCGTCATCGACACCCCCGCCAAAGCGGAGAAGATGTCTGCCAATGTGGTGCGCATCGCCGATGTCGCCATCATTCCCGTGCAACCGTCGGGCGCAGACGTTTGGGCGTCCGCGGCTGCCGTAAAGCTTATTCAGGGCAAGCGCGACATCGGCGGCACCATCGATGCGGCCTTTCTGCCCACACGGGTGTCCAGCAGCACGAATCTTTCGCGGGACATTCTGGCCGGAGACTGGAATGAATACGGCCTAGACATGCTGGACACGGCGGTATCCAACCGTGTCAGCTACGCCCAGGCGCTAACCGATGGCGTGAGCGTCTACGAGACGCGGGACGGCCTGGCCAAGGCGGAGATCGATCTGATCGTCAAGGAATTGGAGGAGGCGGCATGGCTCTGACAGCGAAGAAACTGGACCAGGTTCGCCCGACTGTGCCGGTGCAGGATGCGGCCAAAGGGGCCGTGGTCCGCATCAACATCAACGTACCGGAGTCCACCCGCAAGACCTGGAAGAAGGCCGCGATCGAGCGCGATATGACCGTGACAGAACTCATCGAACAGGCCGTATCGGCGTATCTGAGTAAATGAGTATCATGGTTGACAAGCAAACCATCTATTGATTTGATAGGCAAAGTCGGCGAGCCCGCCGGCTGTCCAGATCGAGGAATCACATGCGCACAGTAGGCTGCCGCACTGAACGTCCGCTTACCTTCCACGCATCGACGGAGTTGTTCGTTAAGGGCGTGGATTTTAATGACGAAATACATCGCACCTTTTCCACGCAGAACAACGGTGTGAAGCGAGGAGTCTACCATTTCAAGTCGCATCAGGAGGCGAACGAGCACCAGCTCAAGTGCATTGCGGAAAAGATGGCCCGTTTAGCGATGGGCGCAGACCGTGGCTGATCAGGACAAATACTCTCGTGCCGCAACCAAGGAAGACCTGAAACTGTTGTTGCGTTCGTTGAATGAACACCATGTTGACTATTTGTTGATAGGCGGTTACGCCTTGTTCGCTCACGGGTACGAACGTGCCACGACGGATATTGACATTCTTGTGCCTGCCACGCGGGAATCCGGGGAGCGCGTCATCAAGGCGCTCATGGTGCTGCCTGACAAGGTGGCCGCCGAGGTGGACCCACAGTGGTTTGTCGATGCTGAAAGCGAAGAGCATGGAACCATCCGCGTCGTTGACGAGTTCCTTGTTGATGTGATGTTCAATGCCTGTGGCGAAACCTATGACTCGTTGAAGCGGTACGCCGAGACAATCGATCTCGACGGCGTCCCCCTCCAAACGGTCAACCTGGAAGGGCTGCTGCTGACCAAGCAGACCGTGCGAGACAAAGACGTGGCCGATCGTATGATCTTGGAGCGCGCCATAGAAATTTACCGCACACAAGCCCCATCACTTGCTGAGCGAAATGTCGCGCGAACCGAACAAGCATGCGCAGAAAATGCGCGCCCGACGCTCAAACAAAAACGCCGCAAACCGAATGACTTGGGGCGATAACGAATAAGATCGCGCTTGCCGCGATCTTATTCGTCGCAATGCCTTCCAAAATCCCGAACCTCCTCCAATACCGTTTACAGCGTAAACCCCAGCAATCGGGCAGCAACATCCAGCGCCGCACAGCGCTTGCGCCAGCCTGTCGCACGGTGCCGCCCCATCTTCCGCGAACTCTGATTCCCGGCTCCGCCGGTGGCGAGGCAAACCTCGAGAGCCACGTGAGGATCGACGCGGCGGATCGCCGCGACCACGGCGGCGCGCCGCTGTTCCTCCTCACGGTCCTCCTCGCGCGATATGAGAATCTTCAGTGGGTCGGCCCCTTCGTCACGAGCCACGTACCGCCCCGTATCCGGCTCGTCGTCATCGCCCCTGTTGTCGGACCTGAACCGCGCTTCGCGTGAGGCAAAGCCCCAGAGCCTGCCAAAGACAAATTGATCCAGGGACCCCACCAACGGATCGACGGTGCTTACCCCGGCAGCGATCTCCACGCAGATCATGAGCGCCTGCTGACACACGTCCTCGAGGTCCGTCTTTCCAGCCCTGGCGACTTTCAACAACCCCTCCTGGTCAAGCGACCCGTAAAGAGCCAAGGCGTCCCTCGTGCTCATGGCCGTCCCTCCAGGAGCGCGCTGATGGCACAAATCATGGCCTCAGCAATGTCGTCATCCAACGGATTTTTTCCAGGCAGCAGCGCCTGTGCCAACGCCACCGGAAATTCCACGCGGATGGTCGCCGCAGTATCCCAGGCGGCGCATCCGACGGGGCCGTGCGACGGCCCCGCGCTGTCGGCGGCGCCAGTATCAGCGCGCGCGATGGTCGGGGCAAACCCCGCGCCGCACGGGACAGGAGCATGTTCGCTTCGATCCGCACTGCCCACCGGCACTGCATCGGTGGTCACCACCGCAAACCCGGGTTCGTTGGCCCCCTGAATCTCCGGACTAGAAACGATTTCGGCGTCAACGTGCGACCCCGACTCGCGGTTGTCCCCTTCCGCGTCCGGAATCAGCCCCAGCTGACGCGCCGGCTTTTGTGCTTCGTGCGCATCGAGGGCTCTCTTGCAGCGCAAGGGAGTCAACTGTTCGCCGCTTTGCAGGAGCCCGTTTCGCAGATGCTCGGGGAGACGGCAGAACGATTCCCAGGCCCCCACGTGCGTCATGATGCCGGATTCATACAGCGACCGCGCCAGCGGGTCCCTGCTGATATCGAGCAGTGCCGTAACCCACTCCTCGGGTTTGCACAGCATGCGGGCGATCGCCCCGGCCGGCACGCCAAGTGTCCGCAACTGATCGATCCCCCCGAGGTATTCGAGGAGCGACAGATCGGCGCGGTGTGCATTCTCCCCAAGCTGCAGCACGGTCTTGATCTTTCGGGCGTCCACTGGGTAAACGCGGGCGGAAATTGTTTTCCAGCCGAGTTCGATCGCGGCGCGCAGACGGCGCTCACCGAAAATCAGATCCCACCCCCGATCAGCGGCTTTCCGCACTCCCACCGGCTGCAGCAGCCCATACAGCGACATGCTCGCGCACAGTTCCGACATCGCTTCTTCGTCAAAGTACCGCCGTGGCTGATCCGGATCCGGGCGGATGGTGTCGACCGCCACCTCCTGAATCCGTGTTTCCGTCAGTTCATCGCGGCCGAAATCGAGTGATGCACTACTGGCATTCATGCTCTTGCCCCTTTGCGGTTTTTTCGATTGATTCAACTTGACAGCGCCGTAAGGCTTTGACGCCGGTTCACGCTTCGTGATCCGGCTTTCTACCCCGATGCGCGGATTTCCGGTTTTTCTTCACCGCCGCTTCGCGGGTCCCGCTTTCGGCGTTCTCTGATGGTCTCGATGAATTCCTGGCCTTTACGGCGGGCCACCGGGTCCGACGGTGCCGGCGCCGTGGCCATGGCCTTCTCGCGGGCCGCCGCCTGCGCCCGTTTCCGCGCAACCTCCACCCCAAGCGATGGATAGAACGCTCCGTGCATCGCGGCCTTCACCAGTGACCGTGTGAACGTCACCGGGTTTCTGCAGGTGCCGCTCGACAGCGCTCCGCTGAGCTCGTCGAGGATAGGCTGTTTGGCAAGGGGATCGCACGGTTCCATGATCTGCATCAGCGCGGATCGGATGTGTTCGGGAACGGATGGGAAAATCAAATCCACACACACACGCTCTTCCGGATCCGCGCTTTCGCGCGCGGTGGTTCCAGTTAACTCAGTAGTGTGTAGTAGTGTATTTACGGTTGTAGTTAGTGACGTTTCTGGTCCGGCAGAATCTGCCGCTGGCTGCGGTCGTTTTCTGCCGTCGGCAGAATGTGCCGCTGGCAGAATCTGCCGCTGGTTATTAAGGCTCTCGGCCTCCGGCAGAATCTGCCGCTGGCACGCTCCCCCGCCGGTCAAGACAGCCCCGATGTGGATTTTGAATCTGTCGGAAGTGAAGGAACCATTCGCGCGCTTGCGGGATATCCGCGTGATTACGCCAAGGTTTTCCAGGGTCACGAGATGCGCGCGAATCGCCCGCTCGCACAGGCAGGTTTTTACGGAAATGGCTTTCTGGCTCGGATACGCTTCGCCGTGCTCGTCCGCGAAGTTCGCGAGCGCCAAGAGCGTCAACTTGGCCCCGGAACTCGGCAAATCAAGATTAAAGGCCCAGGAAAGCGCATCCAAGCTCATGCCGATTCCCCTTTCGCCCAAGCCCGCGCACTCTGACCTGCTTCAATCCGCCACATATCGCCCCATATCACCAGTTGTCGAATTGTGATAAAACCCCCTTGACAGGAGGTGCCGCATGACAGGACAAGCCATCAATCCTCGTACTGGACGACTGGTAACGCCGGAGGAATTCGCCCAACAGGCCGGACCCGACTATCGGGAGAAGGGGCTGCTCCCCCTGTGCCCCGCCTGCGGCGCCGCGCTGTCGCTGTATGGCGTGCATTCTCCGAACGTAACGTCCCGCTTCGATCATCCGAATCACAGCGTCTGTGAGCTCTCTTCCACCCCCGACCCTCGATTCGCCCACCTCAAGCCGTCGAGTTGGGATCTTGAACAAGGCAAGCGATTGTTCGCCGCCTTCTGCGAACCGGAAAGCATAAAAGCCGGATATGCGCTGTGCCGCAAGATATGCGGCAAGCTGACCGGCGATGAATTTCTGGCAATGTGCCGGGCTGCGGATCGCAAGAATATCTGGGCTTATCGCGGGATCACGCTCGAATTCCTTCCATACGTCCTGGTAACGCTGGTCGATCTTGAAAAAAGCGACCGCCGCCCAATCCCTCTTCGCATCGTTCTCCACAAACCGGTCAAAACCTTTGTCGACTAGGGCCGAGACATCCTGGATTTCCGAGGCCCTGCTTCGCAAGATTCGTGAATGTTGCGTTCATGCCAGTCGAGCGCCTCGTCATGGGTAATCCGGATACACGCCGTTCTCGTCCACTTCCGAGCACAGCCCGTAAACGTCGATGATGCGCAGGTCAAGGTGCCAATCTTCCGGTTGCTCCCAGCGCTCTCCGGAATAGGGATCTTCGATAGGATCCTGGCGCAAAGCTGGATCGAACCGGTCGATCATATGCACGAGGGCGGCGCAGGCCCCATCGAAATCCGGGCGTAGCGCGTAGAGATCGTCCCGCTCCTGAGCATAGGCAGGCTCATAGCGTGCGATGCGGCTCAGGGTATACTCGACCCGCCGGAACAAGGTGTCGACGTCCGGCGCATCGATGAGCTGCAGGCTTTGCACCAGCACCGCCGCCCAAGGCGGCGTCTTGGCCGGGTCAACGGGATTGACCCTGAGCACATGCCCGTACCAGTACAGCAGGCCGGTGGCGCCGCGCTCCATCGCCACCAGCGCGATGAGCTCGCGATCCCGATCGTGAGACAAAACGCCGTGCGGCGTTTCCACCACCCGGCGTGTGGTGAGCAGCCCGGGTGCGCAATGGGCATTCCGCGCCAGAGCAGACCGGATCGCGTCCATCGCACCACCTTCGTCGTTCTGATTCACGTTAGCCCCTCCCCGCGGCGCTGTTATTGTTTACCAGCCGATCGGCCAGCGCGTTCAGTCTGGCACGCGCCGCCTCTGGCTGCGCCAGGCTCGCGAGATGCCGGTAGAGCCCGATCAGGTAACAGATTCGCCCCACCCCGCCTTGTGGGCTGGGCCACCAGCGGCTATGCATAAAATCAGGGGTGTCTTTGCCCGAACCGGCGAGGACGAATAAAAAGGGCCGATCGGCTGTAGACGAATCGGCCAAAGACCGCAGCGACCCGGAAGGGAGGAGATTCGGGTGTGCTGCTGCGGCAGGTGATTTGGGCGCGCCCATGGCGCGATCTTCCGGCATGACTCTCCCCTTTCTTGTTGCGTTTGTTGGTCAAGCGTCGCCCTCGCCTCTCTGGCAAATTGTGATCTAACTTGACTTGCCTTGTGATGCTGGCGGACTAACGGCCCGCTCGATACTTCGCCTCCTGCAGATGCCTCCGACGCCCTGACCGACGCCGGCGCCGCCTGCACCCCCTCCACCGCCTCGGCTAGATCCTGTATTCCCTCGGCGCACCATGTCGGGCCGCTTCGCTTCCCCCAAAACGTCATTTCGCGTTATTGTTTTGCCGGCGTGGGCCAGTTGCGTGTAAAAAAGGCCGGCACGACGCGCGGCCAAATCCGTCTGCTCAAGGAGGGCGTTGGAGGAGTAGGCAGGCGGAAGGGAGTTCATTTGGTGTCCTTCCGGCGGTCGGCGGTAATGCGGCGGTCTGCAGCCGACCCGTCGTTTGCGGCCAACTCGGGCCAGATGTCCATCCAGTCATCGGGACGTAGGTCGCGGCGGTGGATGGCTCCTTTGGTTGCGAGTTCGATGGCCGAGCAGCGCTTAACGGGGATGGGGCGAACACCAGTTCTCCATTGGCTGATCAGAGCAGGGGAAATGTCGAGCTTGCGCGCGAGACTCGCCGCAGTTTCGATTCCGGCGGATAAGTAAGCTTCGAGATTCATGGCCCAACAATAGCAACCGCTATCGCCTGAGTCAATAGCATTCGTCAATTTACGTTTTGCTATTACTCGATGAAAATAGCAAAGATGACTATAGATAGCCCGCGCGTTGCAAAACTTCGAAGGCTTGTCGATGAGGCCGGCGGCCCCGCGGCATTCGCAAAAAGATATTCTCAGAGAGACGCTGATAAACCAATCGACGAAACCTATGTATCACAAATACTTAATGGGCATCGAACATTCGGAGAAAAGGCAGCCCTCAATATGGCAAGGCGGGCGGGTTTGCCGAAGCAATATTTCAATGAAGCGGCGAATACTGCACTAGGTCCTGAGATTCACGGCCGCGTCCCGCTGATCTCTTGGGTACGTGCAGGCGACTGGTGTGCAGTAACCGACAATATCCCGCTTAGCGAGGCTGAAGAGTTCTATCAGACTACAGCAAAGGTCGGCCAAAATGCCTATGCGCTCCGCGTTAACGGCGACAGCATGGAAACTAAATTCCCTGACGGGTGCGTGATTATTGTTGATCCGACGCGCGAGGCCAGACATGGGTCATTCGTTGTGGTACTCGAATCAGGAAGCGCAGAGGCCACCTTCAAACAACTTCAAATCGACGGATCACGGCAATACCTAAAGCCGCTGAATCCACGGTATCCCATTATGGAGCTTCGCGAAGAAACGCAGATTTGCGGCGTTGTTGTAAAAATGGAAATGGATGTCTGATTGACCTTCCACCCAAAAGCCACCACCGAGTCCGCACGAACCTCACCAACCATAATGTCGTTCGTCGCGGCCTGGGACTGCGAACACAGATAGGAATGCCCGCGAAAATAAGCGGGTATCCGCATGTCGTGTTTTTTGCTGAAGGAGACGTTAATGAAACATTTGGCTGGAATTGTGTTGGTTGGTTGTTTATCGGCAAGTCAGGTGGCGCATGCCGATTTGCTTGGCGCGCTCAAGAGCCTGAATAACGCCTTGGCAGGGGCAGCAAACGGTGGGGCGGGAGCCGCAGGATCACCAGTCGCAGGAAATGGATTTGGAGCCAGCACGTTGGTGATGAGCGATGAAGACAAGGCTGCGATCGCGAAGAAAATCCAATTGGCGGAAACTCTGCGTGCCAACCATGGGATCCTTGCAAAGGATATCAAGGAAGCAGCGGATCAGATTGAACCGGCCGTTGAGCTTGCGGCAACCGCGACGACGAATTTGTGCAGCTTGGAACAACGGTACGCTCGACCTGGCAATTTTAATTGCCCATTTTACTCGAGCGTTTTTTGGTACATGCAAAACACACCGAGAACACAGCCGCTTCAAGTGGTTTCGATTTCAAACTGGGCGCTTCAAACGGCTAATGCTTTTCAGTTCTATGTGAATTATTGCAGTGATATCAGCCAAGTATGCCATTCTGTAGGGTATGTTTTCAGTAATATGGGCGATGGCTGGATGCTGGGCGCTATGTCGCCTTATTGAAGCGTGTTTTCAGGCTGGCGCCAAATTTGGACTTGCGCCATTACACGAATACGTTGTCGGGTCGATCTCGGTAACTGCGGATTGGCTCCGTCGAGAACTGCCGCGCATCACCAACAGGAACAATCTGCGCGTCATTGAGGCCTATGGCGACTCCATGCAGCCAACCATGGGCAGCGGCGACCTCCTCGTCGTGGACTCGGGCGTTAATCACGCCGACGTGAGCGGCATCTACATCCTGCGCCGGAACAACACGCCCGAACCGGAAGTCATGGTGAAGCGCGTCCAGCTCATGCGCGACGGGGGGTTGACCATCAAATCGGATAATCCAGTTTACGAACCGGAAAAAGTGCCGCACGACGAGGCGCACCAGGTGGAGGTGCTGGGCCGCGTGGTATGGGTATGGGCTGGGAAGAAGATTTATTGAGGTGGGCCCGCAGTCCGGCTGAGTATTTTATAAATGGAAGTAAGGGCAGCAATTTTCCCGCTATAGTAGAATGATTCCACCGTTTAATCTTTCCGGCGTTCTGCCGCCATATATTGGCTCCTCGCCAGCAGACCGTGCGGGATTGTCCCCTTACGACGCATCCCTGCTGGAGATCGCAGATGCGTTTGGCACCACGCATCAACGGGCGCGCATACTTCGTGGTCTCGTCGACCTCCGAGATCGATTGCGCCAGATAGGGGTTTCGGGTGGGTATCAATGGTGCGCCGGGAGCTTCTGCGAGGATATAGAAACCACTCAAGGTCGCAGCCCTGTGGACATTGATGTAGTTACGTTCTTCGTTCGGCCCGCACATGTGCGCGACGACGCAGCGTGGCGCGCATTTGTTGCTGCTAATGCGGCGCTATTCGATGCCTCGCGGACGAAAGCCGCATTCTTGTGCGACGCATATTTCGTCGACGCCAGTTCTGCATTAACCAGTATGATTTCGCAGGTAACATATTGGCACGGCCTGTTTGGACACCAGAGAAGTTCGCACCTTTGGAAAGGGATACTTCGGGTGCCGCTGGTGTCCAATGACACAGATGCTCTTGCACTTTTAGCGAGTCGATGGCCATGAAGCCACTTGAACTTGAAGCATTGACCGCCGATCGCGAATCGGTCAAGACCATGCTCGCAGAAATTCCTGATTCCGACCCGGTCGGGCGTTTGTCCTTTGAGGCTCGTCTTGCGTCCATAGAAGAAGACATCGCTCGCCTGGAAAATTTTCACGAGGCTACCGGCAGTGTCGCTCTGATGTTCGCCGGAGCGCCCGTTCAAGGCTCTCGGGCGATCCATGCCGACTTTGCAGCCGAAGTATTGAAATCGTTTCAAGACCTTGTGACGAAGAGAATCTCGTCGGAAGATCTAGGTCCACTTGGTTCGCGCGGTCGCGTTCCAGAGCGGACCACCTCCACTCTCTCAATTCGTGATCTCGTCCGCGGCTCTATGGGTTTCGTGCTGGAGGAGACCGCGACGAATGAGAGCATGATCGATACACCGGTTAAAAAAGCGATCAGCGACGTGGCATCCGTGATCACAAAGGCTGCTGCCGGATCGGACGAGGAGTTCGAATCGACCGTCGAGACACTTGACCCGCGGATGCTTATATCTCTTCGCGGATTCTTCCGGGCACTCGACGAGAGCAACGCCTCGGTTCGAATAGTGGAAAACGAACGAGATGAGTCCCTTGATACAAACGCTATTCGGCGTGCCAGGACCCGCGTCGATGCGACGGAAGTCAAAGATACCGAGGCCGACGATGTGATCGGCGAACTGCTTGGTCTCTTGCCAAGCGCGCGGCGGTTCGAGATGAAACTAGTGGGCACCGGCAACATTATCAGAGGTTCAGTATTGCCGGCACTTGCAATGACGTGGCTCGAACTTATCGAATCGCCAGATGAGCGATTCGTCGGCCAGGTATGGCGCGCGAAAATGAAGATTCGTGAAGTCACCGAGAGAAACCGCCCTCCCCGATACGTATATACGCTTCAGGGGTTGATTGAGCGACGCTGACTTTTGTTACTCCTGTTTGGTGTCTGCAGGGTCGGCCCGACCACCCTGCCGCTCCCTGCACCTCAAACTGGCAATGCACAACGTGCGCATTCCGGCCAACCCCCAAAACACAACCTAATCCGGATACCCAAAAAAACCCGCCCCGACGGCTTTTTCGTTACCTACGCCGCCAATTTCGACAGCACTACCTTGGAAGCCGCGAGCTGCGCCCTTGCCTCACGTAGTTCGTACTCGTCCTGAAGCCCCATCCAGAACTGCACCGACGTACCCAGAACGTGCGCGAGCCGCAGCGCCGTGTCCGCCGTGATCGCGCGCTTCCCAAGCACGATCTCGTTTACCCGCCGCGGGGGCACCGCCATCGCCCGTGCCAGCTTGTTCTGACTAACGTCCATCTGCTTCAGGAACTCCTCAAGGAGAACCTCGCCAGGGTGAACGTTCTGCAATCTTTCCATGTCGTCCTCCTTAGTGGTAATCGACAATTTCAACGCCCTCCGGCCCCGTCGCCGTCCAGACGAAGCAGATCCGACAGTTTGGCAGGCTTCGCTATGCCTCGAGCAACGCGCCTACTCGAACGACAACACCAGCCGCTTCCCGAGCGCTGCCGCCGCCTTCTCCAGCTGCTTGAGAGAGGGCCAATGATGAGGATCCTCCAGTCTCTTCGCGGAGGGCCACGACGTTTCCAGCGCGCGAGCGATGTCCGCGAGTGGGCGATCCCCACGCGCTTGGCGCATCAGCAATGCGGCCTGCGTCTTGGCATCAGGGGAGATGTAAAACGCCCCTTCGACACCAACGGACGGCGGCGGGACCTCTTGCCCCTCCTCCATACGTCCGTCGAGCGTCAGCGTCAGCACCTCCGCAGCATTGAATAGCGCCTCGTCCATCGTGTCACCTTCTGTAAACGCCTCCTCCAGATCGACGAACTTGACGAGATAACCGCCCTCCTCGGGCTCACAAATCACCGGATAACGGATATCCATGCGTGCTCTCCTCACCTCAACTTTACTCCGGTCTGCCGCTCAATACTTGCGAGCGTTCCTGGCTTCAAATCACGTTTACCATGAACGGGTATGCTCGTCCTACCTGAGCCATTGCCCATCCGCACATGGCTTCCTTCCTGGCGCAGGACTTCCCACCCCTCTTTCTCTAGCTTCCTGATGACTTCTTTCCCATTCATGACTTGAACAATATATCTTTTGTGATCTATTCGCAAGAACTCCCAATTCCTGCACTCATAGATCCGTGACACAACAGACCGGATTCGTCGTTCCGCCATCCCTTAGCCAGCGCCTCCCCTCGCCCTTCATCATTCCGAATATACGCCTTCGTGCAAGCCCGCATCGCCTCCTCGAGGGCCAGCCTGGCAGCGTAATCCGCCTCGGCATTTTTTTGACGCCCGCAGCCCGCCCCTGAGCGGGTTTTTTTGATCCCGCCAGACAATACCTTAGCATGTGCTATTGACTAATACGATAGCACTTGCTATTGTTCCATCAACGCTGACGGAGATGCGAAACCATGGACAGAGCACAGCATGCACAGCTACGAAATTAATCCACGCCCAACTGAGCTTGGCGGCGGCTGGCGTCTTCGGTTGCTTGAGGATGGGGAGGAAATCGGCGGCGGCGTATTCCCTGTCGAGGATGGGAATCCGCAGCAGGGCGTGGACTGGTTGTGTCGGCTACAGGAGCAGGAGCGCGCGCATTGGCTGGCCGTTGCCGACTCCGCGGTTCCTGCGGATGCGTGGGCCGCGTACTTGCGAAGCGTTGCCTACTTCGACGCGGAAGCCGAAGCATTGGAATGGCTGGCAACGCGGGGAGAATCTGAATGAAACGCGACGCCTTCACCATTACCCCCGACGACGCGCGCGAAATACGCCACTTCCACCTGTTTTGCGGCCTTGGTGGCGGCGCCAAGGGGTTCAACCGGGCCAATGTCCGGGTTGGCAACATGGTCGGCAAGTTCCGCTGCATCGGCGGGGTTGATGTTAACGCCCCGGCCATCCGAGACTTCGAGCGCCTGACTGGCACCACGGGCACGGTACTGGACCTGTTCGACCGCAGCCAGTTCATCGACTTCCACGGCCACGAGCCGCCCCATGGTTGGCGCGAAGCCACCCCGGCCAACATTCAGCGCGCCGCTGGCAACGAGCGGCCGCACATCGTATTTCTGTCGGCGCCGTGTAAGGGATTCTCCGGACTGCTATCCGAGAACCGCAGCCGGACCGACAAATATCAGGCGCTCAACCGTCTCACGGTGCGCGGCGTTTGGTTGATGCTGGAGGACTTTGCTGACGATCCCCCCGAACTCATCGTGTTCGAAAACGTGCCCAGAATCGCGAACCGCGGACGCCACCTCTTGGACCAGATCGGCACGCTCCTCGACAGGTATCGCGAGGTGTGCTCGATGAGAACGGCGGCCACGCAACCTCTGGGGTGCGAACGTGAGCGTGCCTGATCTTATTAACGGCGCTTTCGAGTCGCTCGCCGGACTCATGGTCCTCAATCATTGCCGCGTTCTGTATGCCCATAAGGAGACGCGCGGCGTCTCCGTGGCAAGCACCGGCTTTTTCGTGAGCTGGGGCTTCTGGAACCTCTACTACTATCCCAGCTTGCGCCAACCAATGAGCTTCTATGGCGGACTCGTCGTGGTTTGCGCGAATGCGCTGTACCTGGGAATGATGGTCGTCTACCGCACACGCGCTCCTCGCGTCTTCCCGCAGGGGCGCGTGAGCATCGCCCTACCGGACTGTTTGAAGAGAGACCACGGACAATGAACGATTCCGCGCACCCGCATATTCGAAACGACGAGATCATCAACCAAACTGGTCTAGGCGAGAAGGTCATAGACGCCGAGTTCAAGGTGACGCGCCCACGGCGCGGGAAAAAGATCCTGCTCGCCGCTGCCCTGACCATCGCTGCAGGCAGCATCGGAGCAGGGTGGCTGGCGCTCTCCAGCGGTCGACTCGGCCACCCGCTAATCGGGGACTTACCGGCCGCGCCGATGGCGCGCCCGCCGTTCTCCGTGCCCCCGCAATCTGGCAAGGCCGCGTCCCCAAAGCCGACGCCGCCCGCACCGAGCAACGAAATCGCGGCGCCATCCGCATCCACGTCGATCGTTAATCCCGCCATGGTGGCGCCAAGCCAAGATCTCTCCACAGCAACCAATCCTTCCGCGCAAACTGGCCAGACGGCGCCGGCGATCACGGCGCCCGCATCGGCAACCGCCGAAGGCGAGGACACGCGGCTTGCGGCCAAGGTCGCGCAACTGACGCAGGCTATCGCCACGCTCAAGGCGCGGATGGCGGAAGGTGCCACCGAACGATCGCCGAGGCGCCCCGTGGCGGCCACCGCCGCGGCGGTTCTGCCAGTCCATCGCATCGATCTGAGCGCGCACGGCGTGCTGGCCATCACGGTCGACAGCGTCATCGTGCGATTCCATGGGCACGACCGCGAAGTCTTCGTGGGGCAGATCATCCCGGGAATGAACGAGCGCCTTGGCGCCACAAACCCGCGAGCGCATGAATTCGCAACGAACCGCGCCACCTATCTCGCAGCCAACTGATCGGGAGCGACATCATGTCCCCTATCGCCAAAGAAGAATGGCTTGATCGCGCCGCCACGCACTATGTCGAGAAAGCCAGGATCGAGCCCGCGATCGCCACCGCCATCGCGGCCGACCTGTACGACGTCGTCGACCTCGCCGATTACGAGTCGCCTGAAGAGGCTGTCGACGAAGACCTGACCTACTGGGGAGACCTATGAGCGACGCCAAAAGCCTTGTCCCGTTCGCCAAACAACGCGCTAATGCGCATGGCAAGACGGCCACCCAGGAAGGCATCACGTCCCTCCTTGCGAAAAGCGCACGTCTCGAAGGGAACCTGATCCTCCAGGAGGGCGTCAAGATCGATGGGCACTTCATCGGCAATCTGTCCATTCCGGAGGAGCATGAGCACCTCTTCATGCTCGCCGAGGGCGGGCTTGTCGAAGGTACCGTCACGGTGGGACGTGCGCATGTCGCCGGCCGGATCAATGGCAAGCTGACGGCCGGGTCGCTTGTATTGGCGTCGACCGCCAGGGTCGATGGCGAAATCGCGTACAAGAGCATCCGCATCGCGGAAGGCGCGACCATCAACGGGAAGATTTTCAAGCGCTCCGATGCCGAGTTTGCCATGCCGAACACCGAGACGGCGGATGGCGTCGTGCAGATCGGTAAGACGGCGTTAAAGGCGTAACTTGGACGCAGGATCGCACGCCATGTTTCTAACCGCCGACGACCTCGCCACCCTCACGGGAATCAAGGGGGGCGCGAAGGGGAAGACCCGATGCCAACGGCAGATTGACGCGCTGCGCCAGATGGGGATACCCTTCTTCGTCAACGCCGCCGGCCGGCCGGTAGTCACGCGAGCGGCAATCGAAGGGCGGCAAGCGGAATCCAAAACGGAACCCAGGGAATGGAGCCCGGCTGTGCTGCGGGCATGACAGAGAAAGATGGGGCGGAAACCCAGCGTCAACAACAACCTGCCCAAAGGGCTGCGCGCCAGAAAGCAGCGCAGCGGGAAGGTCTATTACTATTACGACACCGGCAAGAAACCGCGGCATGAGATCCCGCTGGGCGATGACTATCCGATGGCGGTGAAGAAATGGGCCGAGCTTGAGATCGATGCCGCGCCGCGACATGTCGAGATCATTACCTTCCGGTATGCGGCCGAGCGCTATGTCAAGGAAGCGCTGCCCGGCAAAGCCGCCCGCACCCGCAAGGACAATCTGGCCGAGCTGGGGCACCTGTACCAGTTTTTCGACAACCCGCCCGCCCCCCTCGATCGGATCGAACCAATCCACATCCGCCAATACATGGACTGGCGCGGAAAAACCGCCAAGGTGCGCGCAAACCGCGAGAAGGCGCTATTCTCGGCCATATGGAACTTCAGCCGCGAACGCGGGTTGACCGCACGGGACAACCCTTGCCGTGGAGTGAAGGGCTTCAAGGAAACCGGGCGGCGGGACATCTATATCGATGACCAGGTGTTCCGTGCGGTCTACGCTTATGCAAATCCAAGCGTTCGCGACGCAATGGATCTGGCCTATCTCACCGGGCAACGCCCGGCCGATGTCGTGAAGATGTCGGAGACGGATATCCGCGAAAACGAACTGGCGATCACCCAGAACAAGACCGGCGCACGCCTGCGGATCTCCCTCCTCAACGAGGACGGCACGCAAAACGAGCTGGGCAAGCTCATCGACCGCATTAACGAACGAAAGCGCCAGTTCAAAGTTCGCACTCTCAAGCTGCTCGTAAACAGCTATGGACAGTCGCTCACCTACTGCGCCCTCGACAATGCCTTCGAAAAGGCGCGGGCCGCAGCGGCGGAGCATGCCGACGAAACCCTGAAGCCACTCATCAAGGCCTTCCAATTTCGCGACCTGCGCGCGAAAGCCGGGACCGACAAAGCGGATTCGGCCGGCATCCTCGACGCAAGGCGCCAGCTCGGGCACGGATCTGTCACCATGACCGAGCATTATGTGCGTCTCGGCGACAAGGTAAAACCCACAAAATAGGCCAATTATTTAGCCTGGGGCGGGCCGTGCAGACTGGTCCCGCAATGCTCTGACGCCGTAGCGGACTTCCGAAATCATGCTCTACGGCCCCTCCGCGTTATCCCAATGACTGCGCCGAGGAAGCCCGAAAAGCAAGACACCCAGGCGTACCCGGGCGCGGCGAGTGAGTTGCCGCAATGGGCCACCGTGTCCGCCTCAACAAAGCCGGGCTGCGAGATGTCCCAGTTGTCGGTGCGCCAGTCAGCGCGAGTACGTCAAATCGGCAAATGAATTTGCGGGACCCCGGGGCGGTGTTCGATAACGCGTAAAATTGTATATTCTGTCTTAAGACCTTCTGTGGTCTGCCACTGCGAAATGCGGGTCTCCGCCTTCAATATATCGCCCTTGGCAAACCGTTCGAGATTCCGGTTCACCCTATCCAGAAACTCGTTGTCGGCCATGGTGACATAAAGAGAGTTCTGGCCGTCAGATAGCCTCCATTTGTTATCTTCTTTGAAGGAGACGCTGACAATTGAGAACGACATCATTCGCGTGTCGTCGGCAAGCAATGCGTCTTCCGGTGGGGGTACATGGAACCATGCGGCCTCTGGTCGCGCAATTACCGTTTCGACGTGTTCGTCGGTGCCAAATGCTACCGTGTCTATACCATCGCTTTCGATGGGGCGGACAACCTGTTGCAAAGACGTTCTGACAGTGCGGCTTTGGAGCAAGAAGATTATTCGCTCTTCCACCACAATGCTGTCGTCATCCTCAGTAATGATGCGCCGACCATCCGGTACGACCTCAACCCGTTTGATGCGGCGATTCTTTAGCCAGCGCAGAACAGCAATAAGCCCTCCGCCAAATGTGCCTATTGCGCCGACAATTGCGGCACCGTTTGAAACGGCGGTGGCGTCGTTGCCGGAAAGCCACTGTATTACCTGCTGTACTAGCTGTGGGGCAACGGATAGATCGATACCAAAAGAGCCGCTACGGAAGCTAGCCTTTACCTCTACGCGAGTGTCAACATCTTGCCCGAAGAGTAGCTTTCCTGTTTCTTCGCACAAGTCGCCGAAAGCCAGGAGGGCTGGGGCAAGAGAGCGGACATCCATCGTGTGTCCCGCCAGTGCCAAGCCATCGTATGTTAGGCGAACGTGTGTGGTGCTCATGGTTCGCAATTATAATCGTTATTTTCGGAGGCAGGCTGGGGAGCGGCGCACATTTTTATGCATACCACCACCGAATCGACGGGAACCCGCCCGATGGTTCTGGTAAGTATTCGATCCCGTAGCCGCCATGTGCGAATGGGGATCTGGTTCTTGAGCAATGTTCCTGGCTTGGTGCCTGACAGGCCCTTACCGGGCATCTCCACCCGGATGGGTTTGAGCAGTCGATCCAGCGTGGAGGTTGAGATCTCCTCGAGCAGCGCCTTCACGGCCGGCTCCAGAGGGCCGTATTCGGCTTCATAGTGGGGAATCCAGAGTGGCAGTGCAGCCTTCAGCTTCTTGGAGCACATCTGGTCGCTGGCCAACCAGATCGTTCGTATGGCCTGCAGGAGCTGGGGATGATCGAAGCGCGGCTTGAGGTAGCCTGATAAAAATGGACACTCCAACTTGGTACACTAACCGAGAAGGAGGAATCATGAGAAAGCTGCAGCAATACACGCCGGAGTTTCGTGCCGAGGCGGTCAAATTGGTGTTGGAGTAAGGGTTGTCGCAAGGGGAGGCAGCGAAGCGGCTGGCCATTTCCAAGGGGACATTGGCGAACTGGGTGGTGGCGGCCAAGGGGAAGGCAGGCGCTGCGGCTCCCGGGGCTCGTTCGGCGGCGGAGTTGGAAGTTGAGAATGCCCGGTTGCGCAAGGAGTTGGCGGAAGCCCGCATGGAACGTGACATTATCACACTGCGTCGTTCTCCTCCGCGTAGCGGCTCCGTCCAACTATCGAGATTATTGGCGCGCACAAAATGCGCGAAACAACTGCGCATTTCACTCCGCAATCCGCAACACCGCCGTGCCGTTATTGGCTTCCAGAGGTGCCGTTTTTTCCGAATTGCGAAGCAGAAAACGGGCTAGCATATTGTTTTATAGGCCCTATTATAATGGCCTGTTAATCCGCAGGTCCCTGGTTCGAGTCCAGGTCGGGGAGCCAAACAACTAAAGGCTTGCAGCGATGCAGGCCTTTTCTATTTCCCCCGTCCGTAGCCAAATCGGACCCAGAAACCACGACTTCCAACCGCGCCGCCGCGTTCGCCAGATGATCCGGGGCGAGATGTGCATAACGCTCAACCGACTTCATGCTTGGCCGAGAAGCTTGGCTAGTCTGAGCTCATGGGCTTGGTAAACCGACATTTTGGAAACGCAGAACACCCCAGAAATTTCTGGCCTGCCCGCTCCCCTGACTTCACCAGTCGCTCCATCAGGTCGGCCCCGCATTTCGGGCAGCGGGTCGTGCTCTCGTGGCGCTCCTTCAACGAGTCCAGGTGTTGGCGCCGTGTCTCCAGGCCCTTAAAGAGGCCCGTGGGCAACCGTCCGGTCTGTAGGGCCTCGACCATTTGCCCGACTTCCTCGTCGCAGAACAGCACCTCGGTCTTGCCCTTGATGTAGGTCGCATAGCCGCTCGACATCACGTTCGACGGCATTTCGGTTTTGAACTTGCTCTCGCCCCAGAACATCACTACCGAGTAGAACTTATCCACCGGCAGGCCCAGAAACTCCGATAGGGCCTTGATGTGTCGATAGTTCTGTCGCAACGGATTCTGGAACTTGAACTTCTTACCGCCGGGCAGGGATTGCGTCCATTCGGCCTGCTTTTCGCCCCCGAAAATCCACCCCTGGTAATTCTTCGCCTCAACCACAAAGATGCCGAAGCGAGAGACAATGACGTGGTCAATTTGCGTCGTGCCGTTGCTGGTGTTCAGCGTGACGTTGTTCAGGGAGCGATAGGTCTCCTTGTCTAGGAACAGCTTGCCCGCCAAGCTGCCCATCGCCTCGCCGACGAAGCCCTTCAATAGGGATGTCAGGGACATCGCGCTGCCTCCTTATTAATATTCTCGGGACTATTCCATCCGGTGTGGCGCGGCTGTATTCCCGCCATGCGGCCAGTGCAATAGAAGCATTCCATGCCCTTGCCGCAAAGGGTCTTAATCACGCCCGGAGCGTAGCCGGTTAATTATCGCTCATCAACGGAAAGGCACAGTTCCATTGGGTCGAGTCCAGGTCGAGGACGCGGATACCCAAAGGCCTCAAATGACTGGGTTATCGCCTGGCTTCAGCCGATGTCTGCCAACCGGCCGTCAAGGTCCAGAACCCGCCGCACGCGACCGACAGGGCTTCGGACGAGGTACGCGATCTCTTCCGCCTCGGGCTGCGGATAGCCGTTCGCCGCCAGATAGCGTCGGGCACGGAGGCAGGCATTCGTCTCTCTGAGCGTCTCGCCAAGCAACCGAGCCGGAGAATGGCGTTGCGCTTGCGTCCACTCGATGCCTTGAATCACCTGCCATCCGGCATAGACGGAAAATACGATGGCGCGGTCAGGATCAAACGTCTGCAGCGCCCGGATCAGCGCGGTATTCCCCGATCCGATAAGCTCGCGCAGCGGCAGGCCAGACTCGGCATAACGCCTCGCGATGCACACGACGAGACCCATGGTCTTGGCAAGCAACCGGCGCCCCGCTGCAAAGTCACCTGCCGCGGCAGATCGGGCAAGCTCATGATCTTTTGATGCAGCCATGGCGCAAGGTCCGAGCGCATCCTCCTCGGCGCGAAAATATCTTTCAAGCGAAAGGCGATGTGCGACGTCGGCCCCATCATCGGGCACAATGCGATGCTTTCGCCCTCTCTCGCCGTACTGATCTTTTTTGAGGTCGCGCACGCAGACGAAGCCACCAGGCTCGCTGCCAAAGTGGAGCGGCACCGCGGAGGCCTCAACGTGGATAGCCGTTCCGTCGAGCCGAAGGTATCGATGCCGATGCGGGATTAGGATCCGCCTCTCATGAAGGTGCGTGATCCATTCGGAGACGGCACTGCGGTCAATCGGGTGGATGCGCTCGATTATGGGCCGCCCGAGCAACTGTTCTTCCGAGCTCGCCCCGAACAACGACAACGCCGCCTTGTTCAGGTATTCGAAACGGGATCTGGAAACGGCAAACTTGGGCTTCGGTGAATCGCCCAGCGCCGCGCAGAATAAATCAAAGGTCGGTACTGGCAATGTCATCTCCCCTCCCCTCCCCTAGGCCCCGCACGTCGTTCTTTTTTTTTCAGCCAGCTTTGCGCCGATATGCGACAATGAGGCTTATTGTTGTGTGTCGGAAAGACGTCACCATTCGGGCGCGAGGTGCATGGCACCATGTGGAGCGCCGCGAATCGAGTGATTTACTCGAACGGTCGCTTAACATAGTCCAAATGTAACACGCTGTCAATAAATGTCATAAAAACATACTGTAACCTGCCGCTCAGAAGACGTTACTCGAACAACGCGCGGCATGGTTCCGATCCGGGAGGGAAAATGAACGAACGGCCGCATGCCGCCTTGGCTTTCGGGGGGGGCGATGATCCAAATCCTTAGTCTATGCCCTCGTTGTCTGGAAGCTTTTCAGGGTGAATTGCGCGCGGACCGGCCTAGTGGTTACGTGCAGCACCGGTGCGACCATCGGGGTCTCGTGCTCACGGCCGTGGTCGAAAACGGCCTTGTGATGAACTGGAGTATCGCGCCGGCGCCTGCCCGCACAGTCAGGAACGAACCCGCCCGGGATGACAAGGCCCACGGGGTCGACGACCCGGTCGGCACGCCTGTCCCTGGCCCCAAGGGGGACGTCCTCCACTAACCGTGGAGCGCCACAGAGGCGACGTCCTACCCTATCCGACCTGAACAGGCCAAGCTTTCCGTACTTGCCACGGCATCAAGCTGCTGGTATCTCTCTCCCAGGCCACCACGCCCCTGGGCTATCCTTGCGCATCGGCTTCCCCATTGTTCGAGAGCTGCTCGCCCCTGACCCGCGCAGATTCCCGGTCACCTGAAAGGACGTTTCCTTTTGGACCCCGGGAGAATTTTGCGGCTTTTCGCCCGAGCGGAGCCCGCCTCCTCCCGCGACGCCTCGGAGAAAGGGGCACGAGCCAGACCCGGACGGGCTGAAAAGGTTTTGATCCAGTACCGAAGACCCGCATTCAATCCCGCCGTGCGTCCGTCCCTATGCCCATCCTCCGCGCACTGCGCCGCGGGGATGCCAACGCTCGTTCATTCTCCGCGCGCAAGCAGGACGGGGATCGTCGCGATACGCACGACGCCATCGGCGACGCTGCCCAGCAACAGGCGGTCCGCTCCCCTGCGTCCGTGCGTTCCCATCACGATAAGATCCGCGCCGGAGCGGGAGGCATCCTCGGAAATCGCTGTGGCGAGCCGGCCGGCAGCCATCTCCAGCAAGGCGGTCTGCGCAATGACGCCCAATATCTCCGCATCTTGCTTCGCGCGTGCAAGCAGGCGCTCGCCGACCTCGCGCTGTGCATGCCGGACGGCCGGGTAGTCGGGTAGCCAACCGATCGCGCTTTCGTCAAGCACATGCACAATGCGCAAGGCCGCACCGTGCGCCTTCGCCAGGTCGCAGGCGAGCACCAATGCCTTGTCGGCGGTCTGGCTGCCATCCACAGGAACAAGGATGTGCTTGAACATGGGCTATCTCCCTTTACTGGCTATCGGATGAAGGTAGGAAACATTCGGGTCGCCAACCCGACGACCAGCAGAAAAACCCCGACCGAGACCCTGAGGTCCTTCCCGATGCCCTAGACGCCATGCCCGCCCTCAGGCATGAAGGCTTGCAATGCATCGACTCGGCAGCACAGTGGGTTGCCCGAAGGACGTGCGTCGTAGCCAAGGCGGCAGCATGCTCAACGGATCAATCGCATTGCTGGCAAGAAAAACAGAATGGTCAAAAT